>NZ_CP044972.1:3701538-4010000 GCF_010104355.1 Hydrogenophaga sp. PBL-H3
GCCCTGACCCGATCAACCCACACAGCACAAGGCCTGCCGGCGTCATGAGACGCCGGCAGGCCTTGTTTTTTTGCCGGTTGGCGCTGCGCTCAGCCCGGTGTGCGCCGCTGCCAGTCCAGCTGGGCCAGCGAAATGCGGCGCTTCGTTGAACCGTTCCACGCGACTGTGAGGCCCTCGTGCCGCAGGGCTTCACAGACCAGCTGCCCCACCGCGAGGTGCTCCCTCTCCTTCACTTCGCTGCGGCCGAGATGGCCATAGGCCAGCAGCAAGCCTTCTTCGTCGAGGGCGCGGTCGATGTCCTGGCTGTAATAGAAGCAGTAGCCGTGGTACCGGTCTTCCGGAACCCCGTCGTCACTCAGTGCATCGATCACGGCTTCAAAGCCGTCGTCCTGGGTGTCACCGGTGCAATGCAGGGCGCAGATGCCCTGCTCATGCAATCGGGCAAAGGCGCGATCGAGCTTGTCGCAGTCGGTGGCGTGTGGCCAAGTGGCCTCGGCGGCCCGTTTCTTCGCCAGTGTCGTGGCGGCGAAGGCCTTGACCCGGGCGACGTCGAAGCCGTCACCCGCTGTGACCCCCTCGTCGATCAGCGCATCGATGTCAGCGGCCGATTGAAAGCCGTACCAGATCAGGTTTTCAACAACAGACGCCATGTCGTGGGTGGCATCGATGGCAGCACGGTCTGGGTTCTCGTCGAGCGAAGGGCGTTTGGCGTCGGTCATGGCATGTGGGTGTCGAGGGTGGGCGGCCCATGCTAGCCACGCCCCTCCCCTGGCACCAGTGGCCGTTGCCGCTCGCCAACGGCTACTGCCTCTGCGGTATTGCGCCTGTTTCAGTGCTCGCGCAGCTTCGAGCGCAAGCGCGCAATCGACTGGCTGTGCAACTGGCAGATGCGCGATTCGGTCACACCGAGCACGGCTGCGATTTCCTTCAGGTTCATGTCGTGCTCGTAGTACATGCTCATGATCTGCTGCTCGCGCTCGGGCAACACCTTGATGGCAGCCACCAGGGCGGTGCGCATGCGGTGATCCTGCAGCTTGGCCGACGGGTCGGCTTCGCTGTCGCCCATGTGGCGGTCCAGGAAACCGTCTTCGTCGTCGCTGTTCCCGCTGATGTCCTCCAGGTACACCAGCTGCGTGCCACGCACCTTGGCCAGCAGGTGCTGGTAGTCGGCCAGTGGCATGCCCAGCTCGGCGGCGATTTCAGATTCCTTGGGCACGCGCTGCAGTTTCTGCTGCAGGCGGCTCACCGCTTGTTCAATGTCTTTCTGGCTCTTGCGCGAGCCGCGCGACATCCAGTCGCCTTCGCGCAGTTCGTCGATCATCGCGCCGCGGATGCGCTGGCTGGCGAAGGTCTCGAACTGCACGCCCTGCGTGGGCTCGAAGCGCGCAATCGCTTCGGTCAGGCCGATCATGCCGACCTGGATCAGGTCGTCGAGCTCCACGCTGGGCGGCAGCTTGGCGATCATGTGGTGGGCCAGACGCCGCACCAGCGGGCTGTATTTGCGCAGCTGCTCGTCGCGGTTGAGCGTGCCTTTGGCGGTGTACATCTTCAGCTCCAGAGTGGTGTCGGGGCGGCGCGGACCAGGCCGTGGTACCCGTGTGTGTCTGTTTCAGCCTGCGGCGTGATGGCGCAGGCCTGGGCACGGTGGCCCCAGGTGTGGGCGGGCCAGCTCTCCAGCGTGAGCCCGAGGTGGCGTGCCGCGCAGTCGGTGACCGAGGTCACCAGTGGCTGCAGCACCTGCGCGCCGCCGGCGGCCAGGGGCGCGAGCACCGGCGACAAACCGGCCGAGTGCAGCAGCTTGACCGCACCGTACGCGTCGATGGCGGCCTGCGGCTGGTCGAGCACCGGCACCATCGTGCGGGCATTGAGACCGGGCAACACGCCGGCCAGGCCAAAGGCCGGCGCGAACAGCAGCACGATCACGCCCGGAGCAAACGGCGCCAGCAGGCGCGCGAGCGCCACCGGTGCGCCCGCGGCGTGCGCGGTTTCCTGCAGGGCCTGCAGGCCACGCGCACCGGGCATCACCAGCCAGTCGGCGTTGTCCGCGGGTTGCTCAAGGTGGCCGATGGAGGGGTCTTGCAGCGCGCGCAGCAGGCCAAGGTGGCTGCCGTTCCCGCGCTGGGCACCGCTGGATTCGGTGGCCGTGCCGTCAACGATGACGACCGAGCGGCCCTGGTTCGTGAGGCAGCCGGCCAGCATGCAAAGCCACTCGTAGCCGCGCGCAGGCTGCGCCGGGCTGGCCACCGCCAGCAAGGCAGCGCTGCCGCTGCGGCTCTCGCCGCGCAGGCCGGCGGCTTGATCAAAGCCGTGTTCAAACATGCGAGGCTCCCAGGTTCACACCGCGTGCGTTGGTGGGGGCGAAGTAGAAGCCCATGTCGGTGGCCACCGGATCGAAGGCCGACTTGCCGGCCGTTCCCATGGACATGCGCACCAGGGCGGAGGCATCGGGGTTCTGCCAGTCTTCGGGCACGCGCTGGCCGTTGGCCACGCCGCGCAGCGTCACCTGGTGGCGGATCAGCGCGTCCAGGGCCGGGCCGAGCTTCACGGCTTCGTCCACCTTGGAGAGCACCACACCGTGCAGCGAACTGGCCTTGAACGAGGTCAGGGTTTCGTCCAGCGTGTCGCCTTGCGAGCCGGCGTTGAGCACCAGGGTCTTCTTGACCTTGGGCATGTCCAGCACGTCGAGCATGTCCTGGATGCGCTGGTCGCGCTGGCCCAGGCCGGCGGTGTCGATGATCACCAGGCGCTTGCCCGAAAGCAGGTTGAGCAGGTCCTTGAGCGCGGCGCGGTCGTGCGCCAGGTGGGCCACCACACCGAGCATGCGGCCGTAGGCGCGCAGCTGTTCGTAACCCGAGACGCGGTAGGTGTCGAGCGTGATCATGCCCACGCTGGCGGCGCCGTACTGCTTGACGCACTGCGCCGCGAGCTTGGCCGCGGTGGTGGTCTTGCCCACACCGGTGGCACCGATCAGCGAGACCACGCCGCCTTCGTCGCACAGGCCGGCGGTGGAAGCGCTCACCTTGAGGTTGCGGGTGATCACGTCCATGAGCCAGCGGAAGGCTTCCGGGGCTGCGGCGTCGGCGGGCACACGGTCCAGCACGGCGCGGGCCATGGCGGGCGAGTAACCGGCGCGGATCATTTTCAGCATCAGGTTGGACTGGATCGGGTTCTGCTTGGAAGAGCCCAGCCAGGCCAGCGTGTTGAAGCGCTCTTCGATCATCTCCTTCAGCGCGGAGAGCTCCACCGCCATGCGGGTGTCTTCGTTGCTGGCGAAACGCACCGAGGGCTGCGAGTCTTCCCACGACGGTTCTGCTTCGCGGGTGCGGATAGGCTGCTGGCCCAGGCGGCTGCCGAAGGCGGCCTGCACCGGCTCGTTGAATCGCTGCACCGGCACCACGATGGGCTCGGCAGCGGGCATCGGCGCAGGCTGCACCGGCGCGGCTTGCACCGGGGCGCGGCGCTGCGGTGCGGGTTGCTCGGCGGGTGCGGTTTCCTGCATCGACTCGCGGCGCTTGCGCAGCATGCGTTCACGCACATATTCCTGGAACGACAGCGTGCTCATGGCCAGGGCTTCGGTGTCGCCCTCCACCGACTCGGGCTGGGCCTGCGTGGCGGCGGCCTTGGCGCGGGCGGCAAAGGAGCTCGGCGCGGCGGGCGGGCGGGTGGCGATCGGCGCGGGGCTGGCGTTGTCGGCCAGCGAGGCCAGGCTTTCCTCGGCCGCGGCCATCACCTCAAAACCTTCGCTGGTGGAGCGGGTGGAGAGGATGACGGCGCTGTCGCCGAAGGCGTTGCGGGCCTTGGCCATGGCTTCGCGGGAGGTCGGGGCGGTGAAGCGCTGGATGTTCATGCAAGTTCTCCAAGAATCGGGCCAATGCGGATCAGGTGGGTTTCAGGAATTTCGCTGTGCGCCAGCACTTGCAGGCGGGGAGCGGCACGGCGCAGCAGGCGCGCCATGGCGTTGCGGATCGCGTCGGGCACCAGCAGGCAGGCGGGCACGCCCTTCTCTTCCTGGCGGTTGGCGATGTCGGTGGCCGACTTGCTCAGCATCTCGGCCACGCCGGGGTCCAGCGCTCCGTTGGCCGCGCCACTGAGGGCCTGCATCAGCAGGCGCTCCAGGCCCGGCTCGATGGCGATCACTTCGAGCTCTTTCACCGGGCCGTAGATCTGCTGCACGATGGCCGGCGAGAGCGCCATGCGCACGCGGCGGGCCAGCTCCTGCGGGTCGGTGGTGGCGGTGGCGTGCTCGGCGATGGCTTCGATGATGGTGCGGATGTCACGCACGTGCACCGACTCTTCCAGCAGCAGCTGCAGCACTTTCTGGAAGGAGGCAACGGAGATCATCTTGGGCACGACTTCTTCGATCAATTTGGGGGCCAGCTTGGTGACGTGTTCAACCAGGTCCTGGGTCTCCGTCCGGCTCAGCAACTTGGCTGCCTGGACTTGCATCAAGTGTGAAAGATGCGTGGCCAGCACAGTCTCGGAATCAACCACGGTAAAACCGGCCATCTGCGCGTTTTCACGTTGCTTGTCTTCGATCCAGTGCGCGGGCAGACCAAACGCCGGGTCGGTGGTGGGGGTGCCGATCAGCGGCGTGCCGATACCGCCCGGATCGATGGCCAGGAACATGCCGGGGAACACCTCGCCCTCGCCCACCACCACGCCGCGCAGGGTGATGCGGTAGGCGCTGGGGCGCAGTTCGAGGTTGTCGCGCACGTGCACGGCCGGCGGCAGGAAACCCACCTCCTGCGCGAATTTCTTGCGCACGCCCTTGATGCGGGTGAGCAGGTCGCCCTGGCGGGTTTTGTCGACCATGGCGATCAGGCGGTAACCCAGTTCCAGGCCGAGCAGGTCCACCGGCTGCAGGTCGTCCCAGGTGGCTTCTCCGTCGCTCTGCGCGGCGGGTGCTTCGGGCTCGACCACGGGGCGGGCATCCACCCGCACGCGCCACCAGGCCAGGCCACCAAAAATCGCGGCGAAGGCCAGGAACACCACGTGCGGCATGCCCGGGATCACGCCCAGCAGGAACATGACCGCGGCCACGATGCCCATCACCTTGGCGGAGATGAACATCTGCTGCATCACCTGCGCGCCCAGGTCCTCGTCCTTGCCCACGCGCGAGACCACCATGGCCGCGGCCACCGAGATCAGCAGCGAGGGAATCTGCGCCACCAGCGCATCGCCCACCGCCAGCAGGATGTAGGTGCTGGCCGCTTCGCTGGCCGACAGGCCGTGCTGCATCACGCCCACCGCGAAGCCGCCGATGATGTTGATGACCAGGATCAGGATGCCGGCAATGGCATCGCCCCGCACGAACTTGGAGGCGCCGTCCATGGAGCCGAAGAACTCGGCCTCGTCGCCCACTTCCTGGCGCCGTTTCTTGGCCTGCTTCTCGTCGATCAGGCCGGCGTTCAGATCGGCGTCGATCGCCATCTGCTTGCCGGGCATGGCGTCCAGCGTGAAGCGGGCCGACACCTCGGCAATGCGCTCCGAGCCCTTGGTGATCACGATGAAGTTGATCACCACCAGGATCACGAACACAACGAAGCCGACCGCGAAGTTGCCGCCGATCAGGAAGTGTCCAAAGGCCTCGATCACCGCGCCGGCCGCGCCCGGGCCGGTGTGGCCTTCGAGCAGCACCACGCGGGTGGACGCCACGTTGAGCGACAGGCGCAGCAGCGTGGTGAGCAGCAGCACGGTGGGGAACACCGAGAAATCGAGCGGGCGGCGCATGTAGGCCGCCACCATCATCACCACCAGGGCCAGCGCGATGTTGAGGGTAAAGAACGTGTCGAGCACCCAGGGCGGGAGCGGCAACACCATCATCGACAGGATGGTGATCACCAGCATCGGGGCGGCCAGGCCACCGGCCCAGCCGGCGTTGCGCGCAAACCATTGCTGCAGGGGAGCGAGGGCGTTCATTCGGCGTCCTTGGAAGCGGATTTCTTGAAGTGCGGATCCAGCTCGGGCGGCACCTGCGGCACCGGCATCTCGCCCGGCATGGCGCCCTGGCCCTTGAGGGCGGCCCTGAGCTGGTACACGTAGGCCAGCACCTGGGCCACGGCGGTGTACAGGGCCGAGGGCACCTCACCGTCGATCTCGGCGTGCGCATAGAGCGCACGCGCCAACATGGGCGACTGCAGCACCGGCACGTTGTGCGCCTTGGCCACATCGCGGATCTTCATGGCGATCAGATCGGCGCCCTTGGCCACCACGCGCGGCGCGTTCATGGAGGCATCGTCGTAGCGGATCGCCACCGCGTAGTGGGTCGGGTTCATCACCACCAGGTCGGCCTTGGGTACTGCGCCCACGCTGTTGCGCTGGGCCATCTCGCGCTGGCGCGCGCGCCGCTGCGATTTCACATGCGGGTCGCCTTCGGCTTCCTTGTGTTCCTGCTTGACTTCCTGCAGGGACATCTTGAGCTGGTTGCCGTGCAGGAACTTCTGCAGCGGCACATCGACGATCGCAAAGAACGCCACCACCAGCAGCAGCAGGCCCACGCCGGCCACGATCCAGTTGCCGAGCTGGCCAATGCCGGACTCCAGGGGCTGCATCACCAGCGTGCCGAACAGCTCCACGTGCGAGCGGATGAACTGCCAGGCGACAAAGGCCACCACGGCGGTCACGCCGGCGAGCTTGAAGGTGTCGACCAGTTGCTGTTTGGAGAACAGCCGCCCGATGCCCTTGAGCGGGTTGACGCGGCTGAAGTCGGGCATCAGGGGTTTGGTGCTCAGCGCGTAGCCACCCGAGGCCACGGTGGCCCCGATGGCCACGGCCAGCACGAGCACGCCCAGTGGCAAATAGAGCATGAGGCCCTGGGCAAACACATCGGCCAGGCGCTGCAGCATCTGGCCCGGCTGCTGCAGCGACGCGTGGTCAAAGCGCAGCTGGCTCTGCAACGCCCCGCGCAGTTTCTCGAAGCCCGTGGGGGCCAGCGCCAGCAGCAGCAAGCAGCCGCCACCGAGCACCGACAGGTTGGACAAGTCCTTGGAACGCGGCACCTGGCCATCGTCGCGCGCCTTCTTCAGGCGCTGCGCGGTGGCTGGCAGGTTCTTGTCTTGACTGGAGGAATCCATCGCAATGAGCTCATCGATTTGATGAGCCCATTCTGCGAGGCTGGCCGCAAAACTAAAGGGGGATAAAGCGGGGAGGAACCCCGCTTATCAAAACCACTTTTGAGAAAGCGGGGAGGAACCCCGCTGATCAAAACCGTTAGAAACCGAGGGAGGCCAACAGATCGTCCACCTGCTGCTGGTCATTGACCACATCGGTGCGACCGGTGCCATCGACCACCGGACCGGCCAGTTCGTAGGCGTGGTCCTGGCCCGGCTGGCCCGAAGGCGCGGATTGCAGCAGCAGGCCGAGCAACTGCTCTTCGATGGTGCCGGCGAGTTGCACCACACGGGCGATCACCTGGCCGGTGAGATCGTGGAAATCCTGCGCCATCATGATGTCGGTGAAGCGCGCATCGGTCTGCTCGCTGGTCTGGATGATGTCGTTCGTCCACTCCATCAGCTCGGGCATGGCCTTGGCCAGCGCCGGCACGCGGGAAATGGTGTCGGCCAGCTGGCGACCGCGCTCGGCGATCAGGCCCTGCTCGGTCTTGCCGAGTTCAACATGGTTGAGCACCTTGTCGGCCGCCTCGCCGGTGAGGCGGGCGATGTAGGACAGGCGGCTCTGTGCATCGGGCAACTGGTCGACCGTGCCCTTGAGCTTGTCGGTGTAGCCGAGTTCTTTCAGTGCGTCGTGCAACTGGCGCGTGATCGAGCCGAGTTGCTGGAACATCTGCGGATGGCCGGGGTTCGCTGCGTCATCGTGGTTCATGGCATCGGTCCTTTAAATGCCGAGCTTCTTGAAGATGTTGGCCAGCTTGTCTTCCAGCGTCGCTTTGGTGAAGGGCTTGACGATGTAGCCAGCCGCGCCACTCTGGGCCGCCAGCACGATGTCTTCCTTGCGGGCTTCGGCCGTCACCATCAGCACCGGAAGGTGCTTGAGCTTTTCGTCTTTCTTGATTTCAGCCAGCAGCTCGAAACCGTTCATGTTGGGCATGTTGATGTCGGAGACCACGAAATTGAACGCACCGTTGCGCAATTTGGCCAGGGCGATGGCGCCGTCTTCGGCCTCGTCCGCATCGGTATGACCGATTTCTTTCAGCAGGTTGCGCACGATGCGGCGCATGGTGGAGAAGTCGTCAACGATCAGGAATTTCATCGGGGTGGACATGCAAGCCTCCGAGGGCGGGTGGGTCGATGGGGTGGAGACGGTGGCCGTTCAGCCGCCGCTCCCTGAAGTTGATTTCGTCACTTCGGCGGGAATCTGAAGCGCGGGTGCCATGGATGTTTCAACGACCGTCGCGGCAGCGCCTGGCGCTACGACCGCAGGGATGGGGCTGGGCGTCATGCGGTCCTCGGCCGCCTGCGTCATCACCACGATGCTGATGCGCCGGTTGATCGGATCGGTGGGCGTCTCGGGCCGCAGCAGCCGGCTGGAGGCCAGGCCTTCCACGCGGCGCAGCTTGTTGTCGGGCAGACCGCCCGAGACCAGCTCGCGGCGTGAGGCGTTGGCCCGGTCGGCCGAGAGCTCCCAGTTGCTGTAACCGCGCTCGCCGCTGCCATAGGGTGTGGCGTCGGTGTGGCCCGCGAGAGCAATGCTGTTTTCCACGTCGCCCAACGCTTTGCCGATCTCGTGCAGGATGTCGCGCATGTAGGGCTTCACCAGCGAGCTGCCGGTGTCGAACATCGGGCGGTTCTGCTGGTCCACGATCTGGATGTGCAAGCCGTCGGTGGTTTTCTCCAGCTGGATCTGCGAGCCGAATTCGGCGAGCTTGGGACTCTTCTCGATCAACACGGTGATCTTCTTCTCCAGCGCGTCCAGCCGCGCGGATTCCTGGCGGGCCTTGAGCTCCTGGGCCATCTGGGCCCCCATCATCTTGGCGGCACGCTCGGCCTCGCCGCTGTCCATCTGGCCAAACGACTTGCTCAGGTCGCGTCCACCGCCGGGCAGGATGCTGCTGCTGTTGCCGGTACCCGGCCCCCCCATGAGCGAGACCTTCACCGGCGACTGGAAGTAGCTCGCGATGCCGTCGAGCTCACCCTTGGCGGTGGAGCCCAGCAGCCACATGAGCAGAAAGAAAGCCATCATGGCCGTCACGAAGTCGGCGTAGGCGATCTTCCAGGCGCCACCGTGAGCGGCATGGCCGCTCTTCTTGATGCGCTTGATGATGATGGGTTGAAGTTTTTTGCCGTCCGCCATGCTGTGCTTTCCGCTGGATTACTTCTTGCCTTTGACGTGGGCTTCCAACTCATTGAAGGTCGGGCGCACGTCGGAGAGCAGCACCTTGCGGCCGAACTCGATGGCGGTGGCAGGCGCGTAGCCCTGCATGCTGGCCAGCAGCGTGGTCTTGATGCACTGGAATTCCTTGCTGCTCTCTTCCACCTTCTGGTCCATCAGGCCACCGAGCGGCTCGAACACGCCGTAGGCCAGCAAGATGCCCAGGAAGGTGCCGACCAGGGCGGAGGCGATCATGCCGCCGAGCACCGCGGGCGGCTGGCCCACCGAGCCCATGGTGTTCACCACACCCAGCACGGCGGCCACGATGCCGAAGGCCGGCAGACCACCGGCCAGGCGGCCGATGGCGGCCACCGGCGCGTGCGCTTCCTGGTGGTGGGTTTCGATCTCGCTGTCCATGAGCGACTCGATCTCGTGTGCGTTCAGGTTGCCCGAGACCATCATGCGCAGGTAGTCGGTGATGAACTCGACCACGTGGTGGTCGGCGGCGATGGTGGGGTACTTCTTGAACACCGCCGAGTCGTGCGGGTTCTCCACGTCCTGCTCGATCGCCATCAGGCCTTCCTTGCGCGCCTTCTGCAAGATGTCGAACTGCAGCGCCATGAGCTCCATGTAGCGCGCCTTGGTGTAGCGGCTGCCCTTGAAGCAACCGGCCAGGCCCTTGAACGAGGCCTTGACCACCTTCATCTGGTTGTTGATCAGGAAAGCCCCCAAGGCCGCGCCCAGGATGGTGGTCATCTCGAACGGCAAAGCCTTGAGCACCACGCCGATGTTGCCGCCGTGGAAGATGTAGACGCCGAAGATGCAAAGCATCGAAACGACAAAACCGATGATGACGAACATGTGTTTGGGCCTGAAAGAGGACGCGGCACCCGGGTGACGCGTGACTTTGGGGGAATGCCTTATCTATCGACCAACTCTAGGTGCGATTGAAGGGACCCATAAACGCGAAATGGACCCGCATCGGGGTCCATTTCATGTTTTGAAGGCCGTGGCCGCCGCGCCGGGCCCCCCAAGCAAGGCCGCACCCCCTCGGGGGAGCAGCGACCCGCGCAGCGGCGGAGCGTGGGGGCTCAAGTTTCAGTGCAAGCGGAGCCCGCCTGAGGCCGCGCCCTTGCCGGCACGCGCCGGAGGCTGGCACAGGCCGCACACGAAGTGGCGGTTCTCGTAGGGCTCGGTGACGAAGTTGCCACCGCAGCAGGTGCACTTGGTCAGGGTCAGCATGCCGTTGTCCACGAACTTCACCAGGCGCCAGGCGCGGGTGACAGAGAGGATGGGCTCGATCGAGCTGGCCGTCATCTGGTCGTTGTACAGGCGGAAGGCCTTGATCACCGTGTCGATCTCTTCGAGTTCGCTGGTCTTGCTCAGGTACTCGTGGATGTTGAGGAACAGCGAGGCGTGGATGTTGGGCTGCCAGGTCAGGAACCAGTCGGTGGAGAAAGGCAACTGGCCTTTCGAGGGGCTCTTGCCCGCCACTTCCTTGTACAGGCGCAACAGGCGCTCATACGACAGAGAAGTTTCGTACTCCAGCACCTGCAGGCGCGCACCGAGCTGGATCAGGGCCACCGCACGTTCGATGTCGCGGGACTCGTTGAGGATGCTTTTGCCGACGGCCATGGTGTGCTCCTGGAGCGTGAGGGAAGGAAAACTTGTAACCGCGCAGATCAGTGGGCGGCCATGGACTCGGCGAACTTGCCAGCCATGAGGATGCTGGCGTGCAGCTGCGTGGTGGTGGCGTTGTCCACCTTCTTCACGTTGTGGCTGGTCAGCAGGTTCCACACCAGGTCGTCGTCCACACGGAAGCGGCACAGCAGCATGTTGGAAGACGCGATCTTCAGCAGTTGCGCGGTGGACAGCATGCCCAGCAAGTCGGCGGCTTCTTCGGTCAGGCCCAGGCGGAACAGCGCTTCGGCGCGGTCCTTGCGGATCAGGTTCTGAGCCAGCATCAGATAGGTCAGGTTGGCTTCGCGGATTTCTGCCAGGAGTTGTTCGCTGTCCATGATGTTTCCTTCGGTGGTGGGGTCAGTGCTGTTGGCGACTTGCTTACAACTCCTGACCCGATGTATGTAATTGTGTCGAGGCGTAAAAAAACTTGAATCGGTAAACGGCTGTACCGGGTGTCAGGAGTTCAGCACCCGCGTGTCATCCAATCACCTACGTCTTTGGTTCTCAAAGCGGTCCTGCCTCTGCAGGCGCCACGCGGCAAAGCACCGAACAGGACCCCTGTGCACCGTCTTATCTGCGAAACGAATTTCAAGCAGGGCTAAAGAATCTGCCCAGGTCTCCGAAATTGAACTCAACGGACTTCTAGAAAGGTTCGTCGTCCGGCAAGTGAAGCGGCGAGTTGGAAGAGACCTGGGGTCCATCCGGCGCGTGCAGCCAGCTCCGGTCATGGCGGCCAGCCTTCTGGCTGGCGTTGAGATTGGCAGCAATGCCGGATTACTTTTTATCCATCCTTTAGGAGTTAGTTATGACCACCATCAATACGAACGTGATGTCGATGACCGCCCAGCGCAACCTGTCCTCTTCGGCAGGCGCACTGGCCACTTCCATGCAGCGCCTGTCCTCGGGTCTGCGTGTCAACAGCGCCAAGGACGACGCTGCTGGCCTGGCGATCTCGGAGCGCATGAGCGCCCAGGTTCGCGGCCTGAACGTGGCAGCCCGCAATGCCAACGACGGCATCTCGCTGGCGCAGACCGCTGAAGGTTCGCTCGGCAAAGTCGGCGACATGCTGCAGCGCATGCGTGAACTGGCTGTGCAGTCGGCCAACGCCACCAACAGCGACACCGACCGCACCGCCCTGCAGGCCGAAGTGAGCCAGCTCAAGCAAGAGATCCAGCGTGTTGCCGACACCACCCAGTTCAACGGCACCAAGCTGCTCAACGGCGGCTTCACCAACCAGACCTTCCAGGTCGGCGCCAACGCTGGCGAGTCGATCAACGTGGCTTCGATCGCCGATGCCAACCTGACCTCGCTGGGCAACGCCGACACCGGTGCTGCTTCGGCAACGGGCGCAGCAGCTGCCGCCACCGCCTTCGGCACGGCCACCGCCATCGGTGACCTGACGATCACCGGCAAGAGCGGTGTTGCCGTGGACATCGGCATCATTCCCGCCTCGGGCAGCGCCGCCAACCGCATCAACCAGGTGGTCAGCGCCATCAACGCCAAGTCCGGCGAAACCGGTGTGAACGCAGCCTACAACTCGACCACCGATTCGATCGACTTCACCGCCACCGAAGAAGGCACCTGGGACGGCTCCTTCACCGTCGGCGGCGCTGACGACGGCACCCTGACCGGCATCGACGCCGCCACGGGCCTGACCTCCACCGCCGGCACCACCGGCGCCCTGGACGTGCTGGACGTGTCGTCCACCGCTGGCGCCACCGCCGCGCTGACGCAGATCGACAGCGCACTCGACGCGATCAACAGCTCGCGCGCCAACCTGGGCGCCCTGCAGAGCCGTTTCGAGAACGCCGTGAGCAACATCCAGATCCAGTCGGAAAACATCTCTGCCGCCCGCGGCCGTATCGTGGACGCCGACTTCGCCAAGGAAACGTCCAACCTGTCGCGCGCACAGATCCTGCAACAGGCTGGTACCGCCATGGTGGCCCAGGCCAACCAGGCACCCCAGGGCGTTCTGTCCCTGCTGCGTTGATCGCTTGACCGCAAGAGCCGCACCTTCGGGTGCGGCAACCGGGGCGGCGGTGGTGGTGAAAACCGCCCCGCTGCTTCGGCGCTTGCGGGATATCCAGGGTGCATGAAAGTGTTCGTGCTCCCTGCATATCCCGAGAAGGAAATCCATGGCCTCCATCACCTCTCCCGGTCTTGCCAGCGGCATCGACGTCAAAAGCATCGTGTCGCAGCTGGTTGCTCTGGAGCGTGCTCCGCTGCAGCCCTTGCAGCGACAGGCGACCAGCTTCCAGTCGAAGATTTCCATCCTCAGCACGATCAAGTCCAGCATCGACAACCTGGGCACGCTGGCTGCCAAGCTGGGCGATCCCAAAAACTGGAGCGGCTTCAACGCCACCTCCAGCAATGCTGCAGAGGTGGCGGTTTCAGCGACCTCCACGGCAACGGCCGGGCGGTTCTCGCTGTCGGTGGCTTCGCTGGCTTCCTCGCAGTCTGCAGCCAGCGGTGTGCTCAACACGGCCAGCGGACTCGGTACCGGCACGCTGAGTTTTTCGGTCGCGGGTGGAGCGATCAAGGACGTCGAGATCCTGGCGGGTGAGGACAGCCCTGCGGCGATTGCCGCGAAGATCAACAGCAGCGACGTTGGAGTGACCGCAACCGTTCTCAAAGATGCTTCCGGCGAACGCATCGTCATGCGTGGCAAGGAAACCGGCGCGGCCAACACCTTCACCGTGGCGGTCACGGGCGGGAACGCAGACGGCTTGCAGAAACTGGCTTTCGGCGGCGGGGCCCTGGGCGGCATGACCCAGGCCCAGCCTGCGGCCAACGCGAAGTTTTCGATCGATGGCGTGGATCTCGAGAGTTCCACCAACCAGCTCTCGAACACCGTGCCCGGGTTGACGCTCACGCTCAAGAAGCCCACAACGGCTGCGGTGGACATCAACATCAGCGCCGACACCGAAGGCATGAAAAAGAACATCCAGGCTTTCGTCGATGCTTACAACAGCATCAGCACCTTGCTGACCACGGCCACGGCCTACAACGAAACCACGAAGACGGCGGGATCCCTGCAGGGCGACAGCACCGCCGTTGGCCTGCAGAACGCCCTGCGCGGCATGATGCGCTCCGTCACCGGCAACGGCTCTTTCACCAGGCTGGCCGACATCGGTATCGTCGCGGCGCAGAACGGCACGCTGGAGGTCAAGGCCGACAAACTCACCGCTGCCATGGAGAATCTTTCGGCGGTTCGCAACCTGTTCACGTCTGAAGATGGCGATGCAACGACCGTGGGATTTGGCTTGAAGGTCAAGGCGTTCGCGGACGGTATTGCGGGCACAGCCGGTACGCTGAACGCCAGAACCGACTCGTTGAAGCAGGCGGTGACCCGAAATGGCAAGGAACAGGACCGCGTGAACGATCGCGCCGCCCGGGCCGAGGTCCGCTACCTGGCGCAATACAACGCCATGGACGCCGCCGTGGGACGCTTGAGCGGCCTGGGCGCCTTCGTGAACCAGCAGGTGACGATGTGGAACAAAAGCTCCGGATAAAGCCCGATCAGGACCTCGCCAACCCGACCCTGCGCACCCCCTGCACGGTCGGGTTTTTCACGCCTGGTGTCTGGTTACACGATGGAACACGACAACATGAAATTCACCCCCCATTTCCCCGCCAAGGCGCCTACAGTCCCCACGGTGCGTGCCGATACTGAAAGGTATCAGCCACAAGGAACCGAAGCCATGTTTACCTCTGTGAATTCACGAGCCGCCTCCGCCTACAAACGGGTTTCCGCCGACACCGGCGTGACCACCGCCGACCCGCACCAGCTGGTGGGCATGCTGTTTGACGGCCTCATCCAGTCGCTCAACGCCGCACGCGGCGCCATGGAGCGTGGCGAGATCGAAGCCAAGGGCATGGCCGTCGGCAAGGCCGTGCGCATCCTCGAAGAAGGCCTCAAGGGCGGTTTGAACATGGCCCAAGGCGGTGACCTGGCCAAGAACCTGAGTGGTCTGTACAGCTACGCCGTGCAGCGCCTGACCCTGGCCAACCTGCGCAACGACCGCGCGCTGGTGACCGAAGTGATCGGCCTGATCGAGCCGCTGGCCGATTCGTGGAAGCAGATCCGCAGCACCGCCGCCGCTGCGCCCGCCACGGGCCAAGGGGCCTGACATGGAGCACACCTTGCTGGACTACTACAAAGCGATCGAGCGCACGAGCAGCCAGATGCTCGACGCGGCCAAGACCGAAAACTGGGACCAGGTGGTGCGCCTGGAAGGCGCCTGTGCGGTGCTGATCGCGCAGCTGCGCTACAAGTCGAAAACCGACGAGCTGGCGCCCGAAGACCGCAAGGAAAAGACCAAGATCATGCAGCGCATCCTGCGCACGGATGCCGAGATCCGCAACCTGGCCGAGCCGTGGTTGAACGACCTGGCGCAACTCATCGACAGAAATCAGCCCCAGCCGATGCATTGAAAACGACAGGAGAACGGGGAAGGAAAAATGGGTCCGGCGCGAAATGCCCGAACCCAGAGATGCCGCGGAACTGGCTTTGCCAGGCCGCAGGCATCGTCCCCCCAACGGGGGGAAGCCGCGTGAGCGGCGCAGGGGGGGCTTCTAAACCCCCATGTTCATGATGTCTGTGTAGGCTTGGACCATGCGGTTGCGCACGTGAAGAGTCGCCTGAAACCCGACCTGGGCCTTCTGCATGGCCAGCATGGTTTCTTCCAGGCTCACCTTGGGGTTGCCCAGCTGCACCTGGGTCTGCAGGCGCGAGGCCTCGTCCTGTGAGGCGCTCACACTCTTGAGCGCGTCCTTGAAGTTGGCGGCAAAGCCACCCTCGACGCCGCCCACGCCGCCGGGGCGTTTCAGGTTGGTCTGGCCAACGCCGGTCAGCGCCTGGCTGGTCATAGGGGAGATGCGCATGTCCATGGCAGATTCCTTCCACAAAATGGGATGCGTCGATGCTAGGCGGCGAGCGGCGCGCACGCGGCGGGAATAAGGGCACAAAGCACGGCCTTATCAAGGCTATGGCGCAGGGGGTGGGGCCGAATAATCGGTTGCAACGGGATGTTCTTCGTCCCGAAACAGACCCTCTACCCGAGCCCTGCACCCATGAGCACCACCCTGGCACCGATAGAACTCCAGCCCGCGAGCCGCAGCGCTTTCGGCGAAGGCCTCTCGCGCATGGACCAAGCCCAGAAGATCAAGCTCGGTCTGGGTGCCTTCGCCCTGCTGGCGATCGCCCTGGCCTTCTTCTTCATGGGCCGCCAGCCCGAGTACCGCGTGCTCTACGCCAATCTGGGCGACAAGGACGGCGGCGCCGTGGTAGCCCAGCTCTCGCAGATGAACGTGCCCTACAAACACGCCGAGGGTGGCCAGGCCATCCTGGTGCCGGCCGACAAGGTTCACGACACGCGTCTGCGCCTGGCCTCGCAAGGTCTGCCCAAAGGCTCGGTCACCGGCTTCGAGCAGATGGAGTCCAACCGCTTCGGCATGACCCAGTTCCAGGAACGCCTGACCTTCCAGCGCGGCCTCGAAGGCGAACTCACCCGCTCGATCCAGTCGCTCTCCTCGGTGCAGAGCGCGCGCATCCACCTGGCCCTGCCCAACCAGAACGGCTTCTTTCGCGAACAGCAGAAACCCAGCGCCTCGGTGCTGCTCACGCTGCACCCCGGCCGCACGCTCGACCGCGCCCAGGTGGCCGGCATCGTGCACCTGGTGGCCTCCAGCGTGCCGGAGATGAACCCCAAGGCGGTGAGCGTGGTGGACGACGCCGGCAGCCTGCTCTCGGCCCCGGCCGACGCGCAAGCCCAGGGCGCCGACACGCAGAAGCTGCAGTACACCCAGCAGATCGAACAGCTCTACACGCGCCGCATCATGGAGATGCTGGAGCCCCTGGTGGGCCGCAACAATGTGAAGGCCCAGGTCAGCGCCGACGTGGACTTCTCCATGGTCGAGTCCACCAGCGAAGAGCACAAGCCCAACCAGAGCCCCGACACCAGCGCGGTGCGCAGCCAGCAGACCGTGGTGGACGGCGCCGCCGCCAGCGCCACCCCCTCGGGCGTGCCCGGCGCGGTGAGCAACCAGCCCCCCGTCACCGGCACCGCGCCTGTCAACGGCGCGGCAGCTCCGGTGGGCGTGAACGCTCAGGGCGGCGCCGACAAACCCGGCACCATGCGCCGCGAGTCGGTGGTGAACTACGAAGTGGACAAGACGGTGAAGGTGGTGCGCGAGTCCAGCGGCCAGATCAAGCGCCTGAGCGCCGCCGTGGTGATCAACCACCGCACCACGACCGACAAGGCCGGCAAGGAGACCACCGTGGCCATCCCTGCCGCGCAGCTGGAGCAGATGACCGCCCTGGTGCGCGAGACCATCGGTTTCAGCAAGGAACGGGGCGATTCGGTCAACGTGGTCAACGCACCCTTCAATGTAGAGAAGACCAGCGAAGTGGCGGAACCCGCCTGGTGGCAGCAGGCCGACAACCAGGAATTCCTGCGCGGTCTGGCGTGGCCGATCGGCATGGTGGGCCTGGGTCTGCTGGTGCTCATGGGCATGGTGCGCCCCGGCCTCAAGCTGATCAAGTCCCCGGTGCGCCGCGACCAGACCGAACTGCAACCCCTCAACGCCATGCTCAACGAGGCGCCCGAGCGCCCTGGCCTGCCGATGCCGAGCAACGAGCCGACACCGGAGAGCCAGCGCATCAGCGACGCCAAGCGCCTGGCGCTGGAGAACCCCATGGCCGTCGCCAACATCGTCAAAGGTTGGGTGAACGGCGAATCGCCCGCCTAGAACCATGAAACACCCCCGCCTCGCTTCGCTCGACCCCCTCAAGGGGGCGGCACCTACGGTCCGGCAAAGCCGGTGCCGTGGTGCCCCTGGTGTGGGGCACATCGCTCCGACTTCATTTTTCTGCTGCGCATAGACAAGGAACAAGAACATGGAAGACCAGGGAATCCAGGACGCCGCGATCTTTCTCATGTCCATTGGCGAGGAAGAGGCGGCCGAGGTGTTCAAGCACCTCAGCCCCAAGGAAGTGCAGAAGCTCGGCGAGACCATCGCCAAGACACGCTCGGTCTCGCACGAACGCGTGGACCAGGTGATGCAGAAGTTCACCGGCGCGGCCTCCTCGCAGAGCCTGCTGGTGTCCGACACCGACAACTACGTGCGCGCCGTGCTCAAGCGGGCACTGGGCGACGACAAGGCCTCGCTGCTGATCGACCGCATCCTGCAGGGCGGCGACGTTTCGGGCATCGAGAGCCTGAAGTGGATGGACCCGGCGTCCATTGCCGAACTGCTGCGCAACGAACACCCGCAGATCGTGGCCGCCATCCTGGTGCACCTCGAATCCGACCAGACCGCCGGCGTGCTCAAGAACTTCACCGAGCGCACCCGCAACGAAGTGATGCTGCGCATCGCCACGCTCGAAGGCATCCAGCCCACGGCCCTGAAAGACCTCAACGAGGTGCTGTTCAAGGTGCTCGCCGGTGGCGACAAGATCCGCAAGACCTCCATGGGCGGCGTGAAGACCGCCGCCGAGATCATCAACATGATGGGCACGCAGATCGAGACCTCGGTGATCGATTCGATCCGCGAATTCGACGCCGAACTGGCGCAGAAGATCATGGACAAGATGTTCGTGTTCGAGGACTTGCTCAAGCTCGACGGCAAGGCGGTGCAGATGGTGCTCAAGGAAGTGGCCACCGACTCGCTGGTGGTCGCGCTCAAGGGCGCCACCAACGAACTGCGCGAACTGGTGCTGGCCAACATGTCCACGCGCGCGGCCGAAGCCTTGCGCGAAGACCTGGAGTCGCGCGGCCCGATCCGGCTCTCGGAGGTGGAGACGCAGCAGAAGGAAATCCTGAAGGTCGTGCGCCGCCTGTCCGACGAAGGCCAGATCATGATCGGTGGCGGAGGCGAAGATGAAGCCTTCGTTTAAGCCCACGCCGAAGTCCAGCCCGCACTCGCGCTTCATTCCGCGCGAGGAAATCGAAGGCGTGGCCGCCTGGCACTTCTCGGCGGTGGACGGCAGCGAGGACAACCTGCAGCAGCCCGGCGCCGACAACACCGAAAGCGTGACCAGCGAAGCCCTGCTGGAAGCGCGCCAGCAAGCCCATGCCGAGGGCTTTGCCCGGGGTCACGATGCCGGCGGCCAGGAGGTGCGCGATGCCCTCGAAGCCACGGTGCGCAAGACCGCCGAAGAGACCGCCGTGCGCATGGCGCAGCTGCTGCACAACACCAAGGACCACCTGCACAAAAGCGAGGAGAAGATCTCGCGCCACATCCTGGAACTGGCCTGTGACCTGGCCCGCCAGGTGGTGCGCCAGACCATCGCCATCGACCCACAGCACCTCAAACCGGTGATCGCGGAGGCCTTGTCGCAACTGGTTGACGACGGCCTGCCCGCCACCGTGCGCATGAACCCGGGCGACCTCGCGCTCATGAAGGGCGTGCTGCAGGAGACGCTCAACAGCCCGCTGCCCGAGTTCGTGGCCGACGCCCAGATCAGCCCCGGTGGCTGCCTGATCGAGTCGAGCACCTCGGCGGTGGACGCCACGATCGAAAAGCGATGGTCGCGCGCCGTGGGCAACCTCGGCATGAACATGGCCTGGAACCCGGGAAATACCGATGTCTGACAGCACCTTTGGCACCGAGAGCCGCTGGGGCAACTTCATGGACGACGTGCGCGTCAACGCCAGCGTGGAGACCCCGCTGGAGGTGCGCGGCACACTCACCCGCCTGGCCGGTCTGGTGCTGGAGGCCGTGGGCCTGAAGGTGCCGGTGGGCTCGCAGTGCCTGATCAGCAACGGCAGCAAGGCGCCGGTGCTGGCCGAGGTGGTGGGCTTTTCAAACGACCGCGCCTTCCTCATGCCCGCGGGCGACACGCATGGCCTGTCCAGCGGCGCGAGCGTGACCCCGCTGGCGCCCTACCGCACGGTGCCGCGCGTGGGCCACGCCAACAAGCCCCCTTCGCCCGACGACCGTGGCACGCTGCGCCTGCCGCTGGGCAAGGGCCTGCTCGGCCGTGTGGTCGACTCGCACGGCAACCCGATGGACCACCAGGGTCCGATCACCAACGTGGACATCGAGCCGATGGACCGCGCGCCACTCAACGCGATGGACCGCGACCCGGTGCGCACGCCGCTGGACACCGGGGTGCGCGCGATCAACGCCTTGCTCACCGTGGGCCGTGGCCAGCGCATCGGCCTGTTCGCCGGCTCCGGCGTGGGCAAGAGCGTGCTGCTGGGCATGATGGCGCGCTACACCAAGGCCGACGTGATCGTGGTCGGCCTGATCGGCGAGCGCGGCCGCGAGGTGAAGGAATTCATTGAAGACATCCTGGGTGTGGAGGGCCGCAAGCGCTCGGTGGTGGTGGCGGCTCCGGCCGACGCGCCACCGCTGGTGCGCATGCAGGGCGCTGCCTACGCCACGGCGATTGCCGAGCGCTTCCGCGACGACGGGCTCGATGTGCTGCTGCTCATGGACTCGCTCACCCGCTACGCCATGGCACAGCGCGAGATCGCGCTCGCCATTGGCGAGCCGCCCGCCACCAAGGGCTACCCACCGTCGTGTTTCGCCAAGCTGCCGCAGCTGGTGGAGCGCAGCGGCAACGGCCTCAACGGCGTGGGCTCGATCACCGCCTTCTACACCGTGCTCTCCGAGGGTGATGACCAGCAGGACCCGATCGCGGATGCGGCGCGCGCCATCCTGGACGGGCACATCGTGCTCTCGCGCTCGCTGGCCGAGTCGGGCCACTTTCCGGCCATCGACGTGGAGGCCTCGGCCTCGCGCGTGATGCACAACGTGGCGGGTGCCGTGCACCTGGAGCTGGCGCGCAAGTTCCGCGGTGCGTATTCGCGCTACATCAAGAGCCGCGACCTGATCCAGCTCGGCGCCTATGTGCCGGGCAGCGACCCCGAGACCGACCGCTCCATCGTGTTGTATCCGGCATTGCAGCGCTTCCTGATGCAGGACATGAACGAAGCGGCCACCCTGCCCGAGAGCCTGCAGCAGTTGCAGGGCGCGCTGCAGGAAGACCGGCCGGGCAACCCGCAGCGCCAGTCCCGCCCCCACCACAACCCCTATGAAGGCAAGCAGGCATGACCACGATCCAGACGCTCAACAAGGTCGTTGAAATCGCCGAGAAGCGCCGCGACGAGGCGCTGGGTGCGCTGGGCCAGATGCAGCGCGAACTGCAACAGGCGCAGGACCAGATGGACCAGCTGCAGGCCTACGCACAGGAGGCCGAGCAACGCTGGGCCATGCGCGCCGCGGCCGGCATCGACACCGCGCTGCTGATGCACCACCGCCAGTTCATGGCCAAGATCGACCACGCGCTGGACTTCCAGCGCGGCGTGCTGCGCGAGCGTGCGGGTCTCATCGAGCACGCCCAGGGGCAGGTGCACGTGTGCGAACGCGACGTGGCCGGCCTGCGCAAGTTCACCGAACGCAAACAGCTCGCGGTGCAACACCGCGTGCAGCGCCAGGACCAGAAAAACACCGACGAGATGGCTCTGGCCATCCACCTGCGCCAGAGTCTGGCGCGGGCACAACAGGAAGGCATGCGCACATGAGCACCACCACCGCTACTTCCAGCGCACCCAGGCCCGTGGAAGCCAGCGCCAAGCCGGCCCAGGCCGGCGCGCGCGCGCAGGACCACAAGCCCGAGGGCGGCGACATCTTTGCCAGCCTGCTCAGCCTGCTGGCCAACACCCAGGTGCTGCCCGAGGCCGCCACGGCACCCGGCACAACGCTGGACGCCACCGCCACCAACGACAAGGAAGAACCGGACAGCACCGAGAACCCGCTGGCAGCGCTCCTGGGCTGGGGCCTGCCCGGCGCGGCCGACGCCGCCCTGGGCCACCGGGCCGCAGGCCAGGGCGCTGATGACAACATCGGTTTGCCCGGCGCGGCCTGGTCGATCGACCGCACCGCCACCGCCACCATCGACAGCGCCACCCTTCGTGCCGACGGCCAGATCGACATCTCGGACATGACCCCGGTGGAGTCCACCCCGCTGGAGTTCGCCCCCAAGGGCGCTGTAGCCCTGCCGGCCAACGCCGTGCGCCCGGGCTCCGCCTTTGTGCCCACGGTGCGCGCGCCCGACGCGGCGGCCGGCAACCTGGCGGGCACGCCGTGGCGCCACGCTTCACTGGCCAGCACCGAGACCCTGGCCATCCAGCAAGCGGCCCACCAGGCCGCACAAACCGCCTCCGTGCGCAGCACCGTGGCGCTCGACGAACGCTTTGGCGCGGCCCCCGGCGTGCCACTGGCCTCCACCGAACAGCGCGAAGTCACCACCGAAGGTTTTGGCCTGACCACCTCGGCGGGCGGCCGAGCACCGGAAGCGACCACGGCCCTGCCCGGCGCTGTTTCTGGCGAGGGCGCGGCCGGTTCGGACAACACCGGCGCGGACGCCGGCACCTCCAGCCAGTCGGATGGACAAGCCGACAACCCCTTTGCCGAGGCCAACGCCGGCGACGAACCCACCGTGACCCACTGGGGCAACCAGCACCTGCGCCACGCCAGCCTGCGAGTGGGCGGCGAAGCGGGCGAGCAAGCCATCGACATCCAGCTCTCCATGAAGGGCCAGGAGGTGCAGGTGGAGTTCAAGACCGACAGCGCCGAAGCGCGCGCCTCGCTGCGCGAGAACGCTGGCGAATCGCTGGGCGACCTGCTGGGCAGGAGCGGCATTCAGCTGGGTGGCGTGTCGGTGGGCGCCCAGGGTCAGCCAGGAGCGCGCAGCGAGGCTGGCTCAGCGCGGCAGAACGGTGTGCGGGGGGTGGCACAGGCGATCAACGCATCATCAGCAACGCCAGCCAGACAAGCCCAGACCAGCCCCCGCGCCGACGGCAGCCAGCCGCTGGACGTGTTCGCCTGAACAGGTTCACCGGCCCCACACTCCGCCGTTTCGCGGGTCGCTGACCCCCCCAGGCGAAACCGGGAATAAGCGCCTTTTCAGCCGCTTATCTGGCGACCACCGCCAAGCCCCCCGCCCAATAATTCTTCAAACCCCACACGTCTTCCGCGTGTGACGCCCTCCTCCCAGCGAGGGCTCTTTGAAGGATGCCCATGTCTGCTGCCGCCACCGCCACCGCTGCTCCCGCCGAGAAGCCGAAGAAAAGCAAGAAACTGCTGTTCATCATCGTCGGCGTGGTGTTGCTGGCCGCCATCGGTGCCGGCGCTGCCCTGTTCGTCATGAAGAAGAACGCCGCGGCCGACGAGGACATGGGCGACGAGGAACCCGAGGTCACCCACCAGGCCAAGGACCCGAAACATGCCCCGGCCTTCCTGCCGCTGGAGAACATGGTGGTCAACCTGGCCGACCCGGGCGGCGCACGGTTCATCCAGCTCGGCCTGACGCTGCAACTGCAGGACGCCAAGACCGAAGCCGATGTGAAGACCTACATGCCCAGCATCCGCAGCGACATCCTGCTGCTGATCTCGCAGCGCACGGCCGACGAGATGCTGCAGGTGCAGGGCAAGGCCAAGCTGGCCAGCGACATCATCGCGGTGATCTCCCAGGAGATGGGCTACGACGTGGCCGCGCACGAGGCCGAAGCCGGCGAAGACGCGCCGAAGAAGAAGAAAAAATCCAAGGCGCCGCCGAACCCGGTGCAGGCCGTCCTGTTCTCCAGTCTCATCGTTCAGTAACCGGAACGACACACCATGGCCGACGCATTTCTGTCCCAGGAAGAGATCGACGCCCTGCTCGAAGGCGTCACCGGCGAGAGCCAGAAGCTCGCCAAGGAAGACGCGCCCAGCGGCGGCGTGCGCGACTACAACCTGCAAAGTCAGGAGCGCATCGTGCGTGGGCGCATGCCCACCATGGAGATCGTCAACGAGCGTTTCTCGCGCAACCTGCGCCTGGGCCTCTTCAACTTCATCCGCCGCAGCCCCGAGATTTCGGTGGGCGCGGTGCAGGTGCAAAAGTACAGCGCGTTCCTGCGCGAGCTGGTGGTGCCGACCAACTTCAACATCATGGCCATCCGCCCCCTGCGCGGCAACGGTCTGGTGGTGTGCGAGCCCACCTTGCTGTTTGGCGTGATCGACAGCCTCTTTGGCGGCAACGGCAAGTTCCACACCCGCATCGAAGGCCGCGACTTCTCGCCCACCGAGCAGCGCGTGATCAACCGCCTGGTGGACGTGGTGGCCGAGGAATACAAGAAGGCCTGGCGCGGCGTGTACCCGATCGAGCTGCACTACCAGCGCTCGGAAATGCAGCCCCAGTTCGCCACCATCGCCACCCCCAGCGAGATCGTGGTCTCCACCAGCTTCACGCTGGAGATTGGCGACATCACCGGCTCGCTGCACATCTGCATTCCCTACGCCACGCTGGAGCCGATCCGCGACGTGCTGTATTCCAGCGTGCAGGGCGACGCCATCGAGGTGGACCGTCGCTGGGTCAAGCTGCTCAGCCACGAGATCCAGGCCGCGGAGGTGACCATGGTCGCCGAGCTGGCCCAGACCGAGGCCACGGTGGAGCAGCTGCTGGCCATGCAGATCGGCGACTTCATCGAACTGGATCGCAACCCCACCATCCAGGCCCATGTGGACGGGGTTCCGATCTTTGAAGGCCAATACGGCACCCACAAAGGCAAATACGCACTTCGCGTGGAGCGCAATCTGCGCGGCATCGATACGAACTGGCTCGGAGAAAACCATGTCCACTGACACCTCTCAAGACTCCATCGCCGACGACTGGGCCCAGGCCCTGGAAGAACAGTCGATCACCAGCGCCGGCAACGACGGCCCGCACGTGTTCGACGCCACCGCCACGACCGTTCCGGCGGGCACGGGCAACAACAGCGGCAACCCGATGCACGACATCCAGATGGTGCTGGACATCCCGGTGCAGCTCTCGGTGGAACTCGGTCGCACGCGCGTGCCGATCAAGTACATCCTGCAGCTCGCGCAGGGCTCCATCGTCGAGCTCGATGCGCTCGCCGGTGAACCCATGGACGTGCTGGTCAACGGCTACCTGATCGCCCAGGGCGAGGTGGTGGTGGTCAACGACAAGTTCGGCATCCGCCTGACCGACATCGTGACCCCTTCCGAACGCATGCGGCGTGTGAGCCGGACCTGATTGTCCCAACCGAGTACACCCATGTTGCAAAACGCGATGCCCGCGCTGCTGCTGCTCGCCTTGATGGTGGGCCTGGCCTTCGCCCTGAAGTGGGCACGCCGCCGCCTGCCCGGCATCGCCGGCCACAGCGGCCCGGCGTTGCGCGTGCTCTCCAGTCTCTCGCTGGGACCACAGCAACGCGTGGTCACGGTGCAGGTGGGTGACGGCGCCGAGCGCATCTGCCTGGTGCTGGGTGTGGCCTCGGGCAGCGTGACCGCGCTGCACCAGATGCCGCTGCCGGCCGAACTGCCTGTGGTGCCTGCAGATCCCACGGCACCCGCCGCCGGCTTCGCGGCACGTTTGACCCAACTCATGAAGGCTCCCCATGCGCCGCGTTAACTGGCTGCAAGGCGGTCTTGTCTTTGGCGCACTGGCGCTGTGCGCCGCCGGTGCGTGGGCGCAGGCGCTGCCCATTCCCGCCGTGCCCGCGGCGGCGGCAGGCACCGGACCGTCCCTGCCCCTGATGATCGGCCAGGGCAGTGGCAGCACCAGCTACTCGGTGCCGATCCAGACCCTGCTGTTCTTCACCGCGCTGTCGTTCCTGCCGGCCGTGTTGCTGCTCATGACGGGTTTCACCCGCATCGTGATCGTGCTCTCGCTGCTGCGCCAGGCCCTGGGCACGCAGTCGGCCCCGCCGAACCAGGTGATCGTGGGTCTCTCGCTGTTCCTCACGCTGTTCGTGATGGGCCCCACGCTGGACAAGGTGTATGCCGACGCCTACGAGCCCTACTCGCGCAACGCCATCACCTTTGACCAGGCGCTGGAGCGCGGCCAGGGCCCCATGCGCGCCTTCATGCTCAAGCAGACGCGCCAGTCCGACTTTGAGCTCTTCGCCAAGCTGGCGAAGCTGCCAAACGATGTGACCGCCGAGAACGCGCCGTTTCGGGTGCTGGTGCCGGCCTTCGTCACCAGCGAACTCAAGACCGCGTTCCAGATCGGTTTCATGATCTTCATCCCCTTCCTGGTGATCGACATGGTGGTGGCCAGCGTGCTGATGTCGCTGGGCATGATGATGCTGTCGCCAGTGCTGGTGGCGCTGCCGTTCAAGCTGATGCTGTTCGTGTTGGCCGATGGCTGGAACCTGCTCATTGGCTCTCTCGCTGCTTCGTTTGCACAGTAGGTGAATCATGGATCCCCAAGCCGCTCTCACGATGGCGCAGAACGCGCTCTTCATGTTGCTCATGGTGGCCGCGCCCGTGCTGGCCACGGTGCTGGCAGTGGGTCTGGTGGTGAGCCTGTTCCAGGCCATCACGCAGATCCACGAGGCCACGCTGGCCTTCGTGCCCAAGCTGATCGCGGCCATCGCGGTGTTCGCCATCGCCGGGCCCTGGATGATGACCACCATGGTCGAGTTCATCCGCAGCACGATTTTGTCGATCCCCAACTACGCCATCTAGATGGAACACCCCCGCCGCGCTGCGCGCGACCCCCTCCAGGGGGCGGCACCTGAGGCCCGGCAAAGCCGGTTCCTCGGTGCCACTGGGTTGGACATTTCGCTCCGGGCAGGTTGACCATGCCGACGTTCACCGAAGCGCAGGTGATGGCGCTGGTCTCCCCGGTGTTCTGGCCCTTCCTGCGCATCCTCGCCGTCTTCTCCAGCGCGCCCATCTTTTCCTCGCGCTCGGTGCCGCTGCGCACACGTGTGGCGCTGGCCTTCCTGGTGGCGGTGTGCGCCCAGGCTGGCCTGTCCGGACAGCCCATGATCGCGATCAACGATCCGCAGGCGTTCTCGGTGGTCATGCAGCAGGTGGTGGTGGGCATCGCCATCGGTCTGGCCGTGCGCATCGTGTTCGCCTCGGTGGAGCTGGCCGGCGAGATCATCGGCCTGCAGATGGGCCTGAACTTCGCCGGCTTCTTCGATCCCTCGACCAACGCACAGTCGAGCACCGTAGGCCGGTTTTTCGGCAATACCACCATGCTGCTGTTCGTGGTCATGGGCGGCCACCTCATGCTGCTGCAGGCGGTGATCGCCAGTTTCAACACCTTTCCCGTGGGCGGCGGCGCGCTCGATTCGATCAACCGCATGCAGTTGCACGAGCTGGGCGCCGTGGTGTTCCGCTACGGCCTGTGGATCGCCCTGCCCATGATCGGCATGCTGCTTTTCGTCAACATCGTGCTGGGCTTCGTCTCACGCATCGCACCGCAGATGAACGCCTTTGCCATCGGCTTCCCGCTCACGCTGTCGGCCGGTCTGGTGGGCATCGCGTTCACCTTGCCCATGCTGGACGCACCGGTGCTCGCGCTCATGAAGCTGGCCACCGAGATCTTCACTGGCGGCTAAGACAGCAGGCGCGGCACCGCCGCCACCAGCATGGTCACGCCCGAGAGCGCCAGCAGCGACAGCACCAGCTTGCGAAACGCCACCTCGCTCAGCCCCACGTAGAGCCGGGCGCCCAGCATCACCGGCACCAGCAGCGCCACCGCCACCACCGGCAGCAGCGGCAACATCTCGCGCGTGACCGCGCCGGTGGCCACATAGCCGAGCATGGTGAACGACAGGGCCGCGAGGTTGAAGTTCTGCACGATGGCGCGCTGGCGGTCTTTCTCCATGCCGCGCAGCGTGCACCACAGCGTGGGCACCACGCCGGTGAAGCCGCCGATGCCGCCCATGAAGCCGCCCGCCGCGCCGGCCACGCCATCGGCCAGGCGACCCCCGCGCGAAACGCGCGGCAGGCGCGACGACACCAGCATGGCCGGGCACCACACCACCAGCACGCCGCCCAGGATCAGCTTGAAGAGATCGGCATTGAGGTGCGGCAGCACGGCGACGCCGATGGGAACACCCACCGCCCCGCCGGCCAGAAAAGGCCACAGCGCGGGCCAGCGAAAGCCGCGCCGGGTGGTGAACACCGCCACGAGTTGCCCGGTGAGCGAACCGAACACCGCCAGCACCGCGGCCACGCGCGGGTCGATGCCCCAGACCCAGAACGACATGGCCACCATGCTGAAGGCGAAGCCCGAGAGCCCCTGCACAAAACCGGCCACGGCCGCGCCAACCACCAGCAACCAGAGTTCGGGTGTCATGCGGGGAACAGGAGGTTCAGGAACATGCGGCGAATCATGGGCGGACTTTCAGAAGAAGGCGTTGAACGAGGGAACGAACAAGGCGAAGGCATCACCGCATTCTTGCCGCTGCCGGCACTGGTCACGCGCAGCCGTTCGGCCTATGCTCGCAGACCCGGCAAAGCAACCGGTGGTCTGCTGTCTGCAGCCGGTGTGACCGAGCTGGGCGAAAGGATTGCACATGCTGACCAATGCATCCGTCACGACCATGCTGCCTGTCATCGACATGGCACGCGCCCGCGCTTTCTACGAGGGCTCGCTGGGTCTGCAACCCGGCGGCTTCAAGCCCGACGGCAAGTTTGTCTACGCGGTGGGAGGCAGCACCCTGGCGCTGTTTCCCAAGCCTGAAGGAACCAAGGCCGACCACACCGCGATCAGCTTCCAGGTGACCAACATCGACGCCAGCATCGCAGAGCTCCAGCGCAAGGGTGTGGTCTTCGAGAACTACGACTTCCCGGGATTGAAGACGATCGATCACGTGTGCGTGCTGGGCTCGGAAAAGGCCGCCTGGTTCAAGGACACCGAGGGCAACTACCTCTGCCTTCACGAAGACCTGCCACCGGGCACGACCACCTGATGCCCGGCGGGTGCGTCCTCACCGCTCGGCGATGTAGTGCGACATGGTCGCGCTCTCACCCTCGGCGAGGAATGCACGGATCTCGGTCTCCAGTGCGTGGTCGGCCACGGTGGCGCGGGCGCGCTGGTGCAGGTAGTCGGCCCACGAGTCCACGATGAATCGCTCCACATAGCGCGAAGGTTCGCCCAGGTCCCGGTAGACGCGCCAGAAGCTCGCGCCGTCGCGACGGCGCGGGTCCTTCATGCGGCTGATGGTGTCGAGAAAGGCCTGATCAACGCCGGACTGGATGCGGTAGCCCACCTCCACCGCCACCGGTCCGGCCGCCGGGCTGGGCTCGTCCACCACGAAGAGTTCGTCCCAGGGCGTGCCCTGCGTCACCTCGTGCAGCGCGCCCATGCGCAGCGGAAACGGGCGCACCAGCAACAAGCCCGCGGCCATGACCACGCCCGCGGCCACCAGCGCGGCGGTGAGCCCGGCGATGTCGGACACCGCCCCCCAGAAGGCCGAGCCGATGGCGAACGCACCCAGCGCGGAGACGATGTGCAGCGCCACCGCACGCGAGCGCACCCAGGGCGGCGCGCTGGCCTGGGTGGCGGTGTTGAAGGTGGACATGGTGGCCATCCAGGCAGCACCGCCAAAGGCCATGGCAACGTAGACCACCCAGGGCACTCGCACCCACGCGGCCAGCAGCATGACCACGGCGAACACCACGCAGCTGATGGAGACGATCACGTCCAGCGCGAACCGCGCGCGCAACCGGCCAATCACCAGGCCCGAGGCCACCGCGCCGGTGCCCAGGCAACCCATGAGCAGACCAAAACCCTCGGCGCCGGTGCCCAGCTGGCGCTGCGCGATCACGGGCAGCAGCGCCCACAGCGCCGAGCCGGCCGCGCTGAACGCCATCACCCGCACCAGTTGCGCCAGGATGATGCGCGAGTGCCAGGCAAAGCGCAGGCCGCTCAGCGTGCCGCCCCACAGCCGCTCGGGCGGCAGACTGGACGGTGGGTGCGCCCGCGGCGGCCAGCGCCGGATCGACTCCCACATCACCAGCGTGGTGAACACGGTGACCACGAACACCCAGCCCGCGCCCAGCCGCGCAAACAGCAGACCAGCCAGCGTGGGGCCGATGGCGCGCGCCGCGTTGTAGGCGATGCCGATGGCGGTGATGGCCTGCGGCCATTCGTCTCGCGGCACCGGATCGACCACCGAGGAATTCCAGGCCGGCGTGAGCACCGCTGTGCAACAACCGCACACGAACACCAGAAACAACACCGACCCCGGCCCGCCCCAACCGGCCAGCACGAGCGCAGCCAGCAAGGCACAGGCCGCCACCTGCGCACTCAACGCGCCCGAGATCAGGCGACGGCGGTCGGTGGTGTCGGCCAGCACACCCGCGGGCAAGGCCAGCAGGAACATGGGCAGGAACACCGCCGTCTGCACCAGCGCGGCGAGAAACGACGAACCGGTGAGCTCCACCATGAGCCAGGCAGCCGCCATGGTCTGCATGCCGGCGCCGATGAAGAAAACCGCTCCGCAAATCCACAGGCCCCGAAAGGCGGGTTGGCGCAGGGGGCTCCAGATCGAGGGGGAGGTGGTCATGGGACATTATTCCGCACGCTGCCCGGGCACAGCCCCCAACGCCCGGCACCTCCCAATGCCGCCATGAATCCAGTCATGCCTTGGCGTTTCCGCGCGAAGCGAAATCCATTTGAACCAAAAAAATGGCGGCCCTGGGGCCGCCATTTTTCGATCCAACCGACCGCCTCAGCGGTGGGTGCGTTGGCGACGGAATGCGCCCCACCCAAACAATGCGACACCCAGCAAGGCCAACGTGCCGGGTTCCGGAATTTCAGACAGTGCGGCGAGGGAGGGCGCTGCCGCAACAAGAACCAGATCGCCGTCGGGCTTCATGCCGAAATCATCGCTGGGCAACAGCGGGAGGGCAGCGACGTCCTCAAAGATGTCATTTTCAGGAGCGCCGCTGGCGATTTCCTCCGGTGCAAGAACCTGGGGGCCGACACCGCCGGGCAAAGACGGGGCGTCCGCATCACGGGCCAGCGACACGATCTCATCGGGGGCAATCGCCTCGACCAGCGGAACACCGGAGCCAGCCGGGTTGTTGCCGAGGCCGCCAGTGCCCGGACCAGCCACCACGAGCCCGCTGGCCGCAGGGATGCCGTCCAGGCGGATCAAGCCGGAGCCACCTTGCGCGGCGTCCAGGTTGCTGGACATCCCTGCCGCCACCACCCCGGCATACACATTCGCGACACCAGCGGCGTTTTCGTCGGCGACAGAGAGCAATCCTCCCAGGTCCAGATCTGAAACTGCGAGCCCGACGGATTCGCCCAGCGCTTCTGCACCCCAAACAACTTTCAGATCCAGCGTGACCTGCTTCACCAGCGCCTGGACGGTGGGAAACGCCTCGATCAACTTCAACGCCTGTGCCTTGATGGAAGGCACCGACAGCGCTGCGACCGACAAGGTCACAGCCGACAGGACCGCGCCCGAAGCTGCTTTGAAAAGAATGTTCACGTGAGATGTCCTCAAAGTCCAATTGAGGCCGCTCTGGAAATCAGAGGAAACCAACTGCAGACACGTAGCGCACGTTGCGTGCCAGCGAACTATTTCTTCTATGTACGAACCAGTTGCGAATTCAAGGCACTTTGAAACGGAAGAAACAACCGGTAAGTGTCAAGTTTTCCGACACTTACCGGGCCACCCGAGCCGGATATTCACACGATGCCGTTGCGGATCGCATACACCGTGAGTTCGGCGTTGTTGGCCAGGTGCAGCTTTTCCAGCACGCGGGCCCGGTACACGCTCACGGTCTTGGGGCTGAGCATGAGTTCTTCGGCGATGTCCGAGAGCTTCTTGCCCGACGCGATCTTCTGCAGGGTCTGCAATTCGCGCTCGGACAGGCTGGCGTGCAGCTCCTCGCTCTCGGGCGCGTGCAGGTTGTCCACCAGCATCTGCGCCACGTCGGCGGTCACGTATTTGCGGCCCTGCATCACGGTGCGGATGGCGGCCACCAGCTCGGCCGGTTCACCCGCCTTGTTGAGGTAGCCGCGCGCACCCGCGCGCAGGCAGCGGATGGCGTACTGGTCTTCCGGGTACATGGAGACCACCAGCGCCTTCACGGTGGAGCCCTCTTCCTTCAAGGCCGCCAGCACCTCCAGCCCACCGCGTCCGGGCATGTTGAGGTCGAGCACGAGCACGTCGCACTCGGTCTTGCGCATGGCTTCGCGCAGTTCGGGGTAGCTGCCGGCTTCGCCCACCACCTGGATGTCGGTGGCCTCCGAGATGGTGTCGCGGATGCCGCGTCTCACCACCGCGTGGTCGTCACACAAAATCACCTTGATCATGGGCTTCCTCTGTGGCTTTCGCCGCGTTGTCCGGGGTTTGGGGTGATGTCAGGGGCACCGACAGAATGACCGACGTGCCTTTGCTGGAAGAGCTCACGTCGAGCCAGCCGTCGACCTTGGCGGCGCGCTCGCGCAGGCCGAGAAGCCCGAACGACTTGGTCTTGCGCAAGGCCTCCGGGCCCATGCCCTGGCCGTTGTCGGTGACCTCCAGGGTCAACACGCCTTCGCCGTCGCTCAGATCGATCTCGACCGCAGTGGCCTTGGTGTGCTTGGCGATGTTGGTGAGGGCTTCCTGAGCGGTGCGGTACGCCACGAGTTGCACATCCATCGGGACATCGATCTGGTCGGACGATCGGCGGATGGTGACCCGCAGGCCGCTGCGGCGCTCGAAGCCGCCAGCCAGCCACTGCACCGCGGCCACCAGGCCCTGGTCGAGGATGGGCGGGCGCAGGTTCATCATGATGCGCTGGCTCGCACCCAGGGCGTGCTGGAGCATTTCCATGGCGGTGCTCACATGCTTGAGCACCTCGGGGGCGGTTTCACGCCGGCCCACCCAGGCCAGGTCGAGCTTCACAGCCGCCAGTGCACCGCCGATGTCGTCGTGGATCTCGCGCGCGATGTTGGCGCGCTCTTGTTCGATGCTGGTCTGCAGGTGCTCGGCCAGCTCGGCCAGGCGCTGGCGCGATTCGGCCAGCTCGGCGGCCGCGCGCGCTCGCTCGCGCCGTGTCTCGGAAACCTCGATCGCCCGCTCGATCACATGCGAGAGGCGGTGCATGCTGTCTTTGAGCAAATAGTCGCTCACGCCACGGTGCATGGCGTCCACCGCCGCCGTCTCGCCAATGGCGCCCGAGAGGATGACGAAGGGAATCTCGATGCCCAATTCGCGCACCACGTCCCAGGCGTCCATGCCGGTGAAGCCGGGCAGGTGGTAGTCGGCCAGCACCACGTCGAAACGCCCGCTGAGCAGTTCGCGCCTGAAGTCGTCCATGGTGTCGACCAGCACCACTTCGCTGGGCAGCTTGCTGCGCTGCAGGGCGAACTTCACCAGCGCATGGTCCACGCGCGAATCCTCCAGATGCAGGATGTGAACCGGTGGTTTATCGAGGTTCTCGGACATGCCTGGTGGAATGTTGCGGTGGTGTCGGAATCGGCCGGGGTTCTCCGGTGGCTGGCGACAGCGAAGGGACAACCCGGGAAATGGTGCTGAATTTGGGCGGTTATCTGCCGATACAGCTTCTTACAGACCTTGAAAATTGTACTGCCCCCCCTATTCCGTTCCGCCCTACCCGAGCAACAACATGGACCACCTGACGATGCAGCATCCCCCGCCGTGCGTCTCCCTGCCCGTGAATCTGGTGGCCAACCTCCAGGACTCGCTGCTCATGGCCGTGACCGACCTGCAGCGCCTGGAAGGCCTGCTCGACCACGCCACCGCCAATCTGATGGAGCGCTTTGGCACCGCCAACCAGGCCCTGGGCGCCTTGCCCGAAATGCGCCAGGGTGAACTGGGTCCGATCAGGAACAGCCTGCACCAGGCCGTGACCGAGCTGCAGTTCCACGACATGGCCACCCAGCTGATCGTTCACACCGGCAAGGTGCTGCAGAGCTGCGCCTGGCGCCTGGCCGAAGAAGCCATGGAGCCCGAAGAGGGCGAGATACCGCTGGGGCTGGACCCGATGCCCGAGCGCCCCAGCCCGGTGACCCAAAGCGAGATGGACGCCGGCTCCATCGACCTGTTCTGATTTTCCCGAATCCCCGATTCAAGACCCTTCGGTATCTGCCGATATTTGACCGAAACACGGAGTAAGCCATGCGATCCATTCTTGCCGTCGACGACTCGGCTTCCATGCGAAAAATGGTGTCGTTCACCCTCACTGGAGCGGGCTACCACGTGGTCGAAGCGGTGGATGGTCAGGACGCCTTCGAGAAAGCCCAGACCCACAGCATCGATCTGGTGCTCACCGACCAGAACATGCCTGTCATGGACGGACTGAGCCTCACGCGCAAGCTGCGCGAGCACCCCAAATTCAAGACCACGCCCATCCTGATCCTGACCACCGAGTCCAGCGACCAGATGAAGCAGGCCGGCCGCAGCGCGGGCGCCACAGGCTGGTTGGTCAAGCCCTTCGATCCCAGCCGGTTGATCGAAGTGATTCAAAAAGTCATCCGATAAACGCGCGCCGCTCTCAAGCAGCCAAGGAGATCCCACATGGGTGAAATGATGAACGAAGGCCAGAGCCTGGCCAACGACATTGACCTGAGCCAGTTCTACCAAATCTTCTTTGAAGAGGCGGGTGAAAACCTGGACCAGATGGAGCAGATGCTGCTCGCGCTGGACGTGGAGAAGGCCGACGACGAGGAGCTCAACGCGATCTTCCGCTGCGCCCACTCCATCAAGGGGGGCGCTGCCACCTTCGGCTTTGCCGACGTGGCCGAACTCACGCACCAGATGGAGTCGCTGCTGGACAAGCTGCGCCGCCACGAACTCAACCCGACCGCCGCCATGGTGGACGTGTTGCTCGAATCCAGTGACGCGCTGCGCCTGCAGCTCGCCCACCACCAGGGCCGCGGCAACGACACACCTGTCACCAGCAGCCTGGTGGCCCGCATCTATGCGCTGGCCAACGGCGAAGAGACCGAAGCAGCGGCGCCCGCTCCGGTGCTGGTCGCACCCGTGGTGGTGGAAGCACCCGCTCCCGCCCCGGCCCGCGTGATCAACAAGCCGGTGGCCAAGGCCACCCGCGAACTCGAAATCCACATCGGCCCGCTGGATAACGTGGCACAAGCCGACGGTGTGGCCGAGCTCTTCCGCGACATCCCCGGCCTGGGCACCATCGAGCCCCTGCCCTGCGACCAGGCCGACAAGCGCGTTTACCGCGCCACCACCACCTCGTCCGACGCCGACCTGATGGACCTCTTCACCTTCCATGTGAGCAAGGAAGAGATTCGCATCATTGACTGCGCGGCGCCCGCCGACGACGCAGCGGTGCACGCCGTGCCGGTCTTGGCCGACGGTCAGGACTTCGGCTTCTTCGACGGCGCACCCGGCGTGCCCGCCCATGCGGCCGTGGCCTCAACTTCGGCAGTGACCACCGCCACGGACAACACCGCCAAGCCCGCTGCCCCCAAGCCCGAGGTCCGCGCCGCCGCACCGGCTGCGATGGAGTCGAGCACGCTGCGCGTCTCGGTGAGCAAGGTGGACCAGCTCATCAACCTGGTGGGCGAACTCGTCATCACCCAGGCCATGCTGGCGCAGAAAAGCCGCGAGCTCGACGACGGCGCCAACCAGCCGCTGCTGGCCGGCCTGGCCGACCTCGACCGCAACACCCGCGACCTGCAGGAAGCGGTGATGTCGATCCGCATGATCCCGATGTCGGTGGTGTTCAACCGCTTCCCGCGCATGCTGCGCGACCTCGCCAGCAAGCTGGGCAAGAAGGTCGAGCTGGTCACGCAGGGCGAATCGACCGAACTCGACAAGGGCCTGGTGGAGAAGATCACCGATCCGCTGACCCACCTGATCCGCAACAGCTGCGACCACGGCATTGAAATGCCGGAAGACCGCCGAGCCAAGGGCAAGAGCGAGCACGGCACGATCACCCTGTCGGCCACGCACGAAGGCGGCTCGATCCTGATCGAGGTGCGCGACGACGGCAAGGGCCTCTCGCGCGAGAAGCTGCTGACCAAGGCGCGCGAAAAGGGCATCGATGCACCCGACTCGCTCACCGACACCGAGGTCTGGAACCTGATCTTCGCGCCCGGCTTCTCCACCGCAGAGGAAGTGACCGACGTGTCCGGCCGTGGCGTGGGCATGGACGTGGTCAAGAAAAACATCACCGCGCTCAACGGCACGGTGGAAATCGATTCGGCCGAAGGCTACGGCATGCGCGTCTCGGTGCGCCTGCCCCTGACACTGGCCATCATGGACGGCATGTCGGTGCGCGTGAGCGACGAGGTCTACATCCTGCCCCTGTCCAGCGTGATCGAATCGTTCCAGATCAAGCCCACCGACATCAACACCCTCGCGCAAGGCGCGCAGGTGGTCAAGGTGCGCGACGAATACATGCCGGTGATCGAACTTGAGCGCGTCTTTGACGTGCCGCGCTTCGAGCACAACGGCGCCAGCCCGATCATGGTCGTGGTGGAGGCCGACGGCCAGCGCGTGGCGCTGATGGTCGACGAGCTGCTCGGCCAGCAACAGGTGGTGATCAAGAACCTGGAGTCGAACTACCGGCGCGTGCCCAATGTGTCGGGCGCCACCATCCTGGGCGACGGCAAGGTCGCACTGATCCTGGACACCTCCAGCCTGGTGCGCCGCTCAAGACACTGAGCGGCTCCCGTTCTCTTCCAAGCGCGCCCTGCGCGCTCCCGCCCACCACTGGCCAGGACTCCCGATGCTGCACCCGACCACCACCCCACAACGCGCCGCGCGCCCGGTGCCTCCGCCACGCGCGGCGGCCTCCGAAGACGGCCCGCTGGCCGAGGGGCGTGAGTTCGTCTGGTCCGACGCCGACTTCTCGCGCATCAAGGCGCTGATCTACAAGAAGGCCGGCATCAGCCTGCACGACGGCAAGCACGCCATGGTCTACAGCCGCGTCTCGCGCCGCCTGCGCGAAACCGGCCACGACAGCTTCAAGACCTACCTCGACTGGCTCGAACACCACGACGGTGCGGAGTGGCAGGAGTTCATCAACGCGCTGACCACCAACCTCACGGCGTTCTTCCGCGAGCAGCACCACTTCGAGATCCTGGCGCAGATGTTTGCGGCCAAACGCTCGCACAACTGGCGCATCTGGTGCTCGGCGGCTTCCACCGGCGAAGAGCCCTATTCGATCGCCATGACGGCCCAGGAGAACCTCGGCACCAGTGGTTCGTACGAAATCGTCAACAGCGACATCGACACCAAGGTGCTGGCCACCGCGCAGCGCGGTGTCTACAAGGCCGACGGCTCCAAGGGCCTGAGCCCCGAGCGCATGCAGCGCTTCTTCATGCGCGGCAAAGGCAGCAACGAAGGCTTCATGCGCGTGAAACCCGAGCTGCAGAAAAGCCTGAGTTTCCAGACCGTCAACCTGATCCAGGACCTGCCGTTTCGCGAACCCTTCGACGTGGTGTTCTGCCGCAACGTGATGATCTATTTCGACGCCGCCACGCAGCGCGCCGTGCTGGAGCGCATCCACCGCGTGATGAAGCCCGGCGGCATGCTGTTTGTGGGACACGCCGAGAACTTCAGCGACGCACGCAATCTGTTCGCGCTGCGTGGAAAGACGGTGTATGAGCGCCTCTGACGCCATCCTCGTCGCGCGCGCGGCGCCCGCGCGCTCCAACCTGGACGCCCTCAAGGCGCGCAAGGGCAAGCCCGGCGAGGCCAGTTTTTTCTACCACGACCACCACTTCCACCAGGACGCAGTGAAGGTGCTGCCCGGCGAGTACTTCGTGACCGACGACGACATGATGGTGATGACGGTGCTGGGCTCCTGCATCGCCGCCTGCATCTACGACCCGCGCGTGCGGGTTGGCGGCATGAACCATTTCATGCTGCCCGATGGCGGCAATGACGCGGGTGGGCGCTACGGCTCCTACGCCATGGAACTGCTCATCAACGAAATGATGAAACTCGGCGCCCGGCGCGAGACCATGCAGGCCAAGGTGTTTGGCGGCGGGCAGGTGATGCACACCTTCACCACCATGAACGTCGGCGAGCGCAACACGCAGTTCGTGCTGGACTATTTGCAGACCGAACGCATCGCCGTCATCTCCAAGGACGTGCTGGACATCCACCCGCGCAAGGTCTGCTACTTCCCGGCCACCGGCAAGGCCATGGTCAAGCGGCTGGCCCATTCGCACCCCGAGACACTGGAAACGCAGGAACGCAAGAGCAGCGCGTCCGTGGTCGCCAAGGCGATCACCGGCGGCTCGGTCGACCTGTTCTGAACGAATCGACAAGAAGACAAGGAGAGGACCATGGCAAAAATCAAAGTGGTCGTGGTGGACGATTCCGCACTGGTGCGCAGCCTGCTCACCGAAATCATCAACCGCCAGGCCGACATGACCTGCGTGGGCGCAGCGGCCGATCCGCTGGTGGCGCGCGAGATGATCCGCGAGACCAACCCCGACGTGATCACGCTGGACGTGGAGATGCCGCGCATGGACGGGCTGGAGTTCCTCTCCCGCCTGATGCGACTGAGGCCCATGCCGGTGGTGATGGTCTCCACACTGACCGAGCAAGGCGCCGAATCCACCATGCGCGCACTCGAACTGGGCGCGGTGGACTTCGTGGCCAAGCCACGTATCGGCGTGAGCAGTGGCCTGCAGGAGCTGGCCGGTGACATCGTGGACAAGATCCGCGTGGCGGCTTCGGCCCACGTCAAGCGTTTGCCGGCGGCGCCGGCCGCTGCGGCCGCGCCCCAGGTCAGCGGCACCACCGAGCAGCCGCGCGCCGCGCTCCCGCGCGTGTCCACCGAAAAGATCATCTGCATCGGCGCCTCCACCGGCGGCACCGAAGCCATCCGCGAGGTGCTCATGCCCATGCCGGCCGACGCACCTGCGATCGTGATCACGCAACACATGCCGCCGGGCTTCACCACCAGCTTTGCCAACCGGCTCAACACGCTGTGCCGCATCCGCGTGCAGGAAGCCCAGCACGGCCAGCGCATCCTGCCCGGCCACGCCTACATCGCACCGGGTGGCCACCACCTGCGCATCGACCGCAGCGGCTCCAACTACGTGGCCGTGGTGGAAGACACCGAACCCGTCAACCGCCACCGCCCTTCGGTGGAGGTGCTGTTCAAGTCGGCCGCGCGCGTGCTCGGCCCCAACGCGCTGGGCATCATGCTCACCGGCATGGGCGCCGACGGCGCGCAGGCCATGCGCGAGATGAAGGACGCCGGCAGCTACAACTACGTGCAGGACGAGGCCAGCTGCGTTGTCTTCGGCATGCCGCGCATGGCCATCCAGTGCGGTGCGGCGCACGAGGTGCTGCCGCTCTCGCAGATCGCGCCCGCCGTGCTGACCCGCCTGGCCAGCGCACCGGCGGGCGTGCGCCACCGCATCTGACGACCCGGGCCATGCCCGACGCGAGGCCTGCATGAACCCCACCACCCTTCGCCCTTCATCCGCCGAGGCCGACACGTGGCCCGAGCTGCCCGACATCGACACGGCCGCGGCTCGGCAGTGCTGCGGCGACAGCCTCGAACTCTTCAAGCGACTGCTGGGGTTGCTGCAGAAGAACTACGGCGGCTGGAGCGAGCAATGGCTCCTGGCCACCAGCACCGGCCATGCGTCGGACAAGGCCGCCTTGTGCGCCAGCCTGCACAAACTGCGCGGCAGCGCCGGCCTGATGGGGGCGTACCGCCTCGCCCTGGTGGCGGGCCAGGTTGAGCAATCCCTCAAGGAAGACCAGGAGCAGCCTCAGGCAGCGGTGCAGCGCGTGGGCGATGTGCTGCACAGCTTGCTGGTCCAGATCGGCGCGTGGCAAGCGTCTGTGCAGGCAAGCGGCGGCTGAGCCCCGCAGGCGCGCAACGGCCCCGCCTATGCCTCCAGCAACGCCCCCTCCATCACAAGCGACAGCTGCAGACTGACCTCGCGCAGGGAGGTGAGGCAGGTGTCCTCCAGCGAGGGCGTCTCGCCCGGACGGATCCGCAACAGGTTCGCACAGTGCTTGAGGCCCAGCATGGCGCAACTGCCCTGCATGCGCTGGATTTCCGCCATGTGCGGCGCCGCAGTCGCCCCTGCTTCATCGAGCAGGTCTGCACAGACAGACACATCGGATTGCAGCTTGCGCATCAGGCGAGCCACCTCGAACTTGGTGATGCCGAGCCGGCGAGCCACCTGGGCGACCGGCTCCACCAAACCGGCCTGGCTCTCGCGCAGCACGCGTTCAAGCGTTCGGGTGGTCACCGCGAAAGAGTACGGCTTGACGATGAAGCCAACCGCGCCGGCCTGGACCGCGCAGGTCACCGACTCCCGGTCCGCCGACGAGGAAATCATCACGAACGGAGTGGGCGCCAGCAAGCGATCGCCTTTCACACGCTGCAGCAGCCCCACGCCATCGAGGTGCGGCATGGCCAGATCACAGCAACACAGCGATGGGCGCAACCCCTCCCGCAGCAGGGACCACGCCTCTTCACCGTCCGAAGCTTGAACAATCTCGGTGACGCCCGCCATGCGATCGACCAACGACACGAGCGGGAATCGGGAGATTTCGTCGTCATCCACGATGAGGATTTTCATGGGCCACCTGCCTTGTGTGAGAGCGGGTCGCGATTCGTTCGACCTGCGTCTGAATGTTCAATGTTCACCGCCTTGCAATTGCATGTTCTGCAGGGTTCAAAGTGTTATCGACCACAAGCCAGTGGTCTTTACCCTTGCATTCACGGCGGTTGTACCGCCTGTCTCTTGCTCGCCGACCAGGCCATACGGGCTCAAGTTGCAGTCCAGATGGCCGATACGAAATTGAATCAAGTTCCACCCTGCGGACCGGGCGCCAGCGCATCGGATCCATCCACTTCCCCATCCCATTCAACAAGAACTCCCATGAACACACGTCGCCTCTTCACCGTGCTGCTGGCCCTGGTCGCAGCCACCCCCCTGACATTCGCCCAGGGCCTGAGCGCTCCCCAGGGCAAGACCATCCTCAGCGTGAGCGGCAAGATCGGCGTGAAGAACAAGGGTGACATCGCCGTGTTCGACATGGCCATGATCGAAGCCCTGCCGCAGCACAGCTTCACCACCCGCACGCCGTGGTACGACAAGCCGGTGAAGTTCACCGGCCCGCTGCTGGCCGACGTGCTGGCCGCCGTGAAGGCCAGCGGCACCACGTTGAGCGCGGTGGCGATCAACGACTACAAGATCAACATCCCGATGCAGGACGTGAGCCAGCACGGCATCCTCATGGCCCGTCTGATGGACGACAAGCCGATCCCCGTGCGCAGCAAGGGCCCGCTGTTCGTGGTCTACCCGTTCGACAACGCCGCCGAGCTGCGAAATTCCGTCTATTACGAACGCTCGATCTGGCAGCTCAAGGCACTGGACCTGCAATGAACGCCCAGCCCACTGGCCTGAGTGGATGGCGGGTCGTCCACTGGGTGGCGGCCATAGGCGCTGCGCTGCTCGTTACCCTCACGCCGCTGAGCTACATCCAGTGGAAACAGTTCAACCTGATGCAGGACGTGGCGATCAACCAGATCGACTCGATCATGTGGCAGGCCTACCAGCTTGAGCGCGAACTCAGCCACCTCGCTTACGCGGTGCACGCGTCGGTCGATCCCGCATCCACCGTGAGCGGAGACGACCTGGTGGAGCGCTACGAGGTGTTCGTCAGCCGCATCTCGCTGGTGACCGACATGCCGCGCAGCGACCTGCTCAACACCACGAAGGCCTACCTGGACGCGATGCGCCAGGTCAATGAATTCGTCGCACAGGCCGACCCGGTGTTTGAAGATCCCAAGGGCAAGCTGGCCCAGCGCGACCTGCGCCTGGCGCTGATCCGGTCCATCGAACAGCTCGAACCCGCACTGGGCGACCTCACACGTGAAGCCAACCGCGCCACCGCGCGCTTCGTGGACGAACGCAACGACCAGCTGCGCGACCAGGGCCGGCTGGTGATCGGCCTGGCCGGCGTGCAGGCCGCTGTGCTGCTGCTGTTCGTGGTTTTGCTGGTGCGCCACCTGCGCCGCCAGGTGACGCAGTACGAAAGACTGCAGCACATCACCCGCGAACTGGGCGTGGCCAAGGACCAGGCCGATGCCGCCAACCACGGCAAGAGCGTGTTCCTGGCCAACATGAGCCACGAAATCCGTACGCCGTTCCAGGGGGTGCTGGGCATGCTCAACCTGCTCGACGAGACGCAGCTCTCGGGCCAGCAGCGCGACTACGTGCAGACCGCGCGCGACTCGGCGCAACACCTGCTGGGCGTGCTCAACGACATCCTGGATGTCTCGACCATGGAGTCGGGCACCCTGAGCCTGGCACCCGAGCCGGTGCGCCTGCGCACACTGGTGCAAGAGGTGGAGGGCCTGATGCGCGCCGCCGCTCGCGAAAAAGGCGTGTCGCTGGAAGTCGACGCCGCGCCCGACCTGCCCGAATGGGTGATGGCCGACCCGACGCGGGTGCGCCAGATCCTCTTCAACTTGCTGGGCAATGCGGTCAAGTTCACCCACGAAGGCAGCATCACGGCCAGCGTGCGGCCCCTGGCCGACACGCCCGGCGGCATCTGCATCACCGTGCAGGACACCGGCATGGGCATGGACGCCGCCACGGTGGCGCAGCTGTTCACCCGCTTCTACCAGGCCGACAACTCGGTGCGCCGGCGCATTGGTGGCAGCGGGCTGGGCCTGGAGATCTCGCGCAACCTGGCCCGCATGATGGGCGGCAGCATCGATGTCAGCAGCGAGCCCGCGCGCGGTTCGCTGTTCACCGTGAAGCTGGTCCTGCCCACGACCGAAGCCCCCGCACAGGCGGCGCGTTCACCCGAACAGACTGGACAGAAACGCAAGCTGCGGGTGCTGGTGGCCGAAGACCACCCGATCAACCTCAAGTACATGCACATCCTGCTCGATCGCATGGGCCACGAGGCGGTGTTCTGCGAAAACGGCCAGGAAGCCCTGCAGTTGCTCGAACTCCAGCGCTTCGACGTGGTGCTGCTCGATTTCCACATGCCCGTGCTCGACGGCCTGGCCACCACGGCGGCAATCCGCGCCCTCGATGGCACGAACAAGGACATCAAGATCGTGCTGGTGACAGCCGACGTGGTGAACGACACGCGCAAGCGCGCGCTCGACGTGGGTGTCAACGAGTTCGCCAGCAAACCCCTGCAGGCGCAGGACCTGCAACGCGCACTGGAACACTGCGGCCTGCTCGACGGCTCCACCGTGCTGGTGGGCGATGAAGCCCCTGTAGCGCCCGCGCCGGTGATGCCTGAACAGCAGGACATCCGCTCCAGCGCAGCCGGCCTGATCGACTCCGAGTCCTACACCGAGATCGTCTCGATGATGCCCGCCGACACCATGGACGAGTTGCTGCGCACCCTGTTCGAGCCGCCCGAAGGCAGCGTGCACGTGCTGCTGGCGGCACTGGCCTCGGGCCAGGCTGCACAAATTGGCTACGACGCGCACAAGCTCAAGGGGACGGCCATGCTGCTGGGTTTCCGGGCGCTGGTGCGCATCTCGGGCCAGATCGAGCAACTGGCCAAGCAGGAAGGCGCCACGTTCGCACCCGAACTGAGCACGCAGTTGCGGGCCGACATGGAACGCACGCAGCAAGCCCTGCGCCAGTTTCAGACGGTGTCACCGGCCTGAGATCGGCCCGGGCTGTGCGCAGCCTGGGCTGACCGGGGTTTTGAGCCCGGTCAGCACACGGCCTCGGGCACGGCCTTCGCAAGGTCCAGCACGCGGGCGATCTCGGCGAGCAACACGGGCAGTTTCGAGGACTTGGTGACAAAGCCGTTCATGCCCGAAGCACTGGCGGCCGCCATGTCCTGCGCCAGCGCGCTGGCGGTCAGCGCAATGATGGGCACAGGCAGGCGGTGTTCGGCCTTCTCCTGGGCCCGGATGCGCCGGCTGGCCTCCAGGCCGTCGACCTCGGGCATCTGCATGTCCATCAGCACCACATCAAAACGCTCGTCGGCCGCGGCACGGACGGCCTCGGCACCGCCGCCAACGCAGGTCACGTGGTGCGCCTTGCCCAGCAGCAGGCGCAGCACCTCCATGTTGAGCAGCACGTCGTCGGCAATCAGGATGTTGAGCCTCGGCAAGGCCACCGCTCCCGCCGCTGGCAGGTCGGCCTGCACCTCGATCGAGGCCACGGGCAAGGGCAGCCACACGGTGAAGGTGCTGCCCTGGTGCAACGCGCTCACCACGTCGATCGTGCCGCCCATGAGCTCGACCAGCTTCTTGCAGATGGTCGTGCCCAGGCCGGTGCCACCAAAGCGCCGTGTGGTGGACGAATCGACCTGGCTGAACGGCTCGAAGATCTGGTCAAGGTACGTCGCGGGCATGCCCACGCCGGTGTCGCCGACCTCGAACACCAGGCCACCGCGCTCCGCACGGATGTCCAGGCTCACTCGACCGACCGGGGTGAACTTGATGGCGTTGTCCAGCAGGTTGCCCAGCACCTGGCGGATGCGAAAACCGTCTCCCTCGTAGCACGGCGCCACCCCGGGCTGCTGCGCCACCTGCAGCTCGATGCCCCTGGAGCGCGCCGAGGCCCCGTACACCAGGGCGAGCTCGCTGACCAGGGCGTCCACACTGAACGGGCAAATCTCGAACTCCACCAGGCCCTTGTCGAGCTTGGCGGTGTCCAGGATTTCGTTGAGCAGACGCAGCAGTGAGCGGGCGGAGTCTTCGACGACCTTCAACTGTTCTCGCTGCTCGGTCTGCAGCGGGCCGGCCAGCAACACGCTGATGAAGCCCAGGATGGCGTTCATGGGCGTGCGCACCTCGTGGCTCATGTTGGCCAGAAAGCTGCCGCGTGCCTCGGCGATCTTCTCGGCCTGCAGCTTGGCCAGCTGCAGGTCGGCAATGGCCTTGCGATCCGAGATGTCCTGCGCCAGCTTGGACGCGCCCATGATGCGACCGGCTTCGTCGCGGATGGGCGAGATCGTCACCGACAGGTGGACCTCGCTTCCGTCCTTGCGCAGGCGGACGGCTTCGGCGTTGGGCACCGATTCACCGGCCAGCACGCGACGCAGCAAGTCTTTTTCGGTGTGCACGTCTTCGGGCTTGAACAGGCGGGTGATGGGCTGCCCCACCATCTCGTCGGCGCTGTAGCCGAAGATGTCGGTGGCGCCCTGGTTCCAGGTCAGCACCACACCCTCGGTGGTCTTGGTGACGATCGCGTCGTGCGAACTGGCCACCGCGGATTGCATGTAGCGCAGCTGGGCGGTCAGGGCGCGCAGACGGATCACCATGGACAGCAGCACGACCAGCAGCGAGATCGCGGCCACCGTGACCGCGATGCCGGTCATCAGCCAGGGCGAGCCGGCCTGTGACGCATCGCCGGGTGAAGGCGTGCCGGCGAAGTGAACAGCGGCCATGCCGCAGTAGTGCATGGCCGAGACCGACAAACCCATGAGCACACCCGAGACCGCATGGCGCCAGGCTTGCGGGAGCCCGGGCCGCCAACGCTGCAGTGCCTGGCGCACCCAGAGTGCAAACACGGCCAGCAGCACCGCCACCACCACCGACACCGCCACCAGGAGCGGGTCGAAGTGCAGGCCATCCATGCCTTCCAGGGCCAGCATGCCGGTGTAGTGCATGGCGCCCACGCCCAGGCCGAACAAGCCACCGCCGAGCCAGAGCGTGGCGTTGCTCTGCCGCTTGAGCATCAGCAACCACAACGCCAGCGACGAGGCCAGCACGCTGGGCAGCATGGACAGCACGGTGAAGTCCAGCCGGTAGCCTGCTGCCCGGCACAGGTCCAGAGCGAGCATGCCCACGAAGTGCATGGCCCACACGCCCGAGCCCAGCGCCAGGCCGCCGGCCAGCACCATGCCCAGGGCGGGCACGCCACGAAACCGGTCTGCCTGCGAGGACACCACCATGGCGGCCACGCCCGCGAGCACCGCCAGCCCCACCGACAACACCACCAACGCGGGATCGTAGTGCCCCAGCAACAACAGAGAGGCATCGCCCGGGGGCTGGATCAGGTTGGTCATGAGCAGAAAACAGACGGGAAATACCTGTATTTCGGCCCCCGCCGCCAGGGGCTTGAGGAACAAGTTCACGACCCCGTGCGTTCGCCGCACAACATATAAATGGCGCCAGGCCATCAAGTTGGCGCCTGGTGGGTCGAAACCTCTGGTAACCGGGGTTACCGCAGGATCTGGGCCGTGAAATCCTGTTTTGTCGGGGTTTTGCGGGTTTACGACGGCAGGATGATCTGGCCAGGCACCCGAAGTGCCGCCCGGGGGCAACCCTGGTAGCCCTACCAAGGAACCCCCATGTCCAATCGCATGACGCTCGCCAAACGCCTGTTTCTCGTCAACGCCACGATGATCGGCCTGCTGATCATCGTGACCCTCACGGTCTGGTTCATGATGGACAAGGTCATGGCCGCGGCCGACCGCATCAGCAAGACCAACGTGCCACAGCTGGAGCTGATCGCCGAGCTGGAACTCAACGTCACCCGAACCTCGCTGCAGGTGCGCCACGCCATCCTCTCGCGCAATCCGCAGGAACTGCAGACCACGCTGGACGACATCGGTGCCAAGAAGAAGTTTCTGTTTGAAAAACTCGACGCGTTCGGCAAAGGCATGATCGATGAGGAAGGGAGCAAGGCGTTTGCCCCGCTGCCCGGACTGATGGACGAGTTCTGGAAACAAGGCACGGCCAACGTGGCCTTGATCCAGGAAGGCAAGAAGGAGGAAGCCTTTGCTTTCCTGGTGGACAAGACGATCCCCGCCCGCAATGCACTGCTGTTGCCCCTGGCCCAGGAGAAAAAGCGCCAGGGCGAACGGCTGCATTTCCGTGTGGAAGAGGTGAAGGAGTTCTCCGAGCTGGACCGCGATGTGGTCATTGGCGCGGTGCTGATCGTGGCCCTGGCGATGGCGGGCATGACCTGGTACCTGAACCGGGTCACTCAGCAGCTCGGCGCCGACCCCGACCAGCTCAAGCGCGTGGCCGATGCCGTGGCGCAAGGCGACCTGAGCGTGACGATCGAACTGAAGCCGGGCGACACGACCAGCACGATGTCCGCCCTGCACACCATGACGCAGCGGCTGGCCCAGTCGGTGAGCCGGGTGCGCGTGGGGGCAGAAGGCGTGTCCAACGCCAGTTCGGAAATCGCATCGGGCAACTCCGACCTGTCGGGCCGCACCGAGAGCCAGGCCAGCGCGCTGGAGCAAACCTCGGCTTCCATGGAAGAACTGGGCTCCACCGTGCGGCAGAACGCCGACAACGCCCGCACCGCCAACCAGCTGGCGCAGTCGGCATCCAACCTGGCCACCCAGGGCGGCGACGTGGTGGGTCAGGTCGTCACGACCATGAAGGACATCAACGACAGCAGCCAGAAGATCGCCGAGATCATCGGCGTGATCGACGGTATCGCGTTCCAGACCAACATCCTCGCGCTCAATGCGGCGGTGGAAGCGGCGCGCGCCGGCGAACAGGGCCGCGGCTTTGCCGTGGTGGCGGGTGAGGTGCGCAACCTCGCACAGCGCAGCGCCGAGGCGGCCAAACAGATCAAGGGACTGATCTCCACCAGCGCCGAGCGCGTGGGCCAGGGCACCGCCCTGGTGGACCGCGCCGGTGTGACCATGAACGAGGTGGTGGCCGCGATCCGTCGCGTCACGTCCATCATGGAAGAGATCAGCAACGCCAGCGCCGAGCAGAGCGCCGGTGTCGGTCAGGTGGGCGAAGCCATCACCCAGATGGACCAGGCCACGCAGCAAAACGCGGCACTGGTGGAACAGATGGCAGCGGCCGCCACAGGCCTGAGCACGCAGGCGGCCGATCTGGTGAGCGCAGTGGCAGTGTTCAAGCTGCGGGGGTGAGGGGGGGGAACACCCCCACGCTCCGCCGCTGCGCGGGTCGCTGCCCCCCGAGGGGGCTGATTCGCCTTGGGGCGGCCCGGCGGCGAAACTGTTGCCCCCACGCTCCCCCGCTGCGCGGGTCGCTGCCCCCCGAGGGGGCTTCCTCAACCCTTAGACTTTTTCGCTCAGCAGCGTGCCCACTTCCAGTGGGGCAAGGCTGCTTTGACCATGCTCGTCGTAGGCAATCACCTCACCACCGGGCACCTCGGGCGCGGCCTCAGCCGCGGCGTCTTCGGCAGCCTGCGGCGTCAACGGCCAAGGCATGTTGTCGGCCGTGGCCTGCTCGGGAGATGCGGCGGCCTTGGTGCCGGGCAACAGCCGGCGTGACAGGGTGGAGGCGGCCACGGCCGAGAGGTCGGGCGCGGTGTCGCTCTGGTTGCCAGGCAGCGCCTCGCCCCTGGAATCGACGCCCAATGCCTGGTCAACCACCGCGGCGCTGGCCGCCCACATGTTGGAAAACACTTCCTGCAGCCGCTCCATGGCCTTCTTGTGGCTCGCCTTGTCGGTTTCGGCCTTCTTGAGTGCCTGCTCCGCGCGCTGCGCGGCGGCTTCCTGGCGCGCCTGCACGGCGGCCTGGCTTTGAGGATCGGTCGCAGCCGGCCGGGGCAGCAGGGGCGCGGCAGGGCTGGCCTCGTCATCGGCCTTGACCGGGGACCGACGGGCCTCACGCCGGGCCTGCACATCGGTCTGCAACTCTTGCCCGACCGACTGCACCGGCTTGACCGCCGGCGTGGCCACCACCGGCGCCACGGCAGCGGACGGCGGTGTTGGCCAGGACACGGGACTGGACGTGGAGATGTTGATCATGGCGGACCTCTCAAGTGGCCACCAGGCGCAAACATGCCCGGTGTTCTTGGCTCTCTATCGGCGCCCTTGAGGCTGACTTGAGCCCTCTTTCCGGAATTTTTCAGACCACATCCACCCCACCGAGCGCCTGCGAACCATGCCGGGGGCGGTCTCTGGGCGTCCCTGGGCTCGATCGCCGGGTAGCGGCACCCATGCCGCGTTGAAGTGACTCAGTGGTGTCATCAACCGCCTGAAAGCACCCATGAAACGTTCCAGCGATACCGTCCCGACCACACCCCCATCGAACCGCCGCGCACTGCTCCTGCACCACGTTCCCGCCCTGCTGGCGGACCCCGACGTGGCCGCCTTTCTGGACGGTCATGGGGCCGAACAGATCGACCACCGCCACCTGGAGCGCAGGTTCGTGCTGGCGAACGAACCCGCCTTGCTGCTGGAGCTCATCCGGGTCACCCGCAGCGACTTCGTGAAGCTCGACTGCGCGCTCGACGGCATGGCCGACCCGCATTCACTGCCCGACGGACTCCTGGAGTACGTGGTGCAGCACCTCCCCGAAGTGCCGTGGGTCACCTCGCTCATGGTCGCCAGCGCGGACCTGACCGCGCCGGCCTGCGCCAGGCTCCAGGCCCTGCTGCAGGCCCCGGGCTGCACGCTCACCCGCCTGTCGTTCGCCAACTGCCACTTCGCCGACCCGCAAGTGCGCTTTCCCACCCACGCACCCACGGTCCAGGAGATGGGCTGGGTCAATATTTACGACGCTCCCCCTGCCGCCCTGGAGATGTCCCAGTTCCTGCCCGCCGCCACGACCTGGACCGGGCTGGAAGTCCTGCGGCTGATGAGCCTGGGCGCGCCCATCAATTTCGGGGCGGTGACACAGGTGCTCCTGGCCAACCAGCGCATCCGGAGCATGTTCCTGGCATCGGACGAAGTCCCCGCGCCCGACGAGCACCCCGCGCCGGATCCGCAGACCGACCCTGCCCTGCTGTTCAATGCGCTCAAACAGGACCGCACCGGAGTGACCCAGCTGACCTTGCGGCTGGCGAACGAGGAACACGCAGACTTCGATGACCAGTGCCTGCAGCTCGTCGCCGACTGCCTGGCCACCAACACCACCCTCCAGGCGCTGGACATCCCGGGCATCCAGATGTGCTCGGGCGCCGCCTTGCAGCAATTCACCGACGACCTGTGGAACAACCACACGGTCACCGCACTCGCGCCGCTGGACGTGTTCAACATGCGCGCGCCGGCACCGATCCGGCGCAACCAGGCGCAGCATTTCAGGTTCACGGCGGAGTTCATCCTGGGCTCGGCAGAAGCGTTCATGCGGCTCATGGGCACGCCCCGGGAGCTCGGCACGCTGGTGGGGACCCACCTTGCGCCCACCCCCGTGGAGCGCGTCTATTGCGGCCCCGTCATGGCCCTGCTGTGCAAGGCCACCCATGCCAGCGGCGTCCAGTTGCGCAGCGCATGCCTGCGCGAAGCCCTCAAGCAGCACATCCGGAGCAACGATTCAGAGCGTTGCCGGGCGCTGATCAACACCATGGTTCACACCCGGCTTGACCTGTTGCCCCCAGACAAGGCGGAGGTGGTGGCACTGGCCAGGGCCCGCGGGCGCCTGAACCTCCTGCCTCCCGGCTACGCGGGCTGAGTTCATCGCGCCAGCCCGGCGCATGGCAATGGCAAGACCGCCGGGTCACCGACCGCAAGGGGCGGTACTGGACCGGTATTGCCGCCAATATCAGCCCTTTAGATCTTGTGGGTATTGCCGATACTGGGTGTGTACGGTTCCTGAAACATGCAACTGCATTGAAGGGGCCACACCCTCAACGTATCTGCGAGATCCCCATGCGCACCAACCTGCCCGTCACCCACCAGGAGTTCGTCATTCCCGAGGGGGTGACCCTTGTGTCGACAACCGACCTGCAGAGCCGCATCACTTACTGCAACCCCGCCTTCGTGGCGGTCAGCGGCTTTGACCGCGAGGAACTCATCGGGCAGCCGCACAACCTGGTGCGCCACCCCGACATGCCCGCCGAGGCCTTCCGCGACATGTGGGCCACGCTGGCCAGTGGCTCGCCGTGGTCGGCGCTGGTGAAGAACCGGCGCAAGAACGGCGACCACTACTGGGTGGTGGCCAACGCCACCCCGGTGATGGAAAACGGCCAGGCGGTGGGCTACATGTCGGTGCGCACCCGCCCCTCGCGCGAGCAGGTGCAGGAGGCCGAGGCGCTCTACGCCCGCATGCGCAGCGAGCACGCGGCGGGCAACGCCAGCATGGCGCTGCACCATGGCCGCGTGGTGCGCACCGGCCTGGCAGGCCGGCTGCAGCGCATGGCCCAGCTCACGCTGGGCAAGCGCATCGGCATCTCGTCGGTGGGGCTGGCGGCGGCCGGCCTGGTGATTGGCGAATACGCCGCCGCGCACGGCACCGGTGTGCACGTGGCCGCGGGTGCGGTGTTGTTGGTGATCGCCGCGCTCGCCGCGCTGAGCCTGCGCAGCCAGATCCTGCGTCCGCTCGCGCAATCGGTGGCCTTTGCCAACCAGATGGCCGCGGGCGACCTCTCGGCGCGTTTCAAGGGCGCCAGCGGCGGCGAGTTCGGTGAACTCGCCCGCGCGCTCAACCAGCTCAACGTGAATCTGCAGGCGGTGGTGTCCGACGTGCGCCACGAGGTTGAAGGCGTGCAGGTGGCGTCCAACGAGATCGCCGCCGGCAACTCGGACCTGTCCTCGCGCACCGAATCGCAGGCCAGCAGCCTGGAGGAAACCGCCGCCTCCATGGAGCAGCTCACCAGCACCGTGCAGCAAAGCGCCAACTCCTCACGCGAGGCCTCGGTGCTGTCGCAGCGCTCGGCCACCGTGGCGCGCGAAGGCAACGAAGCCATGAGCCAGGTCGTCACCACCATGGACGACATCAGCAAATCATCACGCCGCATCGGCGAGATCATCGGCGTGATCGACGGCATCGCCTTCCAGACCAACATCCTGGCGCTGAACGCTGCGGTGGAAGCCGCCCGCGCGGGTGAACAGGGTCGCGGTTTCGCCGTGGTCGCCGGCGAGGTGCGCAACCTGGCCCAGCGCACGCTGAGCGCGGCCAAGGAAATCAAGGTGCTGATCGACGAGTCGGCCGCCAAGGTGTCGCACGGCAGCCAGCTGGTGCACAGCGCCGGGCAGACCATGGCCAATGTGGTGGGCTCGGTGGAGCAGGTCAATGGCCTGATCGCCGAGATCACCGGCGCCACGCACGAGCAGTCGATGGGCCTGGCGCAGATCAACCAGGCGGTGGGCCAACTCGACTCGGTGACCCAGCAGAACTCGGCCATGGTCGAAGAGCTCTCGGCCGCCGCGAGTTCGCTGCAGGCGCAGGCCCGGGTGATGAACGACGCCGTGAAGATCTTCCGGCTCGACAACCGCAAGCAGGCGGTCTGAAAATTTGTTCGTACTTCGGTGCATGAACCCCGGCCACGTGGACTGCGTCACAACCTTCATGCGCTCTCCAGCGTACACTGACCCGTACCGAAAATAACGATGAGGAACCCCTCGCTGGCAGAGGTGCCTCGGACCAGAAAAGGCAACAGATGACGGCCCTTCGTATCGCGCTGGGGGAGTACCTCGGGCAGGCATTCAACCGCATCCCCGTGGCCATGATCGTGGTCAACAAGGAAGGCACCATCGTCCGCCTCAACGAGCTGGCGGAAACCACCTTTGGCTACGCCAGCGAAGAATTGATCGGTCAAAAGGTGGAGGTGCTGCTGCCCCCTCGCTACCGCCACAAACACCCCGGCTACCGCAGCGGCTTCCTGGCCGAGCCAAGTGCCCGGCCCATGGGCGCGGGCCGGGACCTCAGCGGGCTGCGCAAGGACGGCAGCGAATTCCCGGTGGAGATCGGCATCAACCCGGTGGAGACCGGTGAAGGGCCAATGATCCTGTCGGTGATCCTGGACTTGAGCGAGCGCAAGCTCAGCGAGAAACGCATCCAGGACGCGTTGCAGCAGAAAGAACTGCTGCTCAAGGAAGTGCACCACCGTGTGAAGAACAACCTGCAGGTGGTCCACAGCCTGCTGGACCTGCAGGCCCTCAAGATCAGCGACTCCGACATGGTCGATCTGCTGCGCGACAGCCAGAACCGCATCCGCTCCATGTCGCTGATTCACCAGACGCTCTACCAGTCGCAAGACTTTGCCCACGTCGACTTCCAGCGCTTCCTGGGCGAGCTGCTGCCCAGGCTCACCGAGTCCTACGGCGCGCGTTCGCGGCAGGTGCGCATCGACATCCGATCCACCGATGTGAAGCTGCCGATCAACGACGCCATTCCTTGCGGCCTGATCGTCAACGAACTGGTGAGCAACGCGCTCAAGCACGGCTTCCCCGAGGACCGCCGGGGCACGGTGCTGGTGGAGATCGGCCAGGACGCGGATCAGGTGGTCGAGCTCGCCATCAGCGACGACGGCCAGGGCATCCCGCATGACATGGACCTGGGCAAATCCGAATCGCTCGGCTTGCAACTGGTCAACCTGCTCACCCGCCAGCTGCACGGACAGCTGGAAGTCCGACGCAGCGACCCCACCCGTTTCACCCTGCGCTTTCGCATGGGCGACAAGACATGAATTCTTCCGCCCACATCCTGATCGTCGAAGACGAAAGCATCGTCGCGTTCAACCTGCAGCAGCGGCTCTCCCACATGGGCTACCACGTGCCCGACGTGGCGGTCTCTGGCAGCGAGACCTTCGAGCTGCTGTCGCAGTCGTGTCCGGACCTGATCCTGATGGACATCCACATCGAAGGCGCCATGGATGGCATCGATGTGGCTGCGCGCATCCATGAAACGAACCCGGTACCGGTGATCTACCTCACCGCGTATTCGGAAGATTCCACACTGGAGCGCGCGCGCAAGACGCGGCCCTACGGCTACCTGATCAAGCCGTTCTCCGAGCGCGAACTGCACGCCACCATCCAGATGGCGCTGGAGCGCCACGCAGTGGAAAAGGCCCTGGCCGAAAACCAGCAACTGCTGCAGCAGGCGCTGGACGCCGCCAGCATGGGCACGGTGGAGATCAACACCGCCACCGGCGACCTGCGGCTCTCGCCTCGCTCGGCGAGCCTGATGGGCAAACCGGTTGATCGCGCGCTCTCGCTCAACGAATTCCTGTCCATCGTGGACGATGCCGACCGGCCGGGCATCGCGGTGCAGATGGAGGAGCGTGGCGTGCCGATGCAGAAGTTCAGCGAAGAATTCCGGGTGCTGCCAGCGGGTCAGGATGTGCGCTGGATCAAGATCGACGCCAGCCCGTTGACCGACAACCGCGTGAGCGGGATCGTGCAGGACATCACCGAGCGCAAGACCGCCGAGCTGCGCCTGCGCAAGCTCAACGAGGGCCTGGAGCACCTGGTGAACGAACGCACCGGCGAGCTGAGCCAGAGCTTGCGCGAGCTGGAAGCCTTCACCTACTCCGCGGCCCACGACCTGCGCTCCCCCATCCGCGCCATTGCCGGACTCAGCGAGGTGGTGCGGGAGGAATTCGCCGAGGGCCTGGGCGACAAAGGCACGCGGCTGCTGCAGACCATGGGCTCATCGGCCCTGCGCATGGGCGACCTGATCGATGCCTTGCTGGAGATGTCGCGCCTGTCGCGCTCGACCATGAACCTGGCCGAGGTCGACCTCAGCCAGATGGCCAGCGAGCAGATGGCCGCCTTGATGGAGGCCGAACCGGGGCGACTGGCCCAGGTGAAGATTGCTCCCGGGTTGAGGGCACTGGCCGACCCGGTGCTGGTGCGTTGCGTGCTCGACAACCTGCTGCGCAACGCCTGGAAGTTCAGCTCCAAGAAGGAAACGACCACCATCGAGGTGGGCTGCTTCGCGCAGGACGGTTGCCCGGTGTTCTTCGTGCGCGACGAGGGCTGCGGCTTCGACATGAAGTTCGCCGACCGCCTGTTCGATCCGTTCAACCGGCTGCACAGCCACAGCCAGTACAGCGGCTCGGGCATTGGCCTGAGCATCGTCAAGCGCATCATTTCGCGCCACGGCGGGCGCATCTGGACCCACTCGGTTCCAGGCGAAGGCTCCACCTTCCTGTTCACCCTGCAGGCCTGACGACCGGCGGGCCTGCCCGGCTCAGGTCAGGTCGGGCGCCTCCAGGGGGGCTGGCCGCACGATGGTGACCGGCACCGCGCAATGCTGCACCATGTGCTGCGCCACCGAACCCAGACCACGCTCGCTTTCACCACCACCGTGGGCGCTCATGATCACCGCGTCGCATTCGTGGCTCTCGACCAGCTCGGCCAGCGTGTGGGCCGGGTCGCCACTGGCCACCACCGCCTCCACCAGCTGGCTGGCCGACGTCAGCAGCGCCACCGCGGGGCGGACCAGATCGTGGCCGGCTGCATCACTCACCTGGTGCAGCACGTCGGGATCGTGTGCCACCACCAGTTCGTAGAGGTTGGGGGCTTCCTGCACATTGGCCACCACGAAGCGGGCTTTCAGGCCCGAGCTGACCAGGCGCATCGCATGGTAGGCGGCATGCATGGACTGGGCAGAGCCATCGACGGGAATGAGGTACTTGATCATGGCAACTTTCGAAGAAGGGTCAGACAGGTCGTTCGTTGAGCAGGCACCAGTAGAGCTCGATGTGCTCGGCCACTTCGATGAACTTGTTGAAGCTGACCGGCTTCTCGATGTAGGAGTTCACCCCCAGGTCGTAGGCGGTCTTGAGATCGGAATTCTCACGCGACGAGGTGAGCACCACCACCGGGATGCGGCGGAACACCGGGTGTGACTTGAGCCGCTGCAGCACCTCCAGGCCATTGACCTTGGGCAGGTTGATGTCGAGCAGGATGACCGCCGGCATGGTCTCCCCCGCTTCCCAGCGCGCAAAGTACGCCAGCGCCTCTTCACCGTCGCGCGCGATCTGGATGGTGTTGGAGAGCTTCTTCTTGTTGAAGGCACGCAGCGTGAGGTCAAGATCCATCGGGTTGTCTTCAACCAGCAGGATCGGCGGCGGGGACGCGGGCATGTTCATGCGGGGAACTCCAGAAAGAAGGTGGCGCCGTGTCTTGGCTGGCTCTCGGCCCAGACACGGCCGCCCATGCGTTGCACGGCCTTGGCCACCAGCGCCAGACCCAGGCCGGTGCCCTGGTAGTCCTCGGCGCGCTGCAGGCGCTGGAAGATGCCGAAGATGCGGTCGTGGTATTTCATGTCGAAGCCCACGCCGTTGTCGCGCACCCAAAGGATACGCCGCCCGCCTTCGGTGCGGGCGCCGATTTCCACCTCGGGGTGATCCTTGGCACGGCTGAATTTCACGGCATTTCCCAACAGGTTGCGCAGCACCACGGCCATGCCTTCGCGGTCGAGTTGCAAGACCATGGGCTCCAGGCACAAAGTCAACCGCACGCGGGTGCTTTCAATGTCGGCGCTGAAGCCCTCGATGACCTGCGCCACCAGAGCCGGTACATCCACCTGCTGGTGCTCCATGGTGCGTCGCTCCATGCGCGAATAGTCCAGCAGGCCCGAAATGAGGTCACCCATCTGTTGCACGCCCCGGCGGATGCGGGCCAGGAACTGGCGCCCCTCTTCGCCGAGCTGGTTGCCGTGTTCTTCCTGCAGCAACTGGCTGTAACCGTCGATGCCACGCAGCGGCGCCTTGAGATCGTGGGAAACGGTGTACGAAAAAGCTTCGAGCTCTTCGTTGAGGCGACTCAACTGGGCGGTGCGCTCGGTCACGCGTTGCTCCAGCACGGCATTGGTCTGCTCCAGGCTGGTCTGGGCCAGCTTGAGCTGGGTGGTGTCGAGCACGGTGCCGCTGTACCGGTAGTGGCCGGCGGTGGGCAAGGGCTTGCTCTGCACACTGCCCCGAAACCAGCGCAGCGGCCCCAGATCGGGGTGGCGGCGGAACTCGGCGGTGATCATCTCCTCGTTGCGCGGAATCGAGCGCATGAAGTGGTCGGCCCGCGCGCGGTCATCGGGGTGGATGCAATCGAGGTAGGCCTTCAGATCGACCGGTGGCCCCAGCGCTGGCTCGCGGCCGAAGTTGCGGTACATCTGGCGCGACCACCAGATGCTGCGGGTCTGCGTGTCGTAGAGCCAGCTGCCCAGCCCCGCCATGGATTCGGCCAGTTCCAGCAGATCCGTCTGCTCGCGGATCGCCGCCTCGGCCTGCAGCCGTTCGGTGACGTCCTTGATGGTGGAAAAGAGGTGTTTGAGCGAGCCGTCGGCGTGGCGTACCGCGCGCACGTCGATCTCGGTGTGCACAAAGCTGCCGTCCTTGCGCACGAAACGCTTGCGCATCTTGTAGTTGTCACTGAGGTTGGCGGCCATCTGGTCGCGCAGCGCCAGGTTCTCATCCAGATCGGGCTGGGGCGTCATCTCGGCCCAGCTGCGGCCAAGCAGCTCGTCCCTGGTATAGCCCAGGATCTCGCACAGATGGCTGTTGACCTGGATCCAGCGGGTGGAATGCGGCGAAGAGATTGCCATGCCGATGAAGGGCAGTTCGTAAAACAGCCGCAGGAACTCGGCTTGCTCCTGCTGCGCGAGCTGCGCTTCCTTCTGAAGGGTGATGTCGAGCAGTACGCCACTGATGCCGGTGAGCGCGCCCTGCGCGTTGCGGGTCAGCGTGGTGCGGTCGTCCACCCAGACCCAGCTGCCGTCGGCACAGCGCAGCCGGTATTCCTGGCGGTGATCATCGGGTCCGTCCTTGAAGTAGCGCGTCGCCTCGACCGTCACGCGGGCGAGATCGTCCGGGTGGATCAGGTCGGCGTAGCGCAGTTCACCATGCAACAGCGCAGAAGGCTGGTAGCCCCACTGGTCCACCGACTGGCTGACGTAACTCATGGGCCAGCCGGGTTCGTTGCGCCACTCGACCACCACCACGGGCGAGCGGTCCACCAGGTCGAACAGGTGCCGGAGCTGCGCCTGTCCCGCCTGCAGGCGCTCGGCCATGCGGTCGGCCTCGGTGCCGATCATGGCCAGTTCGTCGTTGCCGTGCAGTCCGGCGCGCGAGTGCAACTCGCCATTGCCCATGCGCTTGAGGGCCAGGGCCAGGTGCTGCGCGCGGCGAAACCACACCAGGTGCACCACCAGCGCCAGCAGGATGGTCAGGCCCAGCAGCAGCAGGCCCTCGCGCACGGCTTCCTGCTGCATGTCCGCAAAGCGCACGGCCTGCGGCAGCTTGAGGTCGGTCACGGCGATCAGCCGCCGCCCGCTGGCAAAGGGCACCACGCCGGCCAGTTGCTGCGTGGCCGGCAGGTGCACCACGCTGATGGCGACATCCGAGGGACCGTTGAAGACCAGGGTCCTGACGCCAGCCAGATCGGCGCGCTGGCGCAGCACCTCGCCAAAGGCCTGGCCGATGTCGGATCGCACCAGGGAAGCCTGCACCAGGCCGTCGGGCTGCAGCAGGTAGGTGTGCTGCATGCCGCTGTACAGGCCCAGCCCCCCGACCAGCCGGCGCACAAGCGCCCGGTTCTCCATGTTGGTCTGCGCGCTCAGGCGGCTCTGCTCCACGCTCAGGCGCTCGCGCAGGCGGCGCGTCTCCACATCCAGCACCTGGTCGCCCACCTTGCGGACCTGCACGACGTAGTTGATGGTCGATGCCGTGAGCGCGAACAGCACCAGCATCAGCGGCGCCAACCAGCGCCCCGGCAGGGTCAGGCGCGAGGAGAGCGACTTCACGGCGCCGACCCGCTGGTGCGAATGCGTTTCATGGCCGAGCCGTCGATCAGCTGGTCCCAGCGCGGTGCTTGCTGGATCAGACCGATGTTGATCAGCGCGTCGGCCACCTTGCTGGCCTGAGCCACCAGCGGGGCCGGGTTGCCCGAGAGTTCGCGCTCGGAGGCGTCCCGAGAATAAAACGCCAGACCACCCAGCACCGCCTCGTAGGCCTTGGGTGTGAGATCGGTGCCCAGCGCCAGCGATTGCGCCGCACCCGGGATGTCGAGCTGGAAGGCGTTCAAGCCGGCATACCAGGCGCGCAGCAGGGCGTCCACCGATCCGGGGCGCTGCTCCATCACTTCGGCGCGCACCACCAGCACGTCCAGGATTTCGCCCGGGATCTGGCTGCTGTCAAAAATACGCCGGTACCCAGCGACCTCCATGGAGCCGGCCAGGGGCTCGAAGGACACGGCCGCTGCCACCGTACCAGCCTGCAAGGCCGCCAGATGCTGGGCCACTTCAAGGTTGGTCACGCGCACGTCGGCGCGGGTCAGACCGGCTTTCTCCAGCATGCGCTGCAGCAGCAGGGCGCCCACCGCGGAGTTTTCCACCGCGATGAACTCGCCCTTGAGCAGCGCCGGCGAGGTGATCCGGGGCGCGGCCATCACCACGTCACCGCCGTCAGAGGCGTCCAGCATGGCCACAATGCGCACGTCGATTCCGCTGTCGGCCAGCCGCAAGGTTTCGTCGAGTGTGAGTGTGGCGGCGTCCAGCAGGCCATTGCGCAAATGCCGCAAGGACTCGGAAGCCGAGGGCAGCTCCACCACCCGCAGCTGCCTGGGATCGGTCAAGCCGCGGTCGCGCGCCAGCACCAGCGGGTCGTACCCCACCCAGGGGTTCATGCCCACGGTCAAGGGCGGCGTGGCAGGCTCACCGCAGCCCGCCAGCGCGAGCAGCGCCACGGCGGCGGCACAACGCCACGCACGGTGGCACCAACCGCCTCGCGGATCGTGTCCTTCCCTGTCGCTGGCCCTGGACGGGCGTGAGCCATGAGTCATAAGAACGTGTTGTAGTCCGGCCAGTCACCACAGGATCGCCTGCAACATCCTGTTGCACATACCCCGGCCAGTGTAGGGCCCGGCCGCCGCCTGTGCGTCACGAAGGCGCAACACCCGGGTCCACCGCACGCAAAAAATCCAGCCCGCGCGGGTGAATCGGGTTGCAGCTTGCCGCTGCGCGGCGGCACCAGATCAGGCTGCCGGCGCTGGTTCCAGGAAGACGGCACCCAGGTGGCCGAGCTTCACGTAGATCAGTGCGCCCTCAGGCCCGGTGAATGGCGTGTGCTGGCTCCCGCGCGGGTTGCGCAGCCAGCTGTGTTTGGGATAAACCCCGTGCTCGTCGCGCAGCACGCCTTCGAGCACGAAGATTTCCTCGCCACCGGAGTGGCGGTGGGGATTGAACTGCGTGTCGGGCGCCCAGCGCACCAGCGCGGTGTTGACGCCATCGTGGTCGTGCAGGGGCAGCACCGTGATGCCGGGTACCAGACCACGGCGCCAGGGTTCTGCGTGTGTGTCGATGCGCAGCGGCGTGAGGTCGTCCGCGGCGAACTGCCACAGCTTTACCAGCAGCACACACCCCGACTCTGAAAAAGGCGCGTGGCGCGACCCCGGCGGGTTGCGCAGGTAGGTGCCGGCCGGGTGATCACCGCGCTCGTCGGAGAACACGCCTTCGAGCACCAGGATCTCCTCGCCGCCGCCGTGGGTGTGCGCATCGAAGCGCGCGCCGGGCGCGTAACGCACCACGCTGGTGGCTCGCGCCACCTCGCCACCCACGCGGTCGAGCAGACGGCGATCCACCCCGGGCAGGGGGGACGGCAGCCAGGGGGCTGCGTCTGCAAAATTGGTCACGCGCACGGAAAAGTCGTCGTTGAGGTTCATGTCAATGCTCGTCGGGGAGTTGAATTTCAGCACAACGCCCGGAACCTTGTCGAAGCGGTCCCGGAAATACCGAAGCTGCGTGCGCTGTCGAACAGACGCAAAGAGCAGCCAAATCCAACACTGGGAACCGTCAACACTCGGGCCCCCACAGCATGCACCGCATCACCACCAGCGACCAGACATCGATTTACCTCAAGGATTGGGGCGAAGGCAGCCCGGTCGTGCTGGTCCACGGCTGGCCCCTGAGCGCCGACTCCTGGGACGATCTCGCCGTCTCGCTGGTGGAAGCCGGCCACAGGGTCATCGCCTACGACCGGCGCGGCTTCGGGCGTTCGTCGCAACCCTGGAACGGTTACGACTACGACACGCTGGCCGACGACCTGTGGGAGGTGATGGAACAAGTGGATGTGCAGGACGCCACGCTGGTGGGCTTTTCCATGGGCGGCGGTGAGGTGGCGCGCTACATGTCGCGCCACAACGGCAAAAACGTGGCCAGAACTGCGCTCATCTCCTCGGTGTTGCCCTTTCGCCTGAAGACCGCCGACAACCCCACCGGCGCCGACGCTTCCGCCTTCGACAAAACGGCCAAAGCCTTGTCGGATGACCGCGCGAAATTCTTCACCGGCTTTTTCCGCGACTTCTTCGGCCTGGGTTCGCCCGACAGCCGCGTCAGCGACGAGACCTTGCGCTGGGCCCACAGCATCGCCATGCAAGCCGGCCTGCGACCCACGGTGGCCTGCATGCGCACCTTCTCCAGCACCGACTTCCGCCCCGACCTCGCGGCCTTCGACGTGCCGACCCTGCTGATCCACGGCACCGAAGACAAGACCGTCCCGATCGCAGCGTCCAGTCGGCTGGCCGTGGCGGGCATCAAGGGTGCCCAGCTCATCGAATACGAAGGCGCACCGCACGGCCTGTTCGTCAGCCACAAGCAGCGTCTGGCCAAGGACCTGCTGGCGTTCCTGAAAGCCTGAGGACTCCGTCACCATGGGCAAGCGCACGGCCATGTCCAGCTGGGAGCTGGTGTTCAAGCGCAACCTGGCCACACTCACCCGCAACGCGCTGCGAGCGCAGACGCGCACCGCGAATGCCGTGGTGAAGCATGCCAAGGCCAATGCGAAACAGCCGCCGCCCACGCCGGGCGACTGGCTCAGCGGCATGGCGATCGGCCTCGGCGGTGCACGCCGCTACCACCTCTACCGACCGCCCGACCTGCTGGCCGGAGAGCGTCTGCCGCTGCTGGTGATGCTGCACGGTTGCGGCCAGGACGCTGCCGGCTTTGCGTCGAGCACACGCATGAACGCGATCGCCCGGCGCGAGCGATTTCTGGTGCTCTACCCCGAGCAAGACCGCCTGGCCAGCGCACAGCGCTGCTGGAACTGGTTTGACACCCGCAACGGGCGCGCAAACGCCGAGGTGGCATCGGTACTGGCCGCCATCGACCAAGTGGGCCTGCTGCACCCGGTGGACCGCACGTGCGTGGCACTCGCAGGCATGTCGGCAGGGGCCAGCATGGCCGCGCTCATTGCATCGCGTCACCCCGCGCGCTTCAAGGCGGTGGTGATGCACTCGGGCATAGCGCCGGGCGCGGCCGAATCCACCGCCACCGCCCTGGCCGCCATGCGCGGACACCGTCTGCCCGCGCCCTTGTTGACCCCGCCTGGCCAGGCGCTGCCGCCCCTGCTGGTGATCCAGGGCGGGCGCGACGCGGTGGTGGCGGCCAGCAACGGCGCCGCTGCCGCCAGCGCGTGGGCCCTGGCCGGTGGTGCCGTGGGGGGCACCTCGCGCAGCCAGCAGCGTGGCCAGCGCCATCCCGCGCAGGTGACCGACTTCAAACACCGGGGCCGGACCGCCGCCACCTTGGTTCATGTGGCGCAACTTGGCCACGCGTGGAGCGGCGGCGCGGCCAACCAGCCCTTCAGCGATGCTCAGGGGCCAGACGCCTCACGCATGGTCTGGGCATTTGTTTCCAGACACTTTGCGCCGGTGCAGGCCGTGGGGCAGCCCCCTGAGCGGGTGGTGTCCGCCGCACGCCCAGCCTTCAACCTGTCCTGGCCCTTCAATGCCCCCGCGCTCCCGCCGTTGAAGGGTGCGACACTCCACCGATGAACCGCCCCCCGATCTACTCCGAACCCGCGCCGATGGGTGCTCCCTCCACCGGTAACACGGCTGGTGACGCCATCGCGCCCATCACCGCGCAGGTCGACCCGCTGTTCCTCGCAGCGCCTCGAGTCTCCACCTTCCACGGCAAGCAGCCGCTCACCAACGCCAGCGGCTTCTTCTTCGAGAGCGACGACCGGTTGTTTCTGGTGACCAGCCGCCACGTGGTGATCGACGAAGACACGCAGCACTTCCCCGACCGGCTGGAAATCGAGCTGCACCTGGACGCCGCCAACCTCACGCGCTCCACCGGCTTTTCGATGCTGCTGTACGACGAAGGCGAGGCCGTGTGGCGCCAGGGCAAGGACAGCGGCGGCGAGATCGACGTGGCCGTGATCGAGCTCGATCGCAGCGCGCTGCCGTCCGAGTCGGTCATCCGCGCGTTCAGCCCGGCCCACCTGACCACCGAATTCAACGACGTGCACCCGGGTGAATCGCTTCTGGTCGTGGGCTTCCCGCTGGGCTTCCACGATGCGCTGCACCACCTGCCGGTGCTGCGCCACGCGGTGATTGCCTCTCCCTACGGCATCCGTTTCCAGGGCCAGGGTTACTTTCTGACCGACGCCCGGACCCACCGCGGCACCAGTGGCGCAGCCGTGGTCGCGCGGGACCCCAATCCCGGCGACGCAACCGCCGCCCTGCCCTGGAAGCTGCTGGGCGTTCACTCGGCGCGCATGGACATGGGCGACAGGGATCTGGTGCTGGACGAATCGCTGGGCTTGAACTGCGCCTGGTATGCGGACATCCTGCTCACACTCACAGAGCCTCGGGAGCACGACGCGGGGACTTGAAGGGGGTCAGCCCGGTCATCCGACAATCGGGCCATGACCCTGCCGATCCGCCGCGCCGTGCTCAACAGCCCGGATTACCCCTTCACTCCCGTCAACGCCCCGATCAAGCTCGATCAGAACGAGTCGTTTGCCGACTTTCCCGACGAGCTGAAGGCCATCGCACTGGAGCGGCTGCGCCATCTGCCGTGGCACCGCTACACCGATCTCAATGCCGAAGCCTTGAGCGAAGCCATCGCAGCACACGACGCCTGGTCGGCCTCGGGCACGGTGGTCACCACCGGCAGCAATGTGCTGATCGCCCTGTTGATCCAGCTGTGTGCGCTGGGCGGGCGGGTGGTCACGGTCACGCCCAACTTTGCGCTGTATGCGCTGGACGCCAGACTGCTCGGTGCATCGCTCACCGAGGTACCGCTGCGCGACGACGCCTCGCTGGACATGGACGCGGTGATCGCTGCGCTGGAGACCAGCAAGGGCGAGGGTCCGCACGGCGTCATCTACATTCCCCGTCCCCACGCACCCACCGGCTCGCTCTGTGCGCTGGGCGAGCTGGAGCGCCTGGCCCAGGCCTGCCCGAGCTGGCTGCTGGTGGTGGACGAGGCCTACCACCACTTTGCGCCCGATGATGCGCGTGCACTCGCGCGGCGGCATGAACACGTGGTGTTGCTGCGCACTTTCTCCAAGGCCTGGGGGCTGGCGGGTGCGCGGCTGGGTTATGCGCTGACCTCAAGCGCGGTGGCGCGCCAACTGCGCAAGCTGGTGCCACCGTTTGGTGTGTCGCTGATGCAGACGGTGTGCGCGCAGGTGGCGCTGGAGCACCCGGGCTATGTGCAGGAGCGTGTGGCGACGACGCTGCGTGAACGCGAACGCATGGCCAGCGCGCTGCAGGCGCACCCCGGTTGGCAGGTGCTGCCTTCGCACGCCAACTTCCTGCTCATCCGCACGCCAGACGCGGCGGCGGCGCACGCAAGCCTGCTCGCGCAAGGCGTGCTCGTGCGCCGGCAAGACAGCCTGCCCGGGCTGCAAGGCTGCATTCGCGTGACGGTGGGCACCGTGGACGAGAACAATGCGTTCCTGCGCGCTGCCGGGCTGAACGCTTAACGCACCGCCGGTGCAGGCGGCATCGGCTGCTCGGGAAGCATCGGCTGCGCAGGCGGCATGGGTTGCATCGGCGGGATCGCCGGCACCGGGGTGACCAGCTCGCGGATCACGCCGCCGCCCTCCACCGAGCCGCTCACGCTGCCTTCGCCGCGCACCATGCGCTCGCAGATGGCTTTGTTCTCGGGGGGCAGTTCGGTGCAGCGTTTCAGGGCGTTCTGCAGGCGCGACTCCGTCGTTTCACCCGTCGCAGGCTTTCGGTTCTTGCCCTGGGCTCGAACCGCGCCGGCTTCCCGCAGGCAACTGGTGCGCTCGTGCTGCGAGTCGCTGCGCAGGCACGCGGCGCGGTCCTGTTCGTAGGTGGTCTGGGCCGAGGCTGCGGCGGTGCACAGGGCGCAAGCCGCGAGCAACGCGGTGCGGACCAGAATGGCAGGCGATTTTTTCATGAGACTCCTTGTCAGGCACTGAGCAATGGGTTCGCTCCAGTGCATGCAGACACGCTACCCGGCGCTGCGTGTAAGGTCTGTGCTCCAGCGCACCCCCGATACGGAGACACCGATGAGCCTTGTTCACCTGCTGCTGCGCCAGGCGCGCCAGAACCCCGAGCGCCCCGCGATTTTTCACGGTACCAAAGTATGGGCTACCCATGGCGAGTGGGCGCAACGCAGCGCGGGCCTGGCGCAACGCATGGTGGCCGCCGGACTTGCACCGGGTGACCGCGTGGTGCTGTTCATGCACAACCACCCACGGTACCTTGAAGTGCTGTGGGCGGCGTGGTGGGCTGGCCTCGTGGTGGTGCCGGTGAACGCCAAGCTGCACCCGCGAGAAGCCGAGTGGATCGTGGCCAACGCAGGCGCGCGCTGGGGTTTTGTCACGCACGATGTGGCGCCCGAGCCGCTGGCCGGGCTGGAGCGGCAGATCGATGTGGCGGCGGTCGAATGCGACGACCTGCTCGCACCCGTGATCGATGCGTTCGCGGTGCCCGTTGTCGAACGTCACGCGCACGACGTGGCCTGGTTGTTCTACACCAGCGGCACCACCGGCCGACCCAAAGGCGTGATGCTCACGCACCGCAACCTGATGACCATGGGGCTGACGTACTTCGTCGACGTGGACCCGGTGATGGCTCAGGACGTCATCGCCTATGCCGCGCCCATGTCGCACGGCGCGGGCATCTACGCCATCCCGCACCTGATGGCTGGCGCCCGCCATGTGGTTCCCGCCTCTGGCGGTGTGGACCCGGCCGAGCTGTTCGCGCTGGGTGAGGCGCTGGGGCCGCTCTCCACGTTTGCCGCGCCCACCATCGTCAAGCGCCTGGTGGACCACGCCGAGCAGCACGGCATCGGCGCGGACGCTTCGGCGCGCGCCTTCAAGACCATCGTCTACGGCGGCGCTCCCATGTACGCGGCCGACATCGCACGCGCCTTGCGCGTGATGGGTCCACGCTTCGTGCAGATCTATGGCCAGGGCGAAACACCCATGGTGGGCACCGCGCTCTCGCGCCAGCAACTGGCCGACACCACCCACCCGCGCTGGGCCGAGCGCATGGCCTCGGTGGGTGTGGCGCAGACGCCGGTGCAGGTGCGCGTGGCCGATGCGCAAGGCCGCAGCCTGCCCATCGGCGAGGTGGGTGAGGTGTTGATCAAGGGGGACAGCGTGATGGCGGGCTACTGGCTCAACCCCGAGGCTTCGGCCGCGGCCGTGCGCGACGGCTGGCTCTTCACCGGCGACGTGGGCTGCCTGGATGCCGACGGCTTCCTCACGCTCAAGGACCGCAGCAAGGACCTGATCATCAGCGGCGGCTCCAACATCTACCCGCGCGAAGTCGAGGAGGTTCTGCTGACCGCGCCGGGCGTGGCCGAGGTGGCGGTGGTGGGCGCGCCCGACGCCAAGTGGGGCGAGGTGGTGGTGGCCTTCGTGGTCGCTCAAGGCAGCGCGAGCCCGACCCCCGATCAAATGGATGCGCACTGTCTGGCCCAGATGGCGCGCTTCAAGCGGCCCAAGCGCTATGTGCTGGTGAACGAGCTGCCCAAGAACAACTACGGCAAGGTGCTCAAGACGGAACTGCGCGCCCGCCTGTGAGGCACTGATGCAGGGAGGGTCGTTGCCTGCGGTCACAGGTATTGCGATTTGTAAGGAACGGGCACAGCTGACCCATTCAGTTACCCCGCAACAGAGGAACCGACACGGGTTGCGGGCGTCTACTGAAGGTATGTTCAAGAAATTCCTGTATCACCGCTCACTCAACTCTGCCCTGCTCGAACTTGGCATCGAGACCGAAGAACTGAATCCGGCGTTTCGCGACGAAGTGATGGACGTGGCACTGCGGGAGCATTTCACGCCCAAGGAAGCCGCACTGTCCGTCTTGACACTGGTCTATCCCAGCCTGAGCCTGGTGGATCGGCTCAGGACCATCCAGGTGGTGCGCCGCTGGCGCAGCAGCTCTCAGGTAAGCGAGGCCAACTACCGGCACACGCAGAACGGTAGCCTGGCTTTCGAGCGTTCACCTTCCGGGCACCATTCCTGATCGGCAAAGGGGGCGGTCGCGCCCGGCAGAATCGCGGGGTTCGTCCACCCAAAGCTCTGCCATGAACCACGAAGCCGATTTTCACAGTCCCCCTTGTCTGCAAGCGCGCGTCGACCTTTCACTGGCCTTGCGGGCGGCCGCCCGTTTCGGTTTGTCCGAGGGCGTCTGCAACCACTTCAGCCTGGAGCTGCCCGACGGCTCCGGCCGTTTCCTGCTCAATCCGCGCGGCCTGTTGTGGAGCGAAGTGCAGGCCGACGACATCGTGATGGTGGACGCCGATGGTGAGGCCCTGGCGGGTCGGCACCCCGTCGAGTCCACGGCCATGCACATACACAGCGGCATCCACCGGCTCGCCCGCAAAGCCGTGGTGCTGCACACCCACATGCCCTACGCCACCGCCCTCACGCTCACGCAAGACCGTGCGCTGGACACGGCCTTGTCGCAAAACGCCATGCGCTTTCACGGCCGGCTGGTGATCGATCCGGTCTACAACGGGCTGGCGCTGGACCAGGGCGAAGGCGAGCGCATTGCGCGCGCCATGGGCTCGGCCGACATCGCTTTTCTGGCCAACCACGGCGTGGTGGTGTGCGGTGCGCGCATGGACCACGCTTTTGACGATCTCTACTACCTGGAGCGGGCCTGCATGGCGCAGGTGCTGGCGCAGTCCACCGGGCGCCCACTGCGTGCGGCCGATGCGGCCACCGCCGAGCGCGTGGCTGAGCAGATGCAGAGCGAACGCCTGCAGTCCGAACTGTTTTTCGAGGCCCTGCGCCGCACGGTCTAGGGCGCTGCCGAGTCAAGCGCCCAGGCGGGCGAGCAGGTTTTCGCTGGCGCGCTCGGCGTGCTGCAGTGCCCGTTCGCGCGCCAGGGCCACGTCGCCGGCTTCAATCGCATCGGCGATGGCCTGGTGTTCGTCCCAGATGGGTCGGCGCAAGCCGTGCAGCTGGATCACGCCACCCATCACCCGGCGCAGGTGGACCCAGTGCATGCGGGAGCTGTCTTCGATGAGCGGGTTGCCGCTGGCCTGGTACACCGCGCGGTGGAAGGCCATGTCGGCGTCGATCATGGCGCGCACATCGTCGCCGGTGCTGACCTCGCGGCCCTTGCGAATGACCTCGGGGTCGATGCGCGCCCGGCGCCCGGCGGCCAGGCCGGCGGCCAGCTCGTCCAGCACACCCCGGATCTTGTAGACGTGTCCGATGGTCTGCGGGTCGAGTGGCGCGATGAGCACGCCACGCCCCGGCGCGTCCTGGACCAGCCCGTCGGTTTTGAGCTGGCGCAGGGCCTGGATCACGGGAGAGCGCGAAACATCGAGTTGCTCAGCGATCTCTTCCTGCGTGACGCGGGCGCCCGGAGCCAACGAGCCGTCGCTGATGGCGTCCAACAGGACCTTGTAGACCTCGTCCACGTAGTTGGTGCGGGAGGGGAGCTTGGCCGTGAACGACATGGTGACCTTCTGTATTTTGGATTCAAAGTGCAGTAACAGTTCGAAGGGTAAACCGATTCGGGTTGACAGATTCGCCCACTCCCTTTATCTTTGAACTCTGTATACAGAGTTCAGAACTCATCATTTTTTACCCACAACACGCCGGAGACACCGCATGACCCAGCCCATGGACAAACAGGACAGCCAACGCTCGACCGGCACCGCCGCACCCATCGAGAAGAAGCTGATTCCCTACGGCGGTTACCACACCAACAAGATCCCGGGCCACGACCCGGAGCTGACCGAGGTGGGGCCGGGCACGCCCACGGGTGAGTACATGCGCAGCTTCTGGCAGCCGGTCTGCATGTCCATGGAGCTCACGGACACGCCGCATTTCCTGATGATCCTCGGCGAAGAACTCGTGGCCTTTCGCGACAAAAGCGGTCGCGTCGGCCTGCTGCACGCGCACTGCGTGCACCGCGGGGCCTCGCTGGAGTACGGCTCCATCCAGGAGCGCGGCATCATGTGCTGCTACCACGGCATGGTGTTCGACATCGACGGCACCTGCCTGAAGGTGCCCTTCCCCAAGGGCGAAGAGGCGGACGCCGAGCGCTACGCCTGCTCGATCCGCCAGGGCGCCTACAAGGCCTTCGAGCGCAACGGCCTGGTGTTTGCCTACATGGGCCCACCCGAGAAAGAGCCCCCGTTTCCCGAGTGGGAAGGCAACTTCACCGTGTTGCCCGGCGACGAACTCGTGCCCTACAGCAACTTCCAGCACTGCAACTGGCTGCAGGTGCAGGACAACGCCGCCGACAACTTCCACACCGCCACGCTGCACTCGGCCAAGAACGTGGTGGGTGGCAATTTCCAGGGCACCACCTTCGACGAAGTGGGCGCGCCTTCGATGGAAGTGGCGCCCGACATGCAGTTCGTGCCGGTGCAGGGTGGCCGCTCGCTGGCCTGCGCAGGTGCGCGCCGCGTCAGCGACGACCGCCTGTTCATCCGCGTGCAGCACCAGGTGCTGCCCAACCTCAGCCTGCACGCCTACACGTCCGAGGACGGTTCGGCACAAAAGCACTTCAGCCGCTTCCACATCGTTCGCTGGACGGTGCCGGTGGACGACGTCAACAGCAAGATGATCGGCTGGCGCGTCATGGGCCCGGGCATCGATACGCGCGGCGTGGGCGTCAAAGAGCTCGTGGGCTACGAGTCGATCGACTTCCTCGAAGGCCAGGTGGCGCTGCGCCGGCCCGAGCGCTTTGGTGAACTCACCATCAACGACCGGCCCGAGGTCCCGACCAACCACCGCATGCGCGCCAACTACAAGCAGGCGCAGTACGCGCCGGGCGACTACGAAGCCATCATCAGCCAGCGCCCGATCGCGGTGCACGCGCTGGAGAACCCGACCAAGCTCGATGCCGGGGTCTACATGTTCCGCAAGCTGCTGCGCGACGCGGTGCGCGGCACCAACAAGGCCGCCAGCGCCGAGGGCTTTGCCGAGTGGCTGCGCGACGCCGCCGGCATGCCGCGCAGCTTCTGTTCGGGCAACGTGCTGGAGATCCCGGTGGGCGCTCGCGTGGAAGACGAGATCGTGCGCCGCCGCCACGTGACCAAGGCGGTGGTGGCCATGCTGGCCGAAAGCGAACACCTGAAGGGCGCCGAGCGCGAGCAGTTCGTCAAGACACGCATGCTGGCGCTTGAAGCGGAGATGAAAGCCAGCGCCACGGCGGCCTGAGCCATGACCGGACTCGACGCGCCACTGGATCTGCAGGTTCGCCAGATCCGCCTGGAGGCCACCGGCATCCACTCGTATGAGCTGCGGGCACTCGACCACGAGCGCCTGCCACTCTTCACCGCCGGGGCACACATCGATGTGCACCTGCCCGGCGGCCTGGTGCGGCAGTACTCGCTGTGCAACGACCCGGCCGAGACACACCGCTACGTCATCGGCGTGTTGAAAGACGTCAAGGGACGCGGTGGCTCGGTGCGCGTGCACGAAGCGCTGAAGGTCGGCGACACGGTGCGCGTGAGTCAGCCGCGCAACCAGTTCGAACTGCGGCCAGAACAGACCTCGGCCCTGCTGATCGCGGGGGGCATCGGCATCACGCCGCTGAAGTCGATGGCGCACAGCCTGCTGCGGGCGGGCACGCCGTTTGAGCTGCACTACTGCGCACGCTCCAGCGAGGTGGCCGCCTTCACCGACGAACTCGATGCCCTCAACCAGCGGGCTCCGGGCTCGGCGCGCTGGCATTTCGACAACGGCCAGATCGGCGCGGGCCTGGACCTGGTCGCCCTGCTGGCGAGCCAGCCCGACGGCACCCACCTCTATTTCTGCGGCCCGCCGGGCTTCATGAGGGCCTGCGCACAGGCCGCTGCGCACTGGCGCCCCGGGACCGTGCATTCCGAGCATTTCCAGGCACCTGCGAGCGCCACCCCTGCGTCACCCACCACCGGCGCCACCGTGCGGCTGGCGCAATCAGGGCAAGCGCTGGTGCTGCCCGAGGGCGGCAACCTGCTGGACCTGCTGAAAAAGAACGGCGTGCACGTGCCTACCTCCTGCGAGAGCGGCCTGTGCGGCACCTGCAAGACGGGCTACGCCGACGGAGCGATCGAACACAACGATTTCATCCTGAGCGACGACGAAAAGTCGACGTGCTTCACGCCTTGCGTGTCGCGCGTCACGAGCCGCAGCATCACGCTGCACCTGTGAGGCGTGGCGCTGGTTCAGTCCAGCGCCACATGCCGCCGCCGTTGAGCGCCAGGCGCTTGAAGCCCCAGTCGTTGCCAAGCCAGCGGCGCAGGTGCTCCCAAAGGTGGTCCGGCAAACCACCCGCCATCCCGCACGACTTCCCATCCCGCCCCCGCGCGCACGCCCCGAGCCACCCAAGTTCATCCCCCACCGATGCACCTTCGCTGTGTTGCTGCTCGCCTGCGACGCAGTCATGACGCCCCACAGCGACTGCGCCAACCAGCCCCTACTGCCGCACCATGGACCACGCCCGGCGCATGCTCACCACGGTGACGCCGCGCAACGAGATCCGCGAAGCGCAGGGCAACAACCACGCGGGGCTCAAGCAGCTGCTGGCCACGCCCGTGAAGGCCGGCACCAACCGCTGGATCGTAGGCCACGGCACGCCCTTTCACGCCGTCGCCGGTGCCCCGCACTTCAGTGAGGGCGAAGCCGCCGTGATCCGGCCCGATACCAGCGGCTGGACGGTGGTCGCCCGCATCGCGGTGGCCGACTGGCAAAGCCTGGGCAACGCGCCCTGGGTCTGCCCCGGCGGGTCTGTGTGTCGGCACACAGACGAGGTAGCCAGCGCCCACGCATGATGAACCGCACGGACTGGTGCGCCGCAACCTCTGCGGCGCCAGCACGACCTTCCTTCAAGCAGAACCGCCATGAACCTTCACCTGAGCATCGGCCCGCTGGTGGCCCTCATCGCCGGCATCCTCATCCTCATCATGCCGCGCATGCTGAACTACATCGTCGCCTTCTACCTGATCATCGTCGGTTTGATCGGCTTGTTCGGCCGCAACCTCGGCATGTGATGCGCGCGGCCTGAGCCGCAACACCCGACCACCGAAGCCCGCTGCACCCACCGTGCGGCGGGCTTTTTCACGTCTGTGGGCTGGCATCAAGCTTGCAAGCCATCTTGAATACAAGACGGAATGCTCACGCATGGTGCGGGCCACTTCCATCCTGGTGCGTCATCGCTTGTTCAACCTGCTGGAGCCCACCCATGAAGACATTCACCGCCACCGCCCTGTCCACCTCGACCAACCGACGCACCGTGTTGCAACTCGGCGCTGCGGGTGCGGCCATCGGCCTGCTGGGCGCGCCAGGCGTCGTGCGCGCACAAGCCGCTACCAAGGTGCGCCTGGGCTACTGGCCCATTGCCGCCGGCCTGCCTTTCTATGCGGCCATCGAACTGGGTTACTTCAAGGAAGCCGGCCTGGACGTGGAGCCGCTCAAGTTCGCCGGCGCGCAGCAGGTGATGGAGGCCGTGCTCTCGGGCCGCTCCGACGGCACGGCCAACGGCACCGGCTCGGCCAACGTGGCCATCGGTGAACTCGCCCAGCCCGGCACCTTCAAGATTTTTTGCGCCAACCCGAGCAACGTGAAGAACGTGCTCGATGAGGTCATCGTGCCGGTGGCCAGCACCGCCAAGGTCATGGCCGACCTCAAGGGCAAGCGCGTGGCCTCGGGCCCCGGCATCCAGAACGTGACGCTGGCCAAGACCATCCTGGAGCGGGGCGGTGCAGTCGGTGCCACCGTGGTCGAGTTGCCGATCGGCCAGCACGTGGCGGCTCTTGCTGCCGGCCAGATCGACGGCGCCTACACGCTGGAGCCCACGGGCACCATCGGCCGCTTGAACGGCACCAGCCGCGTGCTCGAAGCCGGCGTGATCTCCAAGTACGTGCTGGGCGACAACATGGCGCCGTGGTTCGGCGGCTCGGCCTCGCTGTCGTCGGAGTTCATCAAGAAGAACCCCGAGGTGGCGAAGAAGTTCATTGCCGCCTACGCCAAGGGCGTGGCCTATGTGCGCAGCAAGCCGGTGGAGGCGCGCAAGTACCTCGCCGGCTACACGCCCATCGAAGGCGCGCTCGCCGGTGAGGTGCCGCTGGCCGCCTACACCATGTACAACGAGTTCACACCCGCCGACATCGGCCACTTCCAGAAGTTCTTCGACCTGTTCTCGGAAAAGGGCATCTTCAGTTCGCGCCTCATGGTCGAGACCATGATCTACAAGGGCTGAAAGCCATGGAAGCCGCCACGTCCGCAGCAGTGGAATCCACCAAGCCCTGGTCACCTCCGGCTGCGAACGCGGCCCCGGTGGTTCAACGCAAGACCGACTGGGGACGCGCCCTGCCCTTCGTGGGCCCGGTCGTGCTCTTCATCATCTGGGACCTGGTGGTGCGCACCGGATTCATCAAGCCCATCTTGCTGCCGCCGCCACTGGACGCCATGCGGGCCCTGGTCGGCGGCCTGGCCGGTGGCCCGCTGCTGAGCGACTTCCTCGTGACCGTCTGGCGCACGGTGCAGGCCTTCCTGATCGCCGCCATCGTTGGCATGCCGTTGGGCGTGCTGCTCGGCAGCAACGAGAAGGCCTACCGCAGCGTGGAGTTCCTGATCGACTTCTTCCGCTCCACGCCCTCGTCGGCATTGATCCCGCTGTTCCTCATGGTGTTCGGCGTGTCCGACATCAACAAGGTGGCCATCGCCGCGTTTGGTGCGCTGCTGATCGTGATCTTCAACAGTGCGTACGGCGTGATCAACGCGCGCAAGCAGCGGGTGATGGCGGCCAAGGTGATGGGCGCCACGCGCTGGCAGGTGTTCAAGGATGTGCTGATCTGGGAGAGCCTGCAGCCCAGCTTCGTGGGCCTGCGCTCGGCCGTGTCGATGGCGCTGGTGATCGTGATCGTGGCCGAGATGTTCATTGGCGCAGACAGTGGCCTGGGCAACCGCATCATCAACTCGCAGCAGGTGATGAACGTCAAGGACATGTACGCGTCCATCCTGGCGGCGGGTGCACTGGGCTATGCGTTGAATGTTCTCTTTCTGGTCGTCGAACGCCGCATCGTGCACTGGAGTGGAAGATGAGCACTGTCCTGAATGCCCCGGTCTTTGCCGATGTGCCCGTGCCCGCCTTCCAGCCCGGCCCGGCCGGCACGCACATCACCATCCGCGGCCTCACCAAGTACTTCGCGGGCTGGCCGCTGTACGAGAACTTCGATCTCGACATCCCCAAGCACAAGATCGTGTCGGTGTTCGGGCCCAACGGCTGCGGCAAGAGCACGCTGATCAACATGATCGCGGGCCTGGTGCCGATCGACAGCGGCGAGATCCTGTTCGATGGCAAGAGCCTCAAGGACACCAAGATCGGCTACGTGTTCCAGAACTACCGCGAGGCCATGTTTCCCTGGATGCGCACCATCGACAACATCGCCTATCCGCTCAAGCTCGAAGGCAAGAGCAAGGCTGAGGTGGACCGCCGCATGGCCGAGCTGGTGGCCTCGTTCGACGTGAAGTTCGACCTCAACCGCTACCCCTACGAGCTCTCGGGCGGGCAGCAGCAGACGGCATCCATCATGCGGGCGCTGGCGCCCAAGCCCGAGGTGCTGTTTCTGGACGAACCCTTCTCGGCGCTGGACTTCGAGATGACGCTGTTCATCCGCGAGAAACTGCAAGAGGTCTTCATGCAGACCGGCACCACCATGGTGCTGGTCTCGCACGATCTGGAAGAAGCCGTCTACCTGGCCGACCAGGTGCTGCTGCTCACCAAGCGGCCCACCAAGGTGGCCGAGATCCTGCCCTACGACGACCCGCGCCCGCGTACCACGGCCACGCTGTCCGAGGCCAGTTTCATCGCCGCGAAAAAGCGCAGCCTGGAAATCTTTCAGCGCGAGGTGCGCCGATGACCGAGGAACAGACCCTGGCCTATGTGCAGGCCGCATCGGTGGCCGTGGCCCTGCCGCTGAACGAAGCACAAGCGCAGCGCGTGGCCACCCACCTGCAGCGCACCGCCGCGCTGGCCGCGTTGCTGGACGCTTTCGAGCTGGAAGTGGACGACGAACCGGCCGAGATCTACTGCCCGGCGCCGTTCCAGCCTTCCCCCCACTGAAGGCGCGCCATGAACGCCCCCTTGTCCCTGAGCCAAGCCGCGCAGGCGGTGGCTGGCGGAACGCTGCGTGCAGCGGACGTGCTGGAGTCCTGCATCGCGCGCATCGAAGCCACCGAAGCCCGCGTGAACGCGTTCACCGGCACGCGCTTCGAGGCCGCCCGTGCGCAGGCCGCGCGGGTGGACGCGCAGCGCGCGCGTGGAGATCCGCTGGGTCCGCTGGCCGGTGTGCCGTTTGCGGTGAAGAACCTGTTCGACATCGCTGGTGAAGTGACCCTGGCCGGCTCCAAGCTCAACCGCACCCACCCGCCTGCCGCTGCAGACGCGGTGCTGGTGGAACGCCTGCAGGCCGCCGGTGCGGTGCTGGTGGGTTCGCTCAACATGGACGAATACGCCTACGGATTCACCACCGAGAACACCCACTACGGCCCCACGCACAACCCGCACAGGCTGGACTGCTCCGCCGGTGGTTCGTCGGGCGGCTCGGGCGCAGCCGTGGCCGCGGGGCAGGTGCCGCTGTCGCTCGGCTCGGACACCAACGGCTCGATCCGCGTGCCCTCGTCGCTGTGCGGCGTGTGGGGCCTCAAGCCCACCTTCGGCCGGCTCTCGCGGCGCGGCAGCTACCCGTTTGTGCACAGCCTGGACCACCTGGGCCCGTTTGCCGACGATTTGCATGGCCTGGCCCTGGCTTACGACGCACTGCAAGGCGCCGACCCGCTGGACCCGGGCTGCCACGCCACCGCGGTGCAGTCCACCGTGCGCTCGCTGACACTCGGTACCAAGGGCCTGCGCGTGGGCGTGCTGGGGGGTTACTTCACCGAGCACACCACCGCCCCCGCCCGCGAGGTGGTCGCGCTCGCTGCGCAGGCGCTGGGCGCCAGCGCCACCGTGGATTGGCCCGATGCGGTGCAGGCTCGCGCGGCGGCCTTCATCGTGAGCGCCAGCGAAGGCGGCGCCCTGCACCTGCACCGCCTTCGCACACAGGCTGCCGACTTTGAACCCTTGTCGGTCGACCGCTTCATCTCGGGTGCCCTGCAGCCCGCCGCTTGGTATGTGCGCGCGCAGCGCTTTCGCCGCGTCTACCGCGACAAGGTCAATGCGCTGTTCCGCGACTGGGACGTGTTGATCGCCCCCGCCACGCCCGTGCCGGCGCAACCCATCGGCACCGAGTGGGTCGAGATCAACGGCAAGCGCCTGCCATGCCGCCCTTCCATCGGCCTGCTCACGCAGCCCATCTCGTTCGCGGGCTGCCCGGTGGTGGCCGCGCCCTTGTGGCCACAAGGCACCGGAGGCTTGCCCATCGGCGTGCAGTTGATCGCGGCACCCTGGCGCGAAGACCTCGCGCTGCGCGCCGGCATGGCGCTGCACAATGCGGGCCTTGCCCACTGCAAACCCGTGGAGTTCTGAATGGATACCAATCTGCCCGATGTGATGGCCGAGGTGACGGCCGCCTTTGAGCGCTATGAGCAAGCCCTGGTCGGCAACGACGTGGCCGTGCTCGACGAGCTGTTCTGGGACAGCCCGCACACCCTGCGCTATGGCGCCACCGAAAACCTCTACGGGATCGACGAGATCCGCGCGTTTCGCAACGGCCGGCCCGCCGTCGGCCTGCAGCGCACGGTGCTGCGCACCGCCATCACCACTCACGGGCGTGACGCGGCCACCACCAACATCGAGTTCCAGCGCGAAGGCAATCCACGCATCGGCCGCCAGAGCCAGACCTGGGTGCGCATGGCCGAGGGCTGGCGTGTGGTGTCCGCTCATGTGAGCTGGATGGCTTGATGGTCACGCGCACCCTGCGCCCGGTGCGCGCACGCGCAGCCAAGGCCGTCGGCGTCGAGCCCTTCCAGTCGCGTGCCGAAGAGGTCTACCGCCAGGTCAAGCAGGACATCGCCGACTTCCGCCTCGTGCCTGGCGACCGTTTCACCGAACACGAACTCTGCGCACGGCTGACCGTTTCGCGCACGCCGGTGCGCCAGGCGCTCTTTCGCCTGCAGCAGGATGGCCTGGTCGAGGTGATGTTTCGCAGCGGCTGGCGCGTGCTGCCGTTCGACTTCGACAAGTTCGACCAGCTCTACGACCTGCGCATGGTGCTGGAGACCACCGCCGTGCAGCGACTGTGTCTGCACGAGATGGCGGCTTCATCGCCGCAGCTGCAGGCGCTCAAGGAACGCTGGCTGGTGCCCGTGGCCGAGCGCAGCGCCGACCCGGCCGAGGTGGCGGCCTGGGACGAGGCCTTTCACGAAACCCTGGTGAGTGCGGCCGGCAACGCCGAGCTGGCGCGCGTGCACCACGAGGTGACCGAACGCATCCGCATCATCCGCCGGCTCGACTTCCTGCAGCAGGTGCGCATCGACGCGACCTACGACGAACACGCCAAGATCCTGCGCGCCATCCTGGCGCGCAAGGCCGACCGCGCTGATTTGCTGCTGCGCTCGCACATCCAGACCAGCCAGACCGAAGTGCGCAAGATCACCTTGCACCAGGTGTACCTGGCGCAGCAGGTGGCGCCAGCGGGTTGAGGCGGGTCACACCCCTGCGAGCAATTCCGTCGACGTCGCCGACCAGCCCACGATCGCGCCTTGCGCTGTGATCATGGCCAGCGCCGCTGCGTGGAACGCGGGGAAGTAACTGGCGGTGCCGTCTTCCAGCACCAGGCAGTCGTAACCCCGGTCGTTGGCCTCGCGCAGCGTGGACTGCACGCAGACCTCGGTGGTCACGCCGGCCACCACCAGCTGGGTGATGCCGTGCGCCTGCAGCTGGTGCTGCAGGTCGGTGGCGTAAAACGCGCCCTTGCCGGGCTTGTCGATCACCACCTCGCCGGCCACCGGCGCCAGCGCGGGCACGATCTGGTTGCCCGGCTCACCACGCACCAGCACCCGCCCCATCGGGCCCACGTCGCCGATGCGCAGGCTGGGTGAGCCGCGCAGCCGTTTGGCGGGCGGGCAGTCGCTCAGGTCGGGCGCGTGCGACTCGCGCGTGTGCACCACCAGGCCGCCCATGGCGCGCCAGGCAGCGAGCACACTGGCAATGGCGGGCACGATCGCCTGCAGCGGCTCCACCGTGTTGCCCAGCGATTCACCGAAGCCACCGGGCTCCACAAAATCGCGCTGCATGTCGATGATGAGCAGCGCGGCGTGCGCCGGGTCGAGTTCGAAGTTGAACGGGCGGGCCGTGACAAGGCTCATGCGACGAGCTCCTCGGGCTGGGGTTCGCTCTGCATGGCATCGTCGCCATGGCCCCCGGCCATATGGGCACCGAGCAGCTTGCGGTCGGCGCCGACGGCCAGGGTTTCAAACACGAGCTGTCCACCGCTGATCACGGCCACGCGGTCGGCCAGCTGCATCAGTTCGTCGAGGTCTTCGCTGATGAGCAGCACGGCCGCGCCCCGGTTGCGCGCGGCCACCAGCCGGGCGTGGATCTCGGCGGTGGCGGCGAAGTCCAGACCGAAGGTCGGGTTGCTCACCAGCAGCAGTTTCGCCTCGCCCGCCAGCTCGCGCGCGAGCACCGCGCGTTGCACGTTGCCGCCCGACAGCGCGCGAATGGGTGCGTCGATGCCCGGCGCCTTCACGCGGTATTCGTCCACCCAGCGCTGCGCCATGGCACGAAGACGCGGCCACTGGATCCAGCCTGCCTGGGCCAGCGGTGCTTCGTCAAACAGGCGCAGCGCCATGTTTTCCGACACGCTCATGTCGGGCACGCAGGCGTTGATGAGCGGCTCCTCGGGCAGGCTGCGCACCTGCAGCACACGGTTCTGCTGGCGTTTGCCGGCATAGGCTTCGCCACGCACCGTCACCTCACCCCCCAGGCGCGCGCGCTGCCCAGTGAGGGCTTGCATCAGTTCTTTCTGCCCGTTGCCCGACACGCCCGCGATGCCCAGGATTTCGCCCGCGTGCACCCGCAGCGAGAGGCCGTTGAGGGCGAGGTCACCGCGGTCGCCCATCACGGTGAGCTCGTCCACCGCCAGCGTCAACTCGGCATCCAGAGGCTGCGCGGTCTTCTCCAGCAAGGCCTTCTCGGCCGCCTGGCCCACCATGGCATGCGCGAGTTCGTCGGGGTCGGTCTGCGCCACGGCCTTGCTCAGCACCAGCTGACCGCGCCGCAGCACCGACACGTCGTCGGCGTAGGCCGTGACCTCGCGGAACTTGTGCGTGATCATCACGATGGAACAGTCACCGGCATGCGCACGTTCCTTGAGCGCACCCAGCACCTCGTCGGCCTCTTGTGGCGTGAGCACCGAGGTGGGCTCGTCCAGGATCAGCAGGCGCGGCTTCAACAGCATCTGCTTCAGGATCTCCAGCTTCTGCTTCTGCCCTGCCGACAGATCGATCGGGTAGGCGTCAAGGTCGAGCGAGAACGGCGCGCTGGCCATGAAGGCGCTGAGCTCGGCGCGCGCGGCCTTCCAGTCGATCACGGCGGGCAGCGCGCCGCGCGCCAGCAGCAGGTTCTCGGCCACGGTCATGCCGGGCACCACGGTGAAGTGCTGGTAAACCATGCCGATGCCGAGATCGCGCGCCACACTCGGCGAGTGGATGTCCTGCTCGCGGCCGTCGATCAGCACCGCGCCTTCGTCGCCCCGGTGGTAACCCACCACGGCCTTCACAAACGTGCTCTTGCCCGCGCCGTTTTCCCCCAGCAGCGCGTGCACGGTGCCAGGGCGCACGGTGAGCGACACGCCATCGAGCGCGGTGAAGGCGCCGAAGCGTTTGGTCAGCTGGTAGGTGTCGAGTCGCAGGGCGTGCATGGGGTGTCCTTCACAACGACCGCAGGGCTTGGACGATGGCCGCCGTGTCACTCACCGCGCCGAACACGCCACCCTGCATGGGAATCATGTGGAGCGCGGCCTGGTGGTTGCCGGGATCGGTGGCGCCGGTGCCGTCGGACAGCATCACGCACTCGAAGCCGCGGTCGTTGGCCTCGCGCATGGTGGTGTGCACACACACGTCGGTGGTGATGCCGGTGAGGATCAGGTTGCGGATGCCGCGCGTGTGCAGGATCAGCTCCAGATCGGTGGCGTAGAACGAGCCCTTGCCCGGCTTGTCGATGACGGGTTCGACGGGCAAGGGCGCGAGCTCGGGAATGATCTCCCAGCCCGGCTCACCGCGCACCAGGATGCGACCGCAAGGCCCGGCGTCGCCAATGCCCGCACCCATCTGCCGCGAGCGCCAGCGCTTGTTGGCCGGCAGGTCCGACAGGTCGGGGCGGTGGCCTTCGCGGGTGTGGATCACGTGCAGGCCAGCGGCGCGCGCCGCGGCAAGCACCCGACCGATGGGCTCGATGGGTGCGCGCGTGAGCGAGAGGTCGTAGCCCATGGTGTCCACGTAACCGCCCACACCGCAAAAGTCGATCTGCATGTCGATGATGACCAGCGCGGTATTGGCCGCGCGCAGGTCGCCATCAAACGGCCAGGCGTAGGGGTGGGCCTGGGCAAAAACCGCCATCACTTCTCCAGCAGGTTGGGCACGTTGCCCACGAAGGTGCGCGTGGGCGGCTCGAAGCCGCAGGAGCGCCCGTCGGTGTGCACCACCTGGGCTTCCCACGGCAGTTTGAAGCGCCCGGCCACCATGTCCTGCATGAAGGTGTAGGGGCAGTCCTGCGCGCCACCCTTCACCGCCACATAGCCGCGGTGGCTGAACTGGTAGGGGTTGTTTTCCACACCCCAGTGCAGGCGCGCTTCGCGGATCAGGTCGGGGCGGATCTCGGCGCAGATGACCTCGTCGGGCCGGCCACCGCCTTGCGTGACCACGGTGCCTTCGTGGTCGCAGACCATGGCCTCGCCCATCGAATCAAAACTGCCGTCGCTGCCGCACAGGCACACGCTGGCGGTGGCCATGAGGTTCTGGAACGCGTTGGCCTGGTTGGTGATCTGCCAGGCGTGGCGGATGGGCGCGGTGTAGCCGGCGGTGCGCAGCATGAGTTCGGCGCCCTTGTAGGCGCATTCGCGCGCCATTTCGGGAAACATGCCGTCGTGGCAGATGATGAGCGCGAGCTTGATGCCGCGCGGCCCCTCGATCACCGGGATGCCCATGTTGCCGGGCTCCCACGGCTCCACCGGCACCCAGGGGTGGAACTTGCGGTAGTAGAGCTTGAGCACGCCCTGGTCATCAAAAATGATGCCGGTGTTGTAGGGGTTGCCGCCGGGGTTGGCTTCCATGATGGAGAAGCAACCCCAGATGCGGTGCGTGATGCAGGCCTGGCGCATGGCCCCGACCTCGGGGCCGTCCATGCTGACCATGAGCTCGGGCGCGGTGCTCATGGACAGGCCATGCAGCGCGTACTCGGGGAACACCAGCAGGTCCATGTGGGCATAGCCTCGGCGGGCCTTGCCCACCATGTCCACGATCTTCTGCGTTTGCGCGGCCAGCTGCGCCGGTGTCTCCACCAGCGGCAACTGCAGCTGGGCCAGGCCCACCACCACGCCCCCGGGCGACTTGTTCAAGCCACTCAATCCATTCATCGTCAATTGCTCCCGTTTCAGAGTTCGGTCAACGCTGCACGCCCAGCTCGCTCGGGGCGCCGCGCAGTACGCGCTGCGGCGCACAGGTCACCACCAATATCACCAGCGTCATCACATAAGGCACGGCGTTGAAGAGGTAGTAGTAGCCGGTGACGCCGACCGACTGCAGCGCCGGGCCGAGCGCGCCCGCGCCACCAAACAGCAGCGCCGCCCACAGGCAGGCCATGGGGCGCCAGCGCGCAAAGATCACCAGCGCCACGGCAATGAGGCCTTGCCCGCTGGACAGGCCCTCGTTCCAGCTGCCGGGGTAGTAGAGCGAGAGCGACGCACCCCCAAGGCCGGCAATGGCGCCACCCACGGTGGTGGCCAGCGTTCGCACCCAGGTGACCGAGGTACCCAACGCGCGCGCCGCGTCAGACGAGTCCCCCACCATGCGCACCAGCATGCCCCAGCGCGTGTTGGCAAAGGCCCAGGCCATGAGCAGCGCGAGCAGCACGCCGATGGGGAACAGCGCGTTGATGTTGAGCGCGGCGCGCACCTGCGGGGAGTCGCTCCAGTTGCCCAGCGGGAGCGAACCCAGCGTGGGCGCCTGCGGCTGGATCAGCGGCTTGCCAAGGTAGAAGGCCAGGCCGATGCCGAGCATCATCACGCCGATGCCCATGGCGATGTCGTTGACGCGTTTCATGGAACACGCCAGACCGTGCAGCAGCCCCAGCAGCGCACCGCTGGCCGAACCGGCGAGCACACCCAGCCAGGCCGAGCCGCTCCAGTACGCCACGCCGAACGCGCTCATGGCCGAAAACACGAGCACGCCTTCCAGGCCGAGGTTGATGCGGCCCGACTTTTCGGTGAGGCACTCGCCCAGGCTCACAAACAGAAACGGCGTGCCCACCCGGATCGCGCCGCCCAGGATGGCCAGCAGCACCGCACCGATCGCGTCCATGTCCATCAGGCGGCTCCCTTCTGTGGCGCGGGCTGCGGAGCCGACACACGCTTGAGCACGTCCCAGCGGATGCGCCCGCGCGCGGCTTCGGCCGAAAGGATGAGCACGAACACAAAGCCCAGCAAAACCTGCACCGACGCATCGGGCAGGCCCAGACGGCGCTGCAGCAAACTGCCCGCCGCACCAAAACCCCCGAGCACGATGGCCACCGGGATGATGGCCAGCGGGTGGTGGCGCGCCGCAAAGCTCACCAGGATGCCGGTGTAGCCCAACCCGGCGATCACCGACGCATTGGCCGCCGTGTGCACCGCCGCGATCTCGATGCCGCCCGCCAGACCCGCCGCCGCGCCGCCCAGCGCACACGCCGTGATGACCAGGCGCCCCGCCGGCAGACCCACCAGGCCGGCGGCGCGCACGTTGCCCCCCACCACGCGGGTGGCAAACCCGTGGGTGGTCCGGCCCAGCCAGATGGCGGCCAGCACGCAGCACACCACGCCCCACACCAGCCCCCAGTGCACGTCATAACCACCGATGGGGCCGATCAGCAGGCCGTCCTTGAGCGCGAAGGTGGACGGTTTGTTCAGACTGGCCGGGTCGCGCATCGGGCCCTCGACCAGGTGCTTGAACACATTGACCGCCACGTAGGCCAGCAAGAGGCTGCTGATGGTTTCGTTCACACCGCGGTACTGGCGCAGGTAGCCCGCCAGCGCGATCCACGCCGCGCCGCCGAGGGCCGCGGCCAGCATGAGGCTGGTGGTGCCGAACACGCCCTCGGGCACGGCCCACACATAGGGCAGACCGGCGCAGGCCAGCGCCCCCACGATGAGCGCGCCTTCGCCACCGATGATGGTGAGGCCGGCGCGCGCCGGCAGCGCCACGCACAGCGCGGTGAGCATCAGGGGCGCGGCGCGCTGCAAGGTGTTCTGCAGCGAAAACGCGTCGCCGAACGCGCCGAAGAACAGCAGCCGCCAGACCTCCAGCGGATCAAACCCGGCCAGCGCCACGAACAAGCCGAAGAGCAACAAGGCGCCCGCGATGGCGAGCACCGGCAGCAGCACGGCCTCGGCGGTGTCGGTGAAACGGCTCGTCATGGCGGGGCCAGCACGGCGGGGTTCGTCAGACCTTGCCGATGACGCCTTCGACCAGGTAGTTCATCGATTCGAGTTCGATCGCGGTCTGTTTGAAGACCTTGCCCTTGGGCACCACCACCTTGCCGGTGTTGTCCTTGACTTCGCCCGCGAAGATGTCGAAGTCGCCTTTGAGCATGCGGGCCTTGATCGCGTCGGCCTGCTTGCGCGCCGGCTCGCTCACGGTGGGGCCGTAGGCCGAGGTTTTCACGAAACCGTCACGCAGGCCACCGCGCACGAAGTTGGGGTGCGGCTTGCCGGTGCGGGCGGCGTCGACCATGGTGGTCACGGGCGTGACCCAGTTCCACTCGGCACCCGTCAGGTAGGCCTGGGGCGCGAGCTTGGACTGGTCGGCGTGGTAGCCACAGACCATCTTGCCCCGACGCGCAGCGGTCTCCACGATCACCTTGGGCGAGTCCACGTGCATGGTGAACACGTCCACACCCTGGTCGGCCAGGCTGCTGGTGGCTTCGGCTTCCTTCACCGGCAGCGACCAGTCGCCCGTGAAGATCACGGTGGTGGTGATGCTCGGGTCCACCGAGCGCGCGCCCATGGTGAAGGCGTTGATGTTGCGCAGCACCTGCGGAATCGGTTTGGCGGCAATGAAGCCGAGCTTCTTGCTCTTGCTCATGTGGCCCGCCACCACGCCGTTGAGGTACTGGGCTTCTTCGATGTAGCCGAAGTAGCTCGCCGCGTTGGCCGGGTGCTTTCCGGCCGTCCACAGGCCACCGCAATGCGCGAAGCGCACGCCCGCGTTCTTGGGCGCCACGGTCAGGATGTGGGGGTCGAAGTAACCGAACGAAGTGGGGAACAGCAGCGTGGCGCCGTCCTGCGAAATCATGCCCTGCATGCTGCGCTGCACTGCCTGTGTCTCGGGCACGCTTTCTTCTTCAACCACCTTCACGCCCGGCATCTTCTTGAGCACGGCGGCCGATTCGGCGTGGGCCTGGTTGTAGCCATAGTCATCGCGCGGGCCCACGTAAAGGAAACCCACGGTGATGGGAGCCTGCGCGTGTGCCGCCAGCGGCAGGCCGCCCAATGCCAGCCCAGCGCCCATGGCGCCAGAGCCCAGAATCCAGTCGCGACGGTTCCACATTGCTTTGTCCATGAAAGACCTCTTTTCAGTTCCGGTGGTTGGGTGATCGGTGGTCTTGCGTCGGGATGGGCATTGAAATAACACCATCTTGTATTCAAGACGATGCACACCTAGCAATGGGCGTGCCACGCGGCAGCGCGATCGCTTCGGTGCGGTGGTCTTCAAGGGCGTAGAACGGTTCGACGGGCGTTCACGCCGGGATGTGGGCCGGCGCACCGCACCGCCCGTCGGGCACGGCTGCAGTGCGTGAAGCATGCGCATGCCCATGCGCGGTGCATGGGCCGCACGCCCCGCACCAGCGGAGCGCTGAGCGCTGGGCGCCCGACTCAGTTCGCCAGGCCGTTCACCGGGAAGTCGTAGGTGTCGTCAAGCACCTTGGCCGCCATGCGCGGCAGCATGCGGCCAATGAAGGCCTCGCCCAGCCACTGGCGCACCTGCGGCGCCGACGCACCGGCTTCCAGCTCGAAGCTCAGGCTGCTGAAGCTGCCGATGCCGTCGTCCACCAGCAAGCCAGCGGGCACGGTGGGTGCCGAGCCGGCATCGTCCAGGGGCCTGCCGGCTTCGAGTTTCCAGGCGTTGAGAAAGCGGTCGAAATAGCCCACCGTGCCCTGGCGCCAGACCTCGGCCACGTACAGGTTCCACGCCCCCTGGTGCTCCACCACGAAACCCCAGGCGAATTCGTGCACCTGGGCGGGTACCTGGTCAAACACACCGATCTCGCGCACTTCCTCGCGCGCTGCGAATTCGGCAAACAACGGGCCGGGGCCACTGGCCTGGCCGTTGACGAAGCGCTCGATCTCCTGCGGATCCGCCACGAACAGCGCCTGGTCGGCCGGCGTGGATCGGCGCGCCCGCTTGAGCAGTCGATCGGTCGCATCCACCGTCTTCTGGGCATTGATGCAGCGGTCGCGGAAGGTGCGGCGTCCTTCTTCGGTGGAGATCAGGGCCACGGTTTCGTCAAACGCGGCGTCGTCCTGCAGGTGCCCGGACTCGCGCATGTGCAGCACGATGTCGAGCATGGAATTGCGGGTGATGTGCTCGACCATGTAGGCCATCTCGCCGCCCTCGTAGTCGGTCATCGAGGATTGGATCCACGCCATCAGCTCCAGGCCCGAGAGGCCCTGCGGCGCGCGAGGCATGTCGTTGAACAAAGCACGAAGCACCCGCACGGTGTCCAGATCACTCGCCATAAACCCCTCCAGGCCGACATTCACGCAAATGGGCGCGTGGCCATGAGTGGCCTCCGATACCCGGTACAGTGGCAAGCATAGTTCCGAACCGATGCCTGAGACACCTTGAATGCTGCGAGGCCAGGCCTCGGTGGGTCAAGAGCGTGACGGTTTTGGCACGCTTGAGGCACTCCGGTGAACTTAGACGCACCCGCACCCAACCCCCGATCCAGGAGAACCCATGCACCTCAAATCATTGCTCGCCAGCCTCACCCTGGCGCTGGCCGCCGGCGCCGCCTGTGCGCAAGACACCGTGGTCTACCACTTCGACAACACCGTCGCGCAAGGCCTCAAAGGCCTGCGCAACGTTCGCAACCACCTCGACACCGACCCCAAGGCCAAGATCACCATCGTCACCCACGCCGAGGGGGTGGACATGCTGATGGAGGGCGCCAAGGCGGTCAACGGTACCGAATTTGCACCTCTGGTGTCGGCCCTCAAGAGCCGGGGCGTCAACTTCGAAATCTGCGAGATCACGCTGAAGAACCGCGATCTCAAGAAGGAGCAGTTCATCCAGGAGGCCGATTTCACGCCGTCCGGGGTGGTCCGTATCGCCAAGCTGCAGAAACAGGGCTTTGCTTACGTCAAGCCCTGAAGCGCGATGACCACCGTTTCCGTCTCGCTCGCACAGCAGGCCGACTACCGCTTCGAGGTTGACTTCGGGGCTGGCATTCCCGGCTTGATGGCCGATGAACCACCACCGCTGGGCAAGGGTGAAGGCCCCGCCCCTGCGCAATTGCTGTGCGCCGCCGTAGGCAACTGCTTGAGCGATTCGCTCCTCTTTGCCTTGCGCAAGTTCAAGCAGGCGCCCGAACCCATCCGCTGTGAAGTGCAAGCCGACGTGGGGCGCAACCCGGAAGGTCGACTGCGGATTCTGGGTCTCCACGCCACCGTGACCCTGGGTGTGCCGGCAAACGCCCTGCAACACCTCGACAGGGCGCTGGCGCAGTTCGAGGAGTTCTGCACCGTCACACAAAGCGTCAGGCAGGCCTTGCCTGTGCGGGTCACGGTCCTTGACGTGGATGGGCTCCTGTTGAGAGATCAGACCTGAGATGAAGCTGCCGCACAAATTCGCGGGTTTCGCATTCGCCGCCTACATGGCCGGCATCATTGCGTTCGTGATGAGTGCCGTGCTGACCGCCATCAACACCGGCCTGGGAAACGGCTTTGTCCTGCGCGTCTTTCAAGCCTACGCCGTGGCGTTTCCAGTGGCATTCACCTGCGTGGTGATCTTCAGGCCAGTCGTCGTTTTCCTGATGGGCAAGACGGTCCATGGACCAGGTCTGGCACCAACGCCGGGCAAGACGGCGCCGCCATCCCGTTGATGCGCTGGCTGCGCCAGGGGCCATACCAGCCGATCGGGTGTCACGCCATCGGGGCGATGGCGTTTCAAGGGTGCCACTTGGCCGCCGCAGCGGACGAAGACGGCCTGCGCGCGCCCGAGATGGCGTAAGACAACTCGTTGGCGGCGGTCATCACCGTTTGCGCCAGTTCCAGCAGGCGGACCTCGGGCAGGCGCGCCGTAGGGCCCGAAATGCAGACCGAACCCAGCAGCCGCCACTGCAGTCCGAACACCGGCGCCGAGACGCTGGACACCTCGGCCTCGCGTTCGCCCATCGACAGGTGAAACCCCCGGCGGCGAATCGATTCGTAGGGCTCGCCAGCCTCCCCTGAAAACGCCAGGATCACGCGCCCCGGCGCGCCCAGATCCAGTGGCAGGCCGATGCCCACGCGCACGTGGTGGCGAATGGTCTGCGGGCCATCGACCCGCGCCAGGCACTGACGCTGCAAACCTTCTCGCACGTAGAACGAAGCGCTTTCGCCCGTCTGCACGGTGAGCGCGCGCAGCACCGGCTCCACCACGTCGTGCACATCAAAGACGGCCTGGTAACACGCGCCCAGCCAGCCCGCTGCGCGGCCCAGCCGCCAGCTTCCATCTTCTTTCTGCACCAGGTAGTTGTCGGCCGCCAGCGTGCGCGCCAGGCGCAGCGTGGTGGTCTTGTGCATGCCGGTGCGCCGGCTCATCTCGGCCAGCGTGAGTTGCGGGTCGTCCATGCCGAAACTCTCCATCAGGCGCAAGGCGCGCGTCACCGCGATCACGCTGCCAGTGGTCGTTTCACCGACCGCTCCATCGGGCGCCTTGACTTGATTTCTGACAGGTTTCATTGGATGGCCCATGTTTCAACAAGTGGAACAGCATTGTATTCAGTGAAACACAACCGTACAGTCCGCCCCAGCCGCCCAACACAGCGCAGCGGCTCTCTTGCCCAAGCTGACCCATGGAGACAAACATGAACTTTTCCCGCCGCCACGTCCTTGCCGCCGCCAGTCTGTTGCTGGCCACTGGCGCCGCCCTGGCCCAGACCTATCCCAGCAAGCCGATCAAGGTCGTGGTGCCCTTCCCCGCCGGTGGCGGTACCGACCTGATCGCCCGCGAGGTGACCAACAAGATCCAGACCACCAACAAGGGCTGGAGCTTCATCGTCGAGAACCGCCCCGGTACCGGCGGCAACATCGGTGTCGATGCGGCCGCCAAGTCGCCGGCCGACGGTTACACGATCGCGCTGGGCCAGACCAGCAACCTGGCGATCAACCCCACGCTGTACAAAAAAATGCCGTACGACTCGGTCAAAGACCTGACCCCGGTGAGCCTGGTGGCCAGCGCGCCGCTGGTGCTGGTGGTGTCGGCCGAGTCGCCCTTCAAGACCCTGGCCGACGTGGTGGCCGCCAGCAAGGCCAAGCCCGACTCGTTGAACATCGCCACCGCTGGCAACGGCACCGTGGCCCACCTGGCCAGCGAGCTGTTTCAGAACATGGCGGGCGTGAGCTTCACCCACATTCCCTACAAGGGTGCCGCCCAGGCATCGACCGATCTGGTCGGCGGCCGCGTGGAGCTGTACCTGTCGTCCGTGCCCACGCTGATCGGTTTCATCAAGAACGGCAAGATGCGCCCGATCGCCGTGACCTCGCTCAAGCGGGTGGACGATCTGCCCTCGGTGCCCACCATCGCCGAGTCGGGCTACAAGGACTTCGAAGCCGTCACCTGGTTCGGTTTCGTCGCGCCCACGGGCACGCCCAAGGACGTGGTCACCCTGCTCAACAGCGAGCTGAACAAGGCGCTGCAGTCGGCCGACTTGAAGAAGCAGCTGAGCGACCAGGGCGCCGACGTGCTGGGCGGCACCCCCGAGGCTTTCGGCAACCTGATCAAGAGCGACCTCGCGCGCTGGGCTCCGATCATCAAGAAGTCGGGCGCCACGCTGGACTGAATACAACCCGACCGATAGAGAACATCATGTCCCAGTCCGACATCGTCAAAGACTTTCCGCGCGTCGCGCCCGATCTGGTCGCGCAAGCGGCCCAGTACCAGCCGGCCATTTTTTCCGACATCAACGGCCGCCGTGGCGCACTGCACGGCCGCATCACCGCCCTGCGTCCACGCATGAAAGTGGCCGGCCCCGCCTTCACGGTGGAGGTGCGCCCCGGCGACAACCTCATGATCCACGCGGCCATGGCCTTGGCCAAGCCCGGCGACGTGCTGGTGATCGACGGCAAGGGCGACCAGACCTCCGCGCTCATGGGCACCATCATGATGACCGCCTGCCGCCAGCTCGGCCTGGCTGGTGTGGTGGTGGACGGCGCGGTGCGCGACAGCCTGGAGATCGACGAGATGGACTACCCCGTCTTCTCGGTCGGCACCAACCCCAATGGACCGACCAAGAACAACGGCGGGCGCATCGGCCACCCGGTCAGCGTGGGCGGCGTGACGGTGCGGGCAGGCGACTTCATCATCGGCGACGCCGATGGCGTGGTTGTGATCGAACGCGAAGCCCTGGCCGCCCTGCTGCCCTTGGCCGACCACAAGGTGAAGGCCGAGGCCAAGCGCATCGCCCAGATCAAAGAAGGCAACACCTCAGCCTCATGGCTGACCGCCTCGCTGGTCGCGGCCGGTGTGCTCAAACAAGGTGAACATCTGTGAGCGCGCGCCCGGTCATCCTCGTCACCGGCGCCGACCTCGCGCCCCAGGCCCTGGACTTGCTGAAAGACCATGAGGTGGTCTTTGCCGGCAAGACGCCGCAGCTGGCCGACGTGGCGGCGCTGGCGCGCCAGCACAACCCGGTGGGCATCATCGTGCGCTACAGCGGCGTGAACGCCGAGGTGATGGACGCCGCGCCCGCGCTGCGCGTGGTCTCCAAGCACGGCAGCGGCACCGACACCATCGACAAGGTGGCAGCCGCCGAGCGCGGCATTGCCGTGACCGCCGCCGTGGGCGCCAATGCCGCCGCCGTGGCCGAGCAGGCCATGGCCTTGCTGCTGGCCTGCGCCAAGTCGGTCGTGCAACTCAACCAGCGCATGCACGATGGCCACTGGGACAAGGCCACGCACAAGAGTCTGGAGCTGGGCGGGCGCACGGTGGGCCTGGTGGGCCTGGGCGCGATCGGCCTGCGCTTTGCAAAGATGGCCCACGCCATGGACATGCGCGTGATCGGCTTTGATCCGTTCGCCAAGAACCTGCCGGACTACGTGACTGCGGTGGACCTGGACACGCTCTGGCGCGAAGCCGACGCGATCTCTCTGCACTGCCCGCTCACACCCGAGAACAAGGGTCTGCTCAGCGCGCAGACACTGGCACGCTGCAAGCCGGGCGTGATCGTGGTGAACACGGCGCGCGGCGGACTGATCGATGAACCCGCGCTGCTGGCGGCCGTGCAGTCGGGACACGTGGGCATGGCGGGCCTGGACAGCTTTTGCATCGAACCCATGACCAGCCCGCACATCTTCCATCACCAGCCTGGCTTCATCCTGAGCCCGCACATTGGTGGTGTGACCGGCGATGCCTACGTGAACATGGGCGTGGCCGCGGCGCGCAATGCGCTGACCGCGCTGACTCAGCCGGAACTCGCTGTCGCCTCACTCAACACGCGCAGCAGCTCGTCCTGATCCACCGGTTTGTGCAGCACGGCGCTGAATCCCGCCTCCATCAGCTGCGCGCCGTCTTCAGCAGAGATCTGTCCGCTCATGAGGACCATGGGCGGTGGTGAGCCCGTCGAACCGATGCGACGGGCCAGTTGCAGCCCGGTCATTTTGGGCATGGACAGATCGGTCAGGACCGCATCCCAGCGCCCGGCGTGGGCCTGGAATTGTTCCCAGGCCTCTTCGCCGTCGCGGGCGCGAGTGACCGTCCACCCTTGTCGTTCCAGCAGGGCACTCCAGGCATCACGAACCAGGGCATCGTCCTCTGCAAAGAGGAGCTTTCTGGAAGCCGATGTGTGTGCCGGCTCGTGACTGCGCGATGGCAGACCCGGATCTTCCTGGGCTGGCAGGATGAGCATGAAGCAGGCGCCTTCACCCAGCGTGCTGCTCACGCGAACAGCGCCTGAGTGCCGCGCCATGATGCCGTGTGCAACGGACAACCCCAGCCCTGTTCCCTTGCCCGAAGGTTTGGTCGTGAAGAACGGCTCGAAGACACGGTCCAGATGCTCCGGTGCGATCCCTGGCCCCTCGTCCCGAACGCAGAGCGTGATGTAGCGGCCCTGCGGCAGCTGATCCAGCAGCGCATTCGCCGATTCGCAGGCACCCGAACCCGCCTCCTGCGAGTCCAGCGTGAGCGTGATGGCGCCTTTGCCGTTCATGGCGTCACAGGCATTGATGAGGAGGTTGACGATCACCTGCTTCATTTGCGTGGGATCGGCCTGAATCCAGTCGTCCACGGTGCGGCAGTCCACCTGCAACGTGCACCGGCCCATCAGGCCCAGCGAAACCAGGGTGCGCGCCTCCTCGATCATGGCGCTCAGGCGAAGGCGCTCCATGCGCGGTGCGGACTGGCGGCTGAAGGACAGGAGCTGCTTCATCAGTCCGGAGGCATAGCGTATGGACTTGAGCGCTTGCTCCAGGGACAGCGCGCTGGGGTGGTTGGCCGTCAGATCCTCATTGGCCAGCCGCACCCAGCCGGAGATGGCGGCCAGCGAATTGTTGAAATCGTGCGCGATGCCGCTGGTGAAGCGGCCAAGCGCCTCGGTTTTCTGGCTCTGCATCAGCTGCAGATGCAGCGCCTCCTGCCGGATGTGCGCCTGCCGTTGCTGGGCTGCATCTTCCCGCGTCCTGATCAACAGATCGTTGATGCCCTTGGCCAGATCGGCCAACTCGTCTTCACCCTTGACAGACAGCTGGCCGTTGCCGTCGATGCCAAGGCGGGTCACCTCTGTCAGCTCTTTGTGAACGCGCTGCAGTCGGCGCAGGACCAGGTGGTTCAACAGCAGCACAAGCAGGGTGCCCACCACCAGGCCCGCCAGAGCCACCTGCAGCGCCGCGACCAGCGCGAGCGAGCGCCCTGCCTGATGCAGCTCTCTGTCCAGCTCCAGCACCAGATAGGCCACCGGTCGGCCCTCGTGATCGAGCACGGTGGCGCTGGACTGCGCCTTGGCTTGATCGGGCCCATCCTGTCCGCTCGCGGAAATTTCCGCCGGTGGCTCTGAAAAACTCAATCGCACCGGGTGCATGAGGATGTCGCTGAACCGAGTCAGTTCATTCGCGTCGAAGCGCCGCACCACAGCCAGCGCTCCGGTCGGGGCGGTGCCCGGCGCGAACTGGCTGCGCACGGCTGCGATCGAAACCAGGTAGAGGTTCCCGTCCATCCGGCGGTAGGTGCGCATCACCGTGTTGCTGGTCTTGTCCGACAACACAGACACAGCCAGGCTGCGCAGCATCTGCGACATGCTCTCGGAGATCGGCCGCAAGGCGGGCTCCGCTGTCAGCTCTGCGCTGGCCAGTGGTCGTCCCAGCGCATCGAGAACCAGCACATTGCTGATCCCCAGGTATTTCATGTTGTCGGTACCGAAGTTGTCGGCGAAGTAAGCGGGGCGCGAACCGCGCGTGAACTCCACCGTGTCTGTCCAGTACGCGTAGTCCATCACGGTTGCGGTCAGTCCCTCCAGCTGCTGATTCAGCAGCCTGCCCGCACGTTCACTTTCCACCCGGAACTGTTGGCGTTCCAGCTCTTCGAAGGAGCTCGAGATCGAGTGTCGGGACACGAGGACCGATGCCAGGGTCAACACGCCGATGGTCGCCACCACCAGGAGCCAGGCTTTGTACTGAAGTTTCATAGATGCGTGATCATCGGCAGGACACAGGCCGAGCGAGGATATTCCAACGCGGTCACCGTGCGGTATTACCTTGATCGGTCTTGAACACGCTCGCCCAGGTCCCAAAGACGATCAAATACAACGCCCTACCATTGAGTTCAACTGTGAACCGGTCGGACATACCGGCGGTCGCAGCGCGGTTCCGTGCCACGCCGTTCAAGGTGCACCAGGGACACCGTGTCCGCGCCGCCATTTGTGCCCACCAGCGATACGCCGGGTGTAGTCTGTGCTGCAGCAAAGGAGAACAGCACATGGCCGCCGTACCGATTGCGCAATCCCGTGTCTCCAGGCCTCCGCGCCTGACGCCTGAACTGGTGGCGCTCATCGCGCGCAAGGTCGAGGATGAAGGACCAGCACCCGGTGTCGTCGTTCACGACGATGAAGACTACGAGGCCTCGCTCCAAGCCTTGCTGGCCGCGGGTTTCTGGGCCGGTGGGGACGTGTGGGTGTTTGCCTACGGCTCGTTGCTCTGGAATCCGGCCTTCGAGGTGGCTGAACAAAAAGCCGCCGTCCTGCCGGGCTGGCACCGCGCGTTCTGCATCCGCCTCACGCGGTTTCGGGGCACGCCGGCCCAACCCGGGCTGATGATGTCGCTGGTCCCGGGTGGCAGTTGTCGCGGAGCGCTGCTGCGCATTCCCGGCCCGCAAGCCATGGACAGCCTGCGCAAGTTGTGGCGACGCGAGATGACGGTCAAGCCGCCGAACACACCGCCACGATGGGTTGTCGCGCAGGCCGGCGGCGTTGCCGTGCGTGCCATCACGTTTGCCGCCAATCGACAGGGGCCCAACTTTGTCACGGGACTCACCAACGATGAGATGGCAACCGTGCTGTGTTCAGCGGTCGGTCATTGGGGTTCGGGTGCCGAGTACCTCATGCAGACGGTTGATCAGATGGAGCGCCTTGGCATTCGAGATGCGAACCTCTGGCGCCTGCAGCGTGTTGTGGCTCAAAAACTCCTGGCGCTTCGCACATAACCGCCGCGCCGGGTGCGAGCGGCACCGGCTAGGCCGAGACCGCCGAGTGCCAGCAGCGCGAGGCTGGAGGGTTCGGGCACCGCGTTGCCCGCCCCGCCGCCACCGACGCCGCCTGGTCCACCCACCGCGTTGTAGGTGTACGCAACTGTCGCCAAGCCGCTCCAACGTGTACCCGTGCCGCTCACGAAATAGCAGGTATCCACACCATCGAAGTCCACCTGGCAGTTCGACGTCAATGACGACACGACGGAAGCAAAGAAGTTGATCGGATCGGTGCCGATGAAGGCATCCAGCGCCACACCAGCGAGCCCCAGTTCCGCATTCAGGCTGCGCGTCTGCGATCTGGAGATCGAGCACCGCGCGTATTCGACATCGCTTTGCGCCTGGCAGCTGTCAGCCAGCTGCGCGCCGCCCGTGAAGTTCGTGGCACCCGACGGATCGAACAGACCCAGTGTCAAATCCGCGCGCAGCAAGGCATCGAAGGCGGCGTCGGATGGGAACAGTTCACCGGCATAGCCTGTAGAGGAATCCCCGGCACCACCCTGAATATTGAGATCGACCGTCGACATGAAGCCGAACAACACGCCGGTGAGCGTGCCCAAGGTGGCGTCGAAGCGACTCAGGCTGCCCAGGTCGAAGGTCGTGGTGACCAGATCTTGCTGACGTGTGGCAAGCCTTTCCAGAAGGCTGATTTGGTCCACCTCGAAGCTGGTCTGGTAAGTGACCACGGCGGCCGATGCCGCGCCCATGTTCAAGCCAGCGACCAGGGCGCAGGCGGCAGCGAATGTGCCGCGGGCGGTGGACGCTTTGCGAGCGTTGTGATGGCGCGGACCGGATGTGTGAAAGAGGACTTGCAGGCGCTGGCGAAACATCGTGATTTCCTTTCAGTGTGTGGACCGAGGATGTGATGCGGACGGCTCAAGCTGCGGATCGGCAACTGGAGCGGTATGAAGCGTGGTTTGAACGGAAGGCGGTGACTGCAGCGTTTGCCCAACCACACAGCACCTCTGCGCCGCCACACGCAGTTTCTCCAGCATCTCGGGCGGCGTGCCCTCCCTGGCCTGAAGTTGGATGTCGCACGTGATGGACTGGAAACCCACGGGAACATCCTTGTGCATGCCCAAGGCCCCTCGCACATCGACTGTGGCCCTGACTTGAACCTCCAATGCGATCAGTTCGATCCCCATCCGATTGGCCACCATGCGGACCGACGAGTCCTGGCAGGCGGCCAGGGCGGCGCACAGCAGGTCACCAGGGCACGGCGCGTCGTAAGGACCGCCCACCGCCCGATGCACGCCGACGGCCACCGGCACTGCGCTGGTGTTCATCGGCCTGACCAGCAAATGAAAAGGGTCGGACGGATCGGTTCCGCAGGTGATCGCCTGATCGGTGACCATGGCCAGTTCGGGGGTCTCTTCGTACTGAGCTCGCAAACTTGCCTGGGCTTCGGATACGCTGTTCTTCATTGCAACTCTCCACTTCGACAGTTCAGGGATGGACGCATGGGACACCAGGCCAGTGGTTCACACCTCGGCCGTGATCGGATCGATGGTGGTCACGACGCGCGCCACGCTGTCGATCGGGAATCCTCCGAGCCGCGCGTGTTCGCGCACCTGCTGTTCACTGGCAGCGTTGTAGACGCAGTAAATCTTGTCCCCGGTCACGTAGCTGTGGACCCACTGCATATCGGGTCCCATGCCGCGCAGCACGCTGCAGGACTTCTGGGAAATGGCTTGGAGATCACCGGCGCTGACCTCCCCAATCTTGGGGATGGTGCGCTCGATCACATACTTGGGCATGGGGATTTCCTTCGGTGGGTGGATGACAACCCGACGGTACAAGGCCGGCCCATCCCAGACCTTTAAAGTTCCCAAGAATCCGCTAAACGTTCCTAAGTAGGCTGCCGAGGAAGGCCCATGCAAGACCACTACCACTTTGATCGCTTTGAAGTCAGGCCCGCCGAGCGCTTGTTGCTGGTGGGTGGCGTGCCGACGGCGGTGGGCGCCCGCGCTTTCGACTTGCTCCTGTGCTTGTTGGCGCATCGGGATCGCGTGATCTCCAAGGATGAGGTGCTCGACATCGTCTGGCCTGGCCTGGTGGTGGAGGAAAACAACCTGTCGGTGCAGGTCTCAGCCCTTCGCAAGCTGTTGGGCACTCATGCCATCGCCACGATCTCCGGGCGGGGTTACCGGTTTGCTCTGGGGGTCAGACAGGGCAGCGAGGCGTCACAGGGCGCGGAGCATCAGCCCCGCGCGGTCGCAGTTGCCGGGACCACGATCGCGGTTCTGCCGTTCAACGTGTTGTCCGCTGAGCCGCAGATCCGCTTTCTGGCCGACGGCCTGGCCGAAGACGTCATCGCGCTGCTGGCCCGAGTCCCGGGCTTTGTGCTGATTTCCCGCGCGTCCTCGTTCGTCTTTCGGGGTCACGATGTCACCGTGCCGGAAGTCGCCCATCAGCTCGGCGTTCGTTTCGTGGTCGAGGGCAGCGTGCGTCTGAGCAACGAGACCGTTCGCATCTCGACACAGCTGATCGAGGCAGGGTCGGGACACGTCCTGTGGACCGGTCGCTTCGATCGCCGCCGAGGTGAAGCTGTCGATCTGCAGGAAGACATTGCGCGCGGGATCATGTCGGAACTGGAACCCGAACTCACCCGAGCCGAGATTGCCCACATACGCCGCCAGCGCCCGGAGAACCTGGATGTCTGGGCCCACTACCACCAGGCGATCGGGTCGATAGCGAATCAGGGCTGGGGCAGGGAGGCCATGGCCGAGGCACGGTCGCAGCTTCAAAAGAGCGTTGCCCTGGATCCGGCGTTTGGTCTGGGGCACGCCCACTATGCCTTGTTGACCGCCTTGTCCATGAACATCGGGGTGCTGCCCACCGCGGCCAGCCTGGCGCAAGAGGCGCTGGGCGCCGCCAACCATGCCATCGGGCTGGACGACGGCAGCTCAGAGGTCTTGGGCTACGCCGGTTGCGCCCTGTGTGATCTGGGGCATCACGACCGGGGCGTTGAAGTCCTTCATCAAGCCCTGGAGATCGACCCCAGCAATGCACAAGCCCATGTGGCGCTGGGCGCTTCTTTGGTCTTGACGGGGAAACTGGAGGCCGGCATCGAGCAAATGCGGTTCGGCATGGCGATCAGCCCGCGCGACCGGCGCCTGGGCTTCTGGGGCTGGGCCCTGGGGGTCTTTCTGCTCAGGGCCGAGCGATCCAGCGAGGCCCTGGAGGAAGCGCGCACGTCCTGTCGGCGCGATCCCAGGTTCCATCTCGCTCGCGTTCTTGAGGCCGCCATTCTGGACCGCCAGGGACACCCCGCAGAAGCCAGCGCCTCGCTGGCGATGGCTCGCCAGTTGTGCGCATCACTCACCTTGAACGAAATCGCCTTGACCCACGGCCGCCGTGTGGGTGACAGGCTGGCGCTGCTGTGGGTTCAGTGACCTTGTGGGGCGCAAGGTTCGGTTGGTGCCATTCAAGGTGAGCGCTTCACCGCACAGGCCTTAGATCACACCCTGCGCAAGCATGGCGTCGGCCACCTTGACGAAGCCGGCGATGTTCGCACCGTCCACATAGCTCACAGAGCCGTCCGGGCGGCGTCCGTGGACCAGGCAGGCCTCATGGATACCCACCATGATGGTGTGCAGGCGGTTGTCGACTTCGTCGCGAGGCCATGAAAGGCGCATCGCGTTCTGGCTCATCTCAAGTCCCGAGGTGGCCACGCCCCCCGCGTTGCTGGCTTTGCCCGGTGCGTAGAGCACGCCAGCGGCTTCGAAGCACTGCACGGCTTCCATGGTGGTGGGCATGTTGGCCCCCTCCGCCACACAGATCACGCCGTTCTTGATGAGGGTGGCGGCATCCACGGCGTTGAGTTCGTTCTGCGTGGCGCAGGGCAGTGCCACGTCCACCGGCACGCCCCAGGGGCGCACGCCGGGCTCAAACCGGCTCCTGGTTCGTTCGGCGTAGTCGCTCACGCGGCCGTACAGGTGGTTTTTCACGTCCATGAGCACGGCCAGCTTCTCCGGGGTGAAGCCGTCTTCATCGATCACGGTGCCACTGGAATCGGACACCGTGACGACCTTGGCTCCCAGCGCCATGGCCTTTTCCACTGCGTACTGGGCCACGTTGCCCGAGCCCGAAACGCTCACGCGCAGGCCGTCAAAACCACGGCCCCGTTGCTTGAGCATTTCCTGCGCAAAGTACACCGTGCCGTAGCCAGTGGCCTCAGGCCGCACCAGCGAGCCACCGAACGACAGACCCTTGCCGGTGAACACGCAGTCGGCGCGGTTGCTGAGCTTTTTCATCATGCCGGCCATGAATCCGACTTCCCGTCCACCCACGCCGATGTCGCCCGCCGGCACATCGGTGTCTGCGCCGACATGGCGGAACAGCTCGCCCATCAAGGCCTGGCAAAACCGCATCACCTCGCCAGGGCTCTTGCCCTTGGGGTCAAAGTCGGAGCCGCCCTTGCCGCCACCCATGGGCAGCGTGGTCAGGGCATTCTTGAAGGTCTGTTCAAAAGCCAGGAACTTCAGGATCGACAGGTTCACCGACGGGTGGAAGCGCATACCGCCCTTGTACGGGCCGATGGCCGAGCTGTGCTGGATGCGGTAGCCCCGGTTGACCTGCACGTCACCGTGGTCGTTGACCCAGGAAATGCGGAACATCAACACACGCTCGGGTTCCACGAGGCGGTCAAGCAAGCCTTGTTCGGCGTACCTGGGGTGCGCCTGAATGAAGGGCCACAGGCTCTCCGTCACTTCAGAGACGGCTTGGTGGAATTCCGTTTGCCCGGGGTTGTGTTGGACAACGTGGTCAAGAAAGTGATGCGCCGATGTGTACTTCATGGTGTTATGCCCTAAAAATGTGCATGGCATTATGCGCAAACTGCATCGAGTCAGGAAAAATGCCCCGTGTTGGTGCCTTTTCTTGAATGAATGGTGGAGGCCGTGGCGATGGCTGCGACCGGCCACGGTCAACATCCCACCCATCTCCAAACAACAACATGCGGGTCTGCAGACTGTCCTGCGTTGCCTGATCGACGGACGCCCCCAGCAGGTGGATGCACTTGTTCCGAATGTCGATGTACTCGAGCCGATGACGTGTGGCGAGTGACCGCCACAGCGCGTTGGCGCCCTGGGACTGGCGCGCGCCGCTGATCAAGCACATGCCTTGGCCCAGCGCCCATTCGTACACAGCGGTTGCAATGCCTCGACGCTGGTACGCACCCGCATACTTTGAATGCGGCGCGCGAACGAATCGATCCAGGCGCCGATTCACCTCGATCAGCCGATTGAAGACGGTGTATCCGGCCAGACAGCCGCGAGCCACGTCTTCCACGTAGATGTAGTGCTCCCCGTCGGCCTCGCGGTGACGAAAGATCAGATCGGGGATCGGGGTCTTGATGATCCTGGTTCCGTGTTCCAGGAGCCCTGAACGCTGAAGGCGTGCATGAAGCAACTTCAACTCATCTTCAACCTCTGCAGCACCCCACTGCACATCCACACGCAACTCCATGGTGTGTCGCCGTGCACAAGGTCGTACCGCTCCGTGGATTGCACACCGTTCGCGGAGCCGGGCCAGTCGATCGCTGAACAAGGGCCATGCCAGCATGGCCAGCAACCCTGGCTCAAACATCGCGACCCCCCATCCACCAGCCGGTGTCTGCGGTCGCGGCTGCGTGCAGTTGATCAAGCGGTGCGATCAGCACATCGCCGGCCGCCCACTTGGCCAGGCGCTGTGCCACGCTGCCGGTGAAGAACTGCGTCAGCGCAGAGCCGCGCCGCTTGCCCACCACGACCAAGTCGGCCTGCGTGGCTTGTTGATGCAGTGCGGTCGAATAGGCCGGGTCACCGTTGCCGACCTCAAAAACCAGGGGCGGACCCGCTGATGCAGGCCGTTCCACCGTCAGCCCGCCGACGAGCTGCATGAGACGGTCTCGGGCCTGATGACGCGAACCGAGCCGGCTGGCCTGGATCACGTCTGGCGACACGTTGGCCGAACGCAGCTTGGCGTCTTCGATGGTGTCGATCGCATGAAACAGCTTCAGCACAGTGGGCGCCGAAAACAGACTGGCAAAGTCGATCAGGGATTTCGAGTGTGGCGACAGATCGACGGCCACGAGCACCTTCTCATACGGGCGGACAGGCGCCTGCTTCACCACCAGCAGTGGACACACGCTGCCGTGCACCGCCTGGTCGAGCGTGGTGCCGAGGTGAAACCGTTTCCAGCTTCGCTGCAACAACGGCCCCATCACCAGCAAGGTGGAGGCACTGGCCTCGGCCAACACCTCGTTCAGCGACGCAGACCGCTCAATCGCATGGGCCGAGATCTCGTGGCGCCTGGCCAGCTGGCGTGCCCGATGCGCCAGGCGCGCCACGGGATCGGTGAGAAAGGTGGTCGGTCCCTCGGCAACATGGACCAGCCGCAGGATGGCCTGGTGTTGCCGGGCCAGCTGGGCAGCGCGCTCCAGCGCGTGCGAGGAGAGCGCCGTGAAGTCGGAGACGGCGAGGATGGAGTCGAAGTGCATGGAAATTCCTGGACGAGCGTGGGCCTGCCCCGCAGCGCACGGCCGGCGGGGTGTGATCGATGTCGACGAGGCGGCTAGGTGGTGTAGTCGCCGCTGGCTTCGGGCTGGAACAGCAGCGTGACAATTTCGGCCGCGCACGCATCTCCGTTGGGCGTGCGCCAGCGCGCGATGGCGCCCACGCGCTGGCCAAGAAGGCTCGCTCCCACGGGGGAGAGCACGGAGATGAAGCCCAGGTGCGGCTCCGCGTCACCGGGATAGCACAGCGTGAGCTTTTGTCGCTTGTGAGAATCGAGGTCTTCCACGATCACCTGCGAGTACATCGTGACGATGTCGGGTGGTATCTCGCGCGAAGGAACGAGATCGAGGGAGTCGAGTGTCTCGATCAGCTCGGGCGGAAATTGCGCGCCGTGCAGTTTGTTCAGTCGCGCATAGTCGATCTCGGTGAGCAGACGCTCACCATCAGGGTTCTTGTGCATGTTGCACTCCAACAGGTGCAGACGCGCCGAGAAAAGGCGGCGCCCGCGATCGCGCTGGGCTGGGGCCCGGCGATGGTTGGATTGCGCAAAAAGGAGGAAGAGGTATCGCCGGGCTTAAGAATGTGCGGCCGGCTGGCGCAGTCCCGCCGAACCCATCAGCTTGCGACCAGCCACGGCGTCGCCTGCCGCAAGCGGCACGCGAGCTGCCGTGTGGGCAGTGATGGTTGGGTGAAAGTCCATCGAGGCATTGTAGGGTGGCTCGCCATTGACGGCAGCAACCCGGTCATTCGTGCTCGGCAAGTCCACGCCGATGAACAGCACCGTGTCGTTTGCCAGGGGCGATCAGCGGATCACGGCCAGCTTCAGCCGCTGACCTGACTTGAACGTGTAGAGCGTCAGCGCAGCGTTCTTGCGGTCCCCCTTTTCGTCAAACTCGACGTTGCCGGAAGCGCCCTGGTACTTGATGGCCTTGAGCGCTGGCAGGTACTTCTGGGGGTCCGCTGAGCCAGCGGCCTGCATGGCCGCCGCCAGCAGCTTCACACCGTCGTAGGCGTAGCCGGCGTATGCCTGAACTTCAACGCCGTACTTGGCCTTGAAATCGGTGCGGAACTTGTCGTTGATGGCCACCTCGTCACCATCCACGCCGCCAGCTTCAACACAGAACACGTCTTCATTGCCCAGTGCGTTCGCAGACAGGGTGATCATTTCGGATGTACACAGGCCATCACCACCCACCAGCTTCGAGTTGAAGCCCAGCGCCCGCATCTGACGCAGCATCGGGCCACCCACCGAATCCATGCCGCCGAAAAAGATCACGTCGGGCTGCTTGGCTTTGAGCGTGGTCAGGATGGCATTGAAGTCGATGGCCTTGTCATTGGTGTATTCGTGCGCAACCAGTTGCGCGCCCGCAGCCACTGCGGCCTTCTCGAATTCATCGGCCAGACCTTGCCCATAAGCGGTGCGATCGTCGATTACCGCCACGGTCTTGGCCTTGAGCGACTGAACCGCGTAACGGCCCAGGGCGCCGCCCTGCTGCACGTCGTCGGCCACAAGACGGAAAGCCCCCTGGAAGCCCTGGCGGGTGAACTTGGGGTTGGTCGACGAGGGGGTGATCTGGGGGATCCCCGCATCGTTGTAGATCTGAGATGACGGCAGGGTGGCGCCGGAGGTGAGGTGCCCCACCACACCGTTCACATTGACGTCCACCAGCTTCTGGGCGGCGGCAGTGGCCTGCTTGGGGTCAGCTGCATCATCCTCAGCCAGCAGTTCAAACCGGGCCGTCTTCTCGCCAATCTTCAGCCCCGCGGCATTGAGTTCTTCGATGGCCAGACGAGCGCCATTTTCGTTGTCCTTGCCCAGATGGGCCACAGCGCCGCTGGTGGCGCCGACGTGACCGATCTTGACCACCAGCGGCGCGTCCGCACCCGAGGATGCAGCGGATTCTTCCTTCTCGCCACAGGCCACCAAAGCCACCGCAGCAGCAACCAGGGCCCAGTTCAGTTCAACACGCATGCAATCTCTCCTTGTTACGACCCGACAGGTCAACGTCACGATATAGACAGTGTACTTATCATTTTACAGCAAATCTTCGGGCACGTGGAGAGCGTGCCGGAGGAAGACACCGAAGAAGGCCGCTTGCAGATGCTCGCGTGCGCACCTGCAAGCGGCCTCACGGGGGCGCCCAGACCGCTGCAGTTCCCCAGGCATGGAGAGCGCCGATGACGAGGCAGATGCCCGAAGACACCAGCCAGAAGGTGTTCGAGTTCTCCGGGAACGCCGGTTTGAGCAGCGCAAAGCCGAAGCCGCGGCCCAGGAATACCGTGGTGATGGCCAACAGCACCCACTGGGTGAAAGGCAGTGGCTTGATGAGCCCGGCCGCAGAGAACGCATATGCAGCACAGGCCGCCAGCACAACCGCAATGCCGAGCGCGACGAGAATGGGCCGGACCTTGCCAGCCTCAACGGCGCGGGCCATTCGCTCACCGGCGCCCATCAAGCGGAAGGCCGATGGGCCCAGCACAACGCAGGCCAGGTGTGCGATGGCCGCCAGCGAGGTGAGTGCCCCGCCAAGGATCAGCGCCTGAGCGCCCGTGCTGGTCATGATTCCGGGGACACCATGAGTTGCGTGGCGGACCAGCGCTCAGCGCCCATCCATCACCGCGCGTTCGGCCGCCAGCCAGTGCTCGACCGCCGCAGGCAAAGGCTGTGCTTTGAACGCCTGTCCCATGAGCGCGTAGCTCTCCGCATTCGGCACGAGTCCGCCGCGTCCGACCGCGGCCCCCTTCATGTAGCCGGCCGCGCACAGCGTGCCGTCTTCGCGCAGGAACTCGAACCGCATGAAGCTCCAGGCCTGGTCCGCGCCCGCCAGCGCGAAGCGCAGCCGGTAGCCTTGCCCCGGCATCAGGCCCTTGCGGTAGGTGATGACCGCCCCGCCGCTCATCGGCCGCCACCCGGCCTTGACCATCACGCGCGCAAAGCCGCTGCGCACGAAGTACTCCACCAGCATCAGGTCGATGATCGTGAGATAGCGTCCGTTGTTCATGTGGCCGTTGATGTCGATGTCGCCGGGCCACACGCGCAAGCACCGCTCGATCGTTGTGCCAGGCTCTATCCGAGGTAGCCGCCAGGCGCGCAGGAGCGCCCATGCAAGGCGCAGCCAGAGATTCATGATTGGTCCTAGAATAGTTCTGCTCCGAACAATATAGTTCGCAAACGAACTATCTGCAAGCATCCATGACCAAGCCCCCACGACCAGCACAAGCCGAAGACAACGCCACCCGCAGCTGGCTCGCTGTCGTGCGCGCCTACAACCTGTGCAGCGAGCTGATGGCCCTGCGTCTGGGCGCCGTGGGCGTGCGGACCGCGGAGCATGAAATCCTTGCCAACCTGCGGCGCGAGCCGGGTCTGAGCCAGCAGGCGCTTGCCGCGCGTTGTTTCACCGCCAAGAGCCATGTCAGCAACCTCCTCGGCGAAATGGAGGCACGCGGCTGGGTGAAGCGCGAGCCCGACCCGGCGGATGGGCGCGTGAAGCGCCTCGTTCTGGCCCCTGCCGGCTTGAGCATGGCCGAGCGAACAGCAGCCGTGCAGGCCGAGGTGGTGGCACTGATGACCGATGGGGCGACGGACAAAGAGCTCGAGCGGGTGCGCGCCACCATGGCCGAGGTCAGCCAGAAGCTGCAGGGCGCGCTTGGCCATCGGGCGGCTGAGGGCGCGTGACGGGTGACGGGTGACGACTCGAAACCCGAACTCGTCTTGCTTGGCCGGGCCGGGCGTTCCGATGCCCCTTCTTCCAACCTGCCCATTCAGAACATACCGCACGTATACAGGCACACCGTCAATAATTTGTTACACCAGGGATGCTCACTGCGCCAAACGACGGCCTTCAATGCCCCCACACGTCCATGACCCCATCCACCTCCTCCCTGGCATTCACCCCCGGCACCGCCGACATTTCGCTTGACCGGGACATCTTCCTGCGCACGCTGGTGCGGGAGTTGGCCGGCACGCTTGAGTCCGTTGTGGGCACCCACGAGGCCTCTGGTTTCATCAGCGTGGTGGGCCAGCGCATTGGTGAGTGGATCGACACGGAGTACCGACAGGCGCTGGGCACGGCGCAACTGGACCGGGCGCAGGTGATCGAGGTGCTGGTGGACCTCAAGCGCCGTATACAGGGCGATTTTTTTGTCATCGAGGCCGATGAGTCGCGCATTGTTCTCGGCAACCGTGTCTGCCCCTTCGCAGACAAGGTGATCGGACGGCCCTCGATGTGCATGATGACCTCCAACGTTTTCGGCACCATCGCGGCACAGAACCTGGGCCAGGCCAAGGTGGTTTTGCAGCAGACCATCGCCGAAGGCTCGACGAGCTGCCGCGTCGTGCTCTACCTCAAGGCGAGCGCGGAGGCCGACGCCGCAGACGGACGCGAATACTTCCGTGCCTGAGGCCACGGGCGCCTCCCAGAGATGAGAATTCCGGCCCAAGCCTGCGCCCAGATGCTGGATGCGCATCCCGACGCGCATTGGTTGATCGACGAGATGGGCGTACTGACGCACGCCAACCGCGCCGCGCTGCGGCTGATGGGCAGTCCGGCGGGGGATATTCTGGGTGTGCACATCGATCACCTGGTGGCAGATGGCCCCGAGCACTGCGCCGCCGTGCTGCGCCAGGGTCGCCGCAGCACGGTGCCCACGCCGGCGCGTCTGCGGCTGCGCACCAGCGGGGGCGACGAGTTGCCCTGCCGCTGCGAGATCGCGCTGCTCAGCCCTGCCGCCGAGGGTGTGCCATCGCAGTTGTGGTGCCGGCTGCTTCCGCAAAGGCTAGGCAACAGCCAGTTCGAGGTGCTCAACCACCAGATCGCTGCCCTGCGGCTGGAAGTTGGGCGGCGGCAGGCGGCCGAGTCCGAAATGCGTCAACAGCGCGAGTGGCTGCAGGCGGTGCTGCTTGGCATCGCGGAGGGTGTGGTGGCCACCGATCTGGACGGCTGCGTGTTGCTGATGAACCCGGCGGCGGCCGACCTGACAGGCTGGACGCTGGCCCAGTCACTGCGCCGACCCATCAACGCGCTGGTCCGTCTGACCGACGAGAGCGATCTGGACACGGCTGAGGACCCGGTGGGTTGCATCCTGCGAGGCAGCGGCAGCGGACGCGACCAGAGGCGCCTGCGCCTGGTGGCCAGGGACGGCACCGAGCACCTGGTGCAGGCCTCGGCGTCAGCGCTGCTGGACGAGGGCGGTCAGCTCTGCGGCGCGGTGCTCGTTCTGCGCTCCATTGATGAAGAGGTGCGCGCGGAACTCAAGCGCCGAGCGCTGGAACATCAACTGCGCCAGGCGCAAAAGATGGAAGCCATCGGCACACTGGCGGGGGGTGTCGCGCACGACTTCAACAACGTGATCGGCTCCGTCATCGCCAATGCCGCGCTGGCGCGCATGGAGCTGCCGACCGACCACACGGCGCAGCAGCCTCTGCTGCAGATCCACCGCGCTGGCGACCGCGCGCGTGCCTTGGTGCGGCAAATCCTGGCCTTCAGCCGACAGGATCCGCAGAGACGGGAGCGTCATTGGTTGCAGCCATTGGTCGAAGAAGCTGTCGGGCTGCTGCGCGGCACGCTGCCCGCTCGCGTCAGGCTTGAGGTGCAATGTGTTGTCAAGCCGGTTCACGCCTTGGTCGACGCGATGCAGTTCCAGCAGGTGGTGATGAACCTGTGCACCAACGCCTGGCACGCCTTGTCGGCGGGCGGCGGTGATGTCACGGTGGCGCTGGACCTGGAGCCCGCTTGTGCATCCCAGGGTCCGATGGCGCGGCTGCGCGTCACCGACGATGGCTGTGGCATGGACGAGGCGACGCGCGAGCGCATCTTTGAACCGTTCTTCACGACAAAGCCGACCGGTGAGGGCACCGGCCTCGGGCTGTCTGTGGTGCACGGCATCGTCGCGGAGCACCAAGGGTCGCTGCAGGCCGAGAGTTCACCCGGGCAAGGCAGCACCTTCACCGTGCGACTGCCGGCGCTGGTCGATGACATGCAGACAACTCCCGACCTGGTGCCACCCCCGTCCGAGCTGGCCCTGGAGGAGTCGAGCTCGGGGGGCAATGAACGCCATGTCGCCTACGTGGACGACGATGAGTCGATGCGCAACGTCATCGAGCGCCTGCTGCGACGCAAGGGTTACCGGGTCAGCAGTTACGAGAGTGCCGAGTTGGCGCTGGCCGCGCTGGAGCTGCCCGCCACGAGCTGGGACGTGGTTGTTACTGACTTCAACATGCCGCGCACCAGCGGATTGGACCTGGCCCGAGAGTTGAGGCGGCTGCGCCCCATGCTGCCGGTGGTCATCACCTCGGGCTACGTCACGGACGAGTTGCAGCAGGGCTCGGAAGCCCTGGGCCACACGCGGCTGCTGAACAAGGAAGATTGCTTCGAGTGCATCGGCAGCCTGCTCGCAGAGGTGCTTGGGGCTTGAAGCGCCGGGTCTTGATCGCGGGCAGAGAAGCACCGCGTGAACAGCGGGATCGCAAGTGTCCGAGCCCGAGGGCTCGACACCTCAGCCACCGCCAAACGCCTCACTCCACCGTGACGCTCTTGGCCAGGTTGCGTGGCTTGTCCACATCCGTCCCCTTTGCCAGCGCCGTGTGATACGCCAGCATCTGCAGCGGTACCACGTGCAGGATGGGCGACAGCGCGCCATAGTGTTCGGGCATGCGGATCACGTGAATGCCTTCGCTGCTGGTGATGCGGGTGTCGGCATCGGCCAGCACATACAGCACACCGCCGCGCGCGCGCACTTCCTGCATGTTGCTCTTGAGCTTCTCCAGCAGGGTGTCGTTGGGCGCCACCGTCACCACCGGCATGGCCGCCGTCACGAGGGCCAGCGGACCGTGCTTGAGCTCACCGGCCGGGTAGGCCTCGGCGTGGATGTAGCTGATCTCCTTGAGCTTCAAAGCGCCTTCCAGGGCGATCGGGTAGTGCAGGCCACGACCAAGGAAGAGCGCGTTGTCCATGCGCGCGAAGTCCTCGGACCAGCTGATCACCTGCGGCTCCAGCGCAAGCACGGCCTGCAAGGCCACGGGCAGGTGGCGCATGGCCTTGAGGTGGCTGGCTTCGTCTTCCTCGCTCAGGTGGCCGCGCACTTGCGCAAGTGCTAGCGTGAGCAGGAACAGGCCAGCCAGCTGGGTGGTGAAGGCCTTGGTGGAGGCCACCCCGATTTCAACGCCGGCGCGCGTGATGTAGGCCAGTTCGCATTCGCGCACCATCGCACTGGTGCCCACGTTGCAGATGGTCAGCGTGTGCTTCATGCCCAAGCCTTGGGCGTGGCGCAGCGCGGCCAGGGTGTCGGCGGTCTCGCCGCTCTGGGTGATGGTCACCACCAGGGTGCGTGGGTTGGGCACGCTGGTGCGGTAGCGGTATTCGCTGGCCACCTCCACTTGCGTCGGAATCTTCGCGATGCTCTCCAGCCAGTACTTGGCGGTGCACCCGCTGTAGTAGCTGGTGCCGCAGGCCAGGATGAGCACGTTGTCGACGTCCTTGAAGATGCTGTACGCGCCGTCGCCAAACAGCTCGGGCGTGATGCCTCCCAGGCCTTCGAGCGTGTCGCCGATGGCGCGCGGTTGCTCGAAGATTTCCTTTTGCATGTAGTGGCGGTAGGGGCCGAGTTCGGCCGCGCCGCTGTGAGCCTGCACGGTCTTCACGGGGCGCTGCGTCGCATCGAGTGCACGGCCCTGGGCGTCGAGCACCCAGTAGCGGCCCAGCTGCATGTCGACCAGATCGCCCTCCTCCAGGTAGACGATCTGATCGGTGACGCCGGCCAGAGCCATCGCGTCGCTGGCCAGGAAATGCTCGCCGCCGCGCACCCCGTCGAGGTTGCCCACGCCCAGGACCAGGGGTGACCCGGCGCGCGCGCCCACCACGCGGTGCGGCTCGTCCTTGTGAAACACCGCCAGCGCATACGCGCCGTGCAGCTGCACCACGGCGGCCTGCAACGCGGTGAAAACGTCGCCTTCGTACAGGGAATCAATCAGGTGAGCGATGACTTCGGTGTCGGTCTGGCTCTCGAACACATAGCCCCTGGCCTGCAGGGCCGCACGCAGTTCGTCGTGGTTTTCAATGATGCCGTTGTGCACCAGGGCCACACGGCCCGCCGTACCAGCCACCGCACCGGGGCCATGGCTGAAGTGGGGGTGTGCGTTGTGCACCACGGGTGCGCCGTGGGTGGCCCAGCGGGTGTGGGCAATGCCGGTGCCGCTGGCGATGCCGTCCGCCTGCACTTGCTGCGCCAGCTCGGCCACCCGCGCCGTGCTGCGCGCGCGCTGCAGGCCCCCGGTGTGCACCGCCACACCACACGAGTCATAGCCGCGGTACTCCAGCCGCTGCAAGCCCTGAACCAGCACGGGCACGATGTTGCGCCCTGAAACCCCTGCGACGATGCCACACATACTGCTGCTCCCGAAAATGGATGAACGCCGATGCTAGTGACAAGTTGCTGAAATAAAAGCTCAAAATCTCACGATTCATCAACAATAATTTCCAGTATCAAAAGACACGGCAGAAAAAGTCAAAACATTAGAAAACATGGAACAAATCACCATTGACGAGGCCGACCTGCGTTTGCTGGATCTCCTGCAAACCGATGCATCCCTGAGCAACCAGGCTCTGGCCGAACGGGCACACCTGTCACCACCTACCAGCCTCAGGCGCGTCAAGCGCCTGCGCCAGCTGGGCCTGATCGAGCGTGAAGTGGCCCTGCTCAGCGTCGATCGCATGGCCCCCCTGCTGGGTCAGGGGCTCACGGCGCTGGTGGAGATCACGCTGGAACGCCAGGGCGCCGAACTGCTGGATGCGTTTGAAGAACGGGTGCTCCCTGTTGCACAGATTCAACAGTGCTACCGCGTCAGCCCGGGCCCGGATTTCGTGCTGGTGGTGCACTGCCGGGACATGCCCGACTACCTGGCGTTGGCCCAGCGTCTGTTCACCAGCGATGCCAATGTGCGCAACATCAAGGCCTTCTTCAGTCTGAAGCGCGCCAAATTCGAACCGCGCCTGGCGCTGCCAAGCAAGATCATCAACTGACTCGAATTGACCACATTGGTATTCAACGGGATCGAAAAATTGATACATACCGCACAGCTGTCGCACGGCTTCCCCCAACCAAGAGTTGACGAAAAATACTTTATGTAACAACCTCGGTTTTTAGCCCAACTGAACGACTGGTTTGGGTCAAGGAGGTTTTTGATGAACACGACGTGGATTGCGGTGCTTGGAGCGCTGGCCGTGCTGGGCCTGTTTGTGCTGGGGTACTGGCGTTACCAACTGATGAGCCAATCGTCGGGGCGCGATGACCGGTACAGCCCGGAGCGCCTGATGACACCCGAACAGGCCCAGATGCTGGATTACTTGCAAGACACGTTTCCAGGCCAGGTGGTGCTGCCCAACATGATGTTGAGAAACATGCTGGCGGTGCGCCGCGCGACCAACCAAAAGCGCGCTGTAGAGCGCCTGGATCAGCAACGGGTGGACTTCGTGGTATGCGGCGATGACGGCAAACCCACCTTTGCCTTCGACATTGAACAGCACCCGCTGAGCAATGCCAAGCACAAGGCGCATCTGGTGAAGATGAAGAACCGCATCCTGAAGACAGCGGGCGTTCGGTTTGTCTTCTTGAAGAACAGCTTGCACCGCATGCCGTCGCCTTCCGACTTTCGCAAACAGCTCAATCTGGCCGAACTGCCCAAGCCCAAAGTGAAAGACAAGGAAGAACCCCGGGAGAACAGCCGTCAGCAACTGGAGAGCCAGTTCTCGGAATTCGACTCGATCAACACCAACACGGCTTTCCGGGATTCCGAGGTGATGGGCCTGAGCGGACTGATGGACCTGGATCAGGAAGGCCGGCGCGGTGGTTTCAGCAGCGCCTACAGCAACAGCGGCTTCAACCAGCGCCGCTCCAGCAGCGGCGGCCACAGCAAATTGCCTGGCGAAAGCCGCTTCGATTCGATGGACGTGCGCGGCGGGCGCTGAGACCCCCGCCCTCCACCGGCCAGGCCCCTCAGGGGGCCTTTTTTGTTTTCTGGGGGCGCTGCCAGTTGGCAATGCCGACCTGCTTGCCGCGCGCCACCGACAGCGCACCGGGCGCCGTGTCCTTGGTGATGGTGGAGCCGCCGCCCACCGTGCCGCCCGCGCCGATGGTCACGGGTGCCACCAGCACGCAGTTGCTGCCCACGTGCACGTCGGCTTCAATCACGGTGCGGTGCTTGTTGGCGCCGTCGTAATTGGCGGTGATGCTGCCAGCCCCGTAGTTCACCCGTTCGCCCACGGTCGCGTCGCCCAGGTAGGCAAGGTGGTTGGCTTTGGCGCCAGCGGCCAGGGTGCTGTTTTTCACTTCCACGAAATTGCCGATGTGAACCTCAGCACCCAGGTCGGCACCAGGGCGCAACCGCGCGAACGGCCCCACCAGCGCGCCAGGTCCCACCTTCACACCCAGCTTCTCGCCGTCGATGTGGGTGAACGGGTGGATCACCGCGCCAGCGTCGATCACGGCGTTGGCGATCACGCAGTTCGCGCCGATGCGAACGCCATTGCCCAGCTGCACGCGGCCTTCGAACACGCAGTTCACGTCGATCTCCACGTCCTGGCCACACAGCAGTTCGCCGCGCACATCCAGGCGCGCCGGATCGGCCAGGCGCGTGCCCTGTTCCATCAAGGTATCGGCCACGCGCCGCTGATAAGCGCGCTCCAGCTCGGCCAGCTGCACCGGGCTGTTCACGCCCGCGACCTGCACCGCGTCATTGATGCGGTGCGCGGCCACGCTCAGGCCATCGGCCACGGCGAACTTCACCACGTCGGTGAGGTAGTACTCGCCCTGCGCGTTGCGGTTGTCCAGCCGCGCCAGCCAGCCGCGCAGCAAGCGCGTGGGCACCGCCATGATGCCGCTGTAGATTTCGGTGATGGCGCGTTGCGCCTCGGTGGCGTCCTTGTGTTCCACGATGGCTTGCACCGACGCATCGGCCGCACGCACGATGCGCCCGTAGCCGCTCGGATCGGGCATGTCGAGTGTGAGCAGAGCCAGGCGAGTGCCATCGCACAGGTCCAGCAGCGCCTGCAGCGTTTGCGGCCGGGTGAGCGGCACATCACCCGAGAGCACCAGGGTCACGCCATCGTCGGGCAACACCGGAGCGGCCTGCTGCACCGCGTGGCCGGTGCCCAGCTGGGGCTCCTGGCGCACGAAGCGCAACGCGGTGGCAGCAGGCGCCTGCAAGCCGGCTTCCACCTGCTCGGCGCCGTGGCCGGTGATCACCACCACGGAGCGCGCCGATAACCGCGCCGCACAGTCAATCACGTGCTGCGCCAGTGCGCGCCCGCCCAATCGGTGCAACACTTTGGGCCGCTGACTTTTCATGCGCGTGCCCTTGCCGGCCGCCATCACCACCACATCCACTGGGAACGACATGAACACCTCTTTAGGGGAATCGTTGCGCGGCGTTCTTGCCGGGCCTCACGTGCGCCGGATTATCGCCTTGCGGGTGGTGAAGATCTGTGCGCTGGCAACCATGGCGGTGGCCCTCACGGCCTGCACCGCGGCACGGCTGGCCTACAACCAGGCGCCCAACCTCACCTACTGGTGGCTCGACAGCCACGTCGATTTCAACAACGGCCAGTCGACCCCGGTGCGCAGCGACATCAACGCCTTCTTTCAATGGCACCGCGCCAACGAACTGCCGGTGTACGCCGGGCTGCTGCAGCGCTGGCAAACGCTGGCCTCTCAAGATCTGACCGGCGCTCAGGCCTGCGCCGAGTTCGACGTGATCCGCCAGCGCATCGACCGCGCGGCCGATGCCAGCGTGCAGCCCATGGCGCGCCTGGCGCTTCAGCTTGATGCGGCTCAGCTGGAGCACCTCAAGAGCCGCCAGGCCAAGAGCAACGCGGAGTTTGAAGACGACTTCCTTCAAGCGGCTGAAGATGCGCGCATCGAGAAGCGCTTTGACCGCGCGCTGGAGCGCGGCGAGATGCTCTACGGCTCACTGAACGCTGCTCAAAAGGAACTGGTACGCAACAACATCAAGGCGTCTGCATTTGACCCGCAACGCACCCAGGCCGAGCGGCTGCGCCGCCAGGCTGATCTGCTGCAAACAGTGAAACAGGCGCAAGCCGCACCCGGCACCGCCGCCGAGCGCGTGCGCAGCCACATTGCACGCATCAGCCAGTCGCCCACGCCGGGCTACAAGACCTATGCAGACGAGCTGGTTCGCCAGGGCTGCGCCCAGTTTGCACAACTGCACAACACCACCACACCCGAGCAGCGCGCCAACGCCGTTCGCGTGCTCAAGGGCTACGAGGACGATCTCCGGGTGCTCAGCGCCCAGCGCTGAACGCGGCCACGCTCAGGCAACGAAGCGCATCCAGCCCCACACCACGGCCAGCGTGGCGAGCGTCAACGGAATGCCGGTGATCGCATGGCGCTTCCAGTCGATCGCTATGCCCTGCTGGCGAGCGAGGTCCGCCACGATCAGGTTGGCGATGGAGCCCACCAGCAGCAGGTTGCCGGCAAATGTGGTCACCAGCGCCAGCATCACGCTGGCTTGTTCGCCACCGCCACCCAGGTGCGGCAACAGCAGCATCACCGCTGGCACGTTGGACACCAGATTGGAGAGCGCCGCACTGGCGATCAACAGCGGCCCGGGGTCGGCGAGAACCACATCCTGCGCGCCCAGCCAGGCCACGGCCTGGGCTGCTAGGCCGGTGGACTCGAAGGCGTGGTTCACCACAAACAGGCCCATGAACAGGATCAGCAGCGGCCAGTCGACCAGACCCATGAAATGCGAGGTGTGCAGGCGCCGGCTCAGCAGCAGCACACCCGCGCCCACCAGCGCGGCCACGTCGCGCGGCCAGTCGGTGAACAGAAAGATCAGCAACAGCGCGCCGGCCACCACCAGCCCCTTGGTGGTCTGCCACGCATCAAACGCGGGCTCTTCAACGCCCTGGCTGTTCGCTCCCTCTTCCGCTGGCGGGAGAGGGCTGGGGTGAGGGCTCCCCGCCGTCGCCCCCGGCCCGAACGCCAGCCACCCCCACAACAGCACCAGACTGATCAGCACCGGCGGCAGCGCCTGCCGCACATAGCCCGCGAACGGCAGCTGCAGCACGGAGCCGATCAGCATGTTCTGCGGGTTGCCGATCAGGGTGGCGGCCGAACCGATGTTGGCCGCGCAGGCCAGGCCGATCAGGAAAGGCAGCGGGTTCAGGCCGCGCTGCAGGCACAGCCGAGCGACCACCGGCGTCATCGCGAGACACACGATGTCGTTGGAGAACACCGCCGAAAGCACGCCCGACACCACGATCAACGCGGCCAGCAGGCCGTTGCGCGACAGCGGCATGGCCCCCACGCGGCGCGTCACGGCACCGTAGAAGCCGCCCAGCCGCATCTGCGCCGACACCACCATGAAGGCGAACAGCAGAACGATGGTGGGCAGATCGATCGCGCGCGCGGCGTCCTCCACCGACAAGCCGGCCAGGGCAATCACCGCGATCGCACCCAGCAAGGCCACACCCGAGCGGTCCAGCTTCAGGCGCGGCAGGCCACCGAGGAACATGCCGAGGTAGACGGTGGCGAAGACGGCGACGATGCCCCAGTCGGTGGCGGAGTGGTGCAGGACGGTGGTGGGCATGGGCGGCAAGGATGAACGCAGCGGATCGTAGCCTTTCGCAAAAGAAAAGCCGCCCGAAGGCGGCTCGCTCTGCGGTGGGCTGCAGGCTCAGGCCTGCAACGCGCTCCACATCTCCTTGTCCCGCTCAGCGGTCCAGATGCGCGGGTTCTTGATGCCCTGGGCTTCGTCGTAGGCACGGCTCACGTCGAACGGCAGGCAGTGTTCGTAGATGAACACGTGGCCGAACACCGGGTCCATGCTCTTGCGGGTGTGGGCCATCGCGGTCTTGAGGTCCATGCCGGCGGCGGCGGCTTCCTTGCCGGCCTGGAACAGGGTGGTGACCCAGCGCTTCGTGTAGTCCAGCGCCTTGTTCACGTCGGCGTTGCCCTTCATGGCTTCGCCTCGGCCCGGCACGATGTACTCGGCGCCCAGAGCGCGCAACGCCTCCAGCGTGGCGGGCCACTCTTCCAGTTGCGCGTCGCCGGTGTAGACGCCGGCCTCGTACTCCACGAGGTCGCCGCTGAACAAGACCTTCTCTTCTTCCACCCAGGCAATGGTGTCGCCGCGCGTGTGGCCCGGGCCCGGGTGCCAGATGCTGACCTTCACGCCGCCCAGGTCCACCTCCAGGCTGCCCTGGCGGCCCGGCTTGCCGTCACCGACAACGAGGGTGGGCCAGGTCAGGCCGGGCACGCTGTCGGCGCCGCGGAACAGACGCGGGAAGCGCTCCATCTCGCTCTGCATGTCTTGTGCGCCGCGCTCCACGATGAGTTCGTACGTGCCGCGGCTGGCGATCACTTCGGTCGCGCCCTCGGCCACGTAGGCGCTCGCGCCCAGCACGCGGACCGCGTGGTAGTGGGTCAGCAGCACGTACTTGATCGGCTTGTCGGAGACGGTGCGGATGTGTTTGATCAGGTCTTGCGCCATGGCCGGGGTGGCGGTGGCGTCGCTGACCATGATGAACTTCTCACCAATGATCACGCCCGAGTTCGGGTCGCCTTCGGCGGTGTAGGCCCAGCAGTGCGGGCTGAGCTGTTCAAAGGTGGTTTTCTTGTCGTCCAGGTCGGCCTGGGAGGCGAATGCTTTGCTCATGGCGGTCTCCGTGTAGGGAAGTGGCGGATTTTACCTAAACGAAATTCATTTCGCATAGGTGAACTAATTTCAACCCTGGGACGAGCCCGCAAGACCACGTTCCATCAGGGTGATCACCTCGTCTGCGAAGGCGTCGTAGCTCATCGGGCCGCCCGGGCGCAGCCATGTGAAGGTCCAGTTGATCATGCCGAACAACATCATGGTCAGCGCGGTCTGGTTGGCCGGTGTCACCCGCTCGGGGTAGGCGCGCTTGAGGAAGCGGGTGAAGGCGGCCACCACATCGCGCTGGCGGTTCAGGATGAGTTCTCGCTGAAGTTCGCCGAGGAACTTGGTGTCGGACACCAGTGCCACGTGGCGCGTGGCCGAGGTCTCGTATTCGGTGAGGAAGGCGCGCACCAGTTCGCTCAGGGCGTCGCGTTCGCTCAGGTTCTTGCGCTGCGCGCGCGCCTCCGACTCGCCGATGAGCGCGAGCAGGCGCTGGGTGTAGCGGTCGAGCAGGTCGAACAGGATCGCTTCCTTGCTCTCGTAGTAGTGGTAGAGCCGCGCCTTGCTGGTGCCGCAGGCCGCGGCGATGTCGTTCATGCTGGCGGCGGGGAAGCTCTGGCGCGCGAAACAGTTGGCCGCGACGTCGAGGATTTCGTCGCGTTTCAAGTCATGAGAAGCAGATTTGGGTCGGGCCATCGGCGCATTCTGCCGGACGAGGCTTCTAAGATGCCCCCATGGTCAAACCGGTCGATCCCTTTGCGCTGCACGCTTGCGAGCTGCTCTCAGGCGTGGGTCCGTGTATTCCCAAACGCATGTTCGGCGGCTGGGGCATCTCCACCGACGGCATGAACATCGCGATCATTGCCTGGGACACGCTGTTCCTGAAGACCAGCACAGAGACCGAGGCGCAGTGGCTGGCCGCTGGCGGGCGGCCTTTCGTGTATGCGGCCAAGGGCAAGACCATGAAACTGAATTACCACACGCCACCCGATGAAGCGCTCGAATCGCCAGCGCTCATGCTGCCGTGGGCAAGGCTGGCGCTGGAGGCGGCTGTGGCCGCGCGCAAGCCGAAGCGGCGAACGCGCGGCTAGCCCAGCTCAAGGTGGGTTGGATTCAAAGGGCGTGAGCACCCTGCCCCGGCCGGCCACCAGAAACTCGCTGTAGCCGAACAACCCGCGCACCAGGCGCGCGAACGCCAGACCGGCCTGTCCCAGCGCAACCCCGAGTTCGCGCGAAGGTGTCACCACCTCGCGGCCAAACCGGCTGGCCTGTTCCCGGGCGCGGGCCTCGGGCTCAGCGCACCAGTCAAAACGCACCGGCCCGGCGCCGGGCTGCCAGGGCTCCATGACCAGGCGCGCACCGGCTGGCACATCCAGGCTTTCGCCCGCCGCGAGCATGAGGTCACCCGACTCGTTGCCCGCGCCCTGGTGCGGCAGACCCAATGTCACCCAAGCGCGGCCCTGGGTGATGTGCAGGCGGCTGGGCACATGCGGGCGCAGGGTCATCGCGCGTCGCGCGTCCAGGCGCCAGCCGCGCGCAACGGCGGCGCAAACGATGCGATCTGAGGCCATGGCAGCGGGGGCGAAACGGGTGTTCATGTGAAGCTCCTGAGAAGGGACGACGGCTCATCCTGGGAATGAATGTTCGCGCCACTGGCCCATGCCGTCCAATGAATCCGCAGTAAGCTATTGATTCGATAACCGCATCAATGCCCGGAGCCCCCCATGCAGCTCACCAGCAGCCACCCTCGCACCCGGCCGATTGCCGCCGGCCACCTGCGCGCCTTTGAAGCAGTGGCTCGCCACCTCAACTTCCGCGCGGCCGCCGAAGAGCTTTCGCTCACGCAGAGCGCGGTCAGCCGCCAGATCCAGGCGCTGGAAGACGAGGTCGGCACCGCCCTGTTTCTGCGCCACACCCGCGCGGTGGAACTCACCAGCGCGGGCTCGCAGCTGCTGCGCGCGGCCGCCTCCGCGCTGGAACGCATTGATGCGAGCGTGCGGCAAATACGCCAGAGCGCCGGGCGCAAGAGCGTGGCCATCACAACTTGGGCCTCGTTCGCCTCGATGTGGCTGATTCCGCGGCTGGAGGCCTTTCAGCGCGACCACCCCGACATCGACATCCGCATCGACGCCACCGACAACGCGGTCGACCTCGCCACCTCCGACGTGGACCTGGCCCTGCGCTACGCGGTGCCGCAAGGCATACCGGCCAGTGCACAGCGGCTCTTTGGCGAGCAGCTCACGCCAGTGGCCAGCCCCTGGCTGCTCAAGGCGCAACCGATCAAGAGCATTGAAGACCTCTCCAAGTGCGCCTTGATCGAGGCCGGCGACGCTCACCGCACGCGCCACCTCGAATGGCTCACCTGGCAACGCTGGCTCGACACGTTTGGCGCGAAGCCCGTCGCGGCCACGGGCAAGCGCACGCGCACAAGCGCACCGCCGGCCAAGCTCTCACCGCAGCGCTGGATGTACTTCAACTACGCCAACCAGATCGTGCAGGCCGCGCTCACCGGCCAAGGCGTGGCACTCGCGCGCCTGCCGCTGGTGGCCGAGAGCCTGGCCAGCGGCGCACTGGTGGAGCCGTTGCCCCACACACGGCTGGATTCGCCGCTGGTGTACTGGCTCATGGTGGCGCCGCGCAGCGCGCAGCGACCCGAGGTGAAGGCGTTCTGCGACTGGCTGCTGCTGCAGGCCGCCGCCACGCGTGAGGCCATCGGCGATGTGCCCGATCCCGACACCGTGGACCAGATGGACTGAGGCCCATGTCGACCTCTCGCCACCTCGCCGCCGGCAACCTGCGCAGCATCGTCTTCATGCTGGTCGCCGTGGGCTTCTTCGCCCTCATGGACGCGGTGCTCAAGACGCTCTCGGCGCGCTACCCGGTGCTGCAGATCGCAGCACTTCGCGGCATGACCGCCATGCCACTGGTGCTGCTCTACATCGCCTGGCGCGGCGCCTGGCACACGGTCGTCAAGGTCCGCTGGCCGCTGCACCTGCTGCGCGGACTGCTCGGCATCGCCATGCTGTCGCTGTTCACCATGGGTGTGCGCGAGCTGCCGCTGTCGGCCGCGTACACGCTGTTCTTCATTTCGCCACTGCTCATCACCATGCTGTCGGTGCCGGTGCTCAAGGAGCGTGTGCCGGCCGCGCACTGGTGGGCGATCGGGGTCGGCTTCATCGGCGTGCTGATTGCGTTGCGCCCCAGCGGCGAAGACCTGCAAAGCGGCTTCGTCACCGTGGGTGGCCTGGCCACGCTGGGTGCGGCGCTGTGCTACGCGGTGGCCGCCGTCACCGGCCGCCTGGCCAGCCGCACCGACAGCAGCGAAAGCATGGTGCTGTGGATGATGGTGCTGATGTCTCTGGGCGGGGGCGCGCTGGCCTGGCCCGACTGGGTGGTCATTCAGCGCAGTGATGCCCCTTTGCTGCTGGCCCTGGCCATTACGGGCTTTTGTGGCCAGCTCGCCATCACCGAAGCCTTCCGCCACGGCCAGGCCTCGGCGGTGGCGCCGTTCGAATACAGCGCACTGGCCTGGGGCCTGGGACTGGACTGGCTGATCTGGCAAACGCTGCCGGCCTCACACACCTGGTGGGGTGCTGCCATCATCATCGGCAGCGGGCTCTACCTGGTGCGGCGCGAGAAACGCATCACCGAAGTGCACGCGAACGCGGAGCATCCCTAGGTTTCGGCGCCGGGCCGCCCCAAGCCGAAACAGCCCCCCCCCCGGGGGGGGGCAGCGGACCTCGCGCAGCGGGGAAGCGTGGGGGGCGTCATCTCTCTGGCCACATCACGCCTGTGTCGCTCAAGATGGCGTCCAAGGGCACATCATGCGCTTCGGGCTGTAGGTACGGCAGGTAGGCAAAGTCGTAGCCCAACCCCACCGTGAACGGCTTGGGATTCAAGCTCGCCAGCGTGCGGTCGTAGAAACCACCGCCATAACCCAAACGGAACCCACCCGGCCCATAGCCCACGCAGGGCACGAAGATCAGCGTGGGCACAACGATCTCTGTGTCCTTGGGCTTGGGAATCCCGTAGGCGTCTTCTTCCATGGGGCAGCCCGGGTACCAGGTGTAGAAGGTCAGCGTCTTGTCGACCTTGTTGACCACCGGCAGACCAATGCGCCGGTGCTTCTGCGCGCCTTGCGCGTCTTCTTCCAGGCCGGCTTCCTGCCAGCGAAACAGCGCCGGCAAGGGATCAAACTCGCCCTTGATGGGCCAGTACGCGCCGATCACAGCATCCGGTCGCTCGATCAGCCACACCCGCATGACCCGCTGCAGCATGTCGTTGCGAAACCCGCGGTCGGCCAGGCCCAGGCGTTTTTCGACCAATGACTTGCGCCATTCGCTTTTCAGGGTCGCCGCCGTTGATCCTTCGGCCTGTTTCCTGTGGGGTGGAAGGGAACTCTGGCCGTCTTTGGTGTCCATAATCAACGCATGAAACAGGTTGGTGTGAAACGGGAATCAAAAGCGCAGAACGCGGCGACCATGCCGAGCATGCATCGGTGGGCTCTGCGGTTCATTATGGCCGTGCTGGTGTTGCCGGGGCTGGCACACGCACAAAGCGGCGCCGGGGCCGATGCCTCCTTGCTGGAGATGCGAGAGGCCTTCCGCCGCAACAACACCACCCAGCTCGCCAACCTGCTGCCCGCAGTACGCGGCCACGCCCTGGAGCCGCTGGCGGTTTACTGGAGCATGAAAGCCCGCCTGGAAAGCGCCAGCCCGGTCGAGATCCGCGCGGCCCTGGACCGCATGGCCGGTACCTACTGGGAAGACCGGCTGCGCAACGACTGGCTGCTGCTGCTGGGCCGCGCACGCGACTGGACCAACTTCTCCGCCGAGCTGCCGCGCTTTCGCATGAACGACGACCGGCAGGTGAGTTGCTATGCCCTCATGCTCGACGCTGCCAGCGGCCGCATGCCGGCCGAACTCGCCGCCGAGCGCGTGCGTGCGCTCTGGCATGCCCAGCGCGAAGCCGACGATGGCTGCGCCACCGCCGCGCAGTCGTTGCTGGCCAGCGGCCACCTCAAGCCCGAAGCCGCCTGGCAACGCGCACGTCTGGCCGTGGACGCCAACCGCCCACGCGTGGCCAGCCAGGCCGTGGGGCTGCTCGACCCCGACTGGGCCGGCATGGTCGACACCGTCACCGGTGACCCCGTCAAGTACCTTGACGAGAAGATCACCGCCATTCGCCCCCGCACCAAAGAGCTGGTGACCCTGGCCATCATCAAGCTGGCCTTCAATGACCCGCCGGCGGCGGCCCTGGAGATGGACCGCACGCGCTGGAAAGCCCAGCTCACCAAAGAGGAGCGCAGCTGGGTCTGGGGCGTGATCGGCAAACGCTCGGCACAAAAGCTGGAAAGCCAGGCCCTCACGTACTTCGCCAACGGCGAAGACCGTTTCATGCACGACGACCACCTGGCCTGGAAGGCGCGCGCCGGGATGCGCGCGGGCGCCTGGGGCCAGGTGCGCGATGCCGTGGCGGCCATGAGCGAATCGCAGCAGGGCCAGCCCGACTGGATCTACTGGAAGGCGCGTGCCCTGCAGGCGCTCAAGCTGCCCGACGCGACCACGGCCTCGGCGCAGGCCCGCACGCTGCTGGAATCGATCGCCTCCGAACGCGGCTTCTACGAACAGCTTGCACTCGAAGACCTCGGCCGTCCCATCAACACACCGCCCGCCCCCGCGCCCCTGAGCGCCGAAGAAACCTCGGCCGCGCAGCGCCACCCAGGTCTGCGCCGCGCGCTGATCGCCATTCGGCTGGGCCTGCGCAACGAAGGCATTCGCGAGTGGAACTACACCACCAACCTGCACGACGCCGGCGGCATGGGCGAACGCGAACTGCTGGCCGCCGCCGCGCTGGCCTGCGACGCCGAGCTGTGGGACCGCTGCATCAACACCAGCCTGCGCACACCCACCACGCAAGACCACGCCCAGCGTTTTCCCACGCCGCACCGTGCGGCGGTGGTGAGCCGATCAAAAGAGATCGGCCTGGACCCGGCCTATGTGTACGGCCTGATCCGCCAGGAAAGCCGGTTCGTGACCGACGCGCGCTCCGGTGTGGGCGCATCGGGTCTCATGCAGGTGATGCCGGCCACCGCGCGCTGGACCGCCCGCAAGATCGGCCTGACCAGTTTCCAGCCCACGCAAATCACCGAGCGCGACACCAACATCCTCATCGGCACCGCATACCTCAAGCTCGCGCTCGACGATTTCGAGGGCTCTCTGCCCATGGCTGCAGCCGCCTACAACGCGGGGCCAGGTCGTCCGCGCAGCTGGCGCAACGGCCCGGTGCTGCCTGGTGACATCTGGGCCGAAAACATCCCGTTTGAAGAGACGCGTGACTACGTCAAACGCGTGCTGGCCAACACCACCAGCTATGCTGCGCTGCTCACGGGGCAGCCACAGTCCTTGCGTGCACGCCTGGGCACGATCGGTCCTCGTGTCGGCGGTGATGCCACCATCAACCGCGATCTCCCCTGAACATCCGGACACCTGCACCCATGAAAAACATCCTTGTCCTGGGCGGCACCGGTTTTGTCGGTCGCCACGTCTGTGAAAAGCTGCACCGCCAGGGTTGGCGCATTACCGTGCCCACACGCCGGGCCATCAACGCCGCCGCAGTGCAACACCTGCCGCGCGTGACCGTGATCGAGGCCGACGTGCACGACCCCGCCCAACTGCTGGGGCTGGTCACGGGCCACGACGCCGTGGTCAACCTCATCGCCATCCTGCACGGCAGCGAAGAAGCCTTCGAGCGTGTGCACGTGGAGTTGCCCCTGGCCTTGTCGGAGGCCTGCCTGGCCGATGGCGTGCGCCGCCTGGTGCACATCAGCGCGCTCGGAGTGAGCCTGGACGGACCCTCGCGCTACCAGCGCAGCAAGGCGCGTGGCGAAGAGCTGTTGCGCGCCGCCGGGCTGGACCTGACCGTCCTGCGGCCCAGCGTCATCTTCGGCGCCGGAGACCGCTTCCTCAACGTCTTTGCCAGCCTGCAGTCGATCTTTCCCGTGGTGCCACTGGCCGGCGCAGCCGCCCGTTTTCAGCCGGTGTGGGTGGAAGACGTGGCCAACGCCGTGACGGCCTGCATTGCCGATCAGGGTCTGCCCCAAAGCGCGGTCGGGCAGACCTTTGAGTGCGCTGGCCCCGACGTGATGACGCTGACCGAGCTGGTGGGCATCGCGGGGCGGTATGGCAGCCAACAGCGCCCAGTCTTGCCTCTGCCCGACTTCCTGGCGCGCCTGCAAGCCCGCTTGATGGAACTCATGCCCGGCGAACCGCTGATGAGCCGCGACAACCTGGATGCCATGTCGATAGACAACGTGGCCACCCACCAATGGCCCGGTCTGTCCGCGCTGGGTATTGCGCCCGCCAGCGTGTACACGATCGCACCCAGCTACCTGGGCCGCCGCGGCGGGCGCAGCAAACTGCTGGAGTTCAGGCGGGACGAACGGTCGCAAGGTCAGAACGCCTGAGGCCAAACCGAATGTGACTTTTGGCTGCTTAGATGAGCAATAAATAACACCAAGGTGTCATTTATTCGTGGGTTTTTCGGGTTTACATTAAACCGTACACAGTACAACACCAACCCAGGAACCCAGATGACAGTCTCCAACCTGAAACTTCCCACCAGCCGCAGAACCGGCGTCTCCGCTGCGCCCGGCTACCGCACCGAACACCAGCGAGACGTGATCAACCGCCTCAAGCGCATCGAAGGTCAGGTCCGTGGACTGATCGACATGGTCGAGGATGGCCGTTCTTGCGAAGACGTGGCCCAGCAGATGTCGGCCGCACGCAAGGCCATGGACAAAGCCTTCTACCGCATGATGGCCACCTCGGTGATGGAAGCCGTGTCCACGTCCGACTCCGAGGTCCATACCTTCCGCGAGGTCGAGCGCTCTACCCGCATCCTGGAAAAGTACGCCTGAACACATCCGCCCGCGAGCCGGTCGCGCAGCGGATCAATCGGCGCGCAATCGGGCATCAATCCGCGGGCGTGAAATCCTTACCATGGGGCACTTTTCAGGAGGCCCCATGTCACTGCAACTCTACGTCGGCAACAAGAACTATTCCTCCTGGTCGATGCGACCCTGGGTGCTCCTCAAGCAGGCTGGCATTCCGTTTGAAGAAGTGATGGTGCGCTTCGACTCGTTCGACATCGATTCCAGCTTCAAGAAGAGCCTGCGTACCGTCAACCCGCTGGGCAAGGTACCGGTGCTGGTGGACGATGGCTTTGCCATCTGGGACACGCTCGCGATCGCCGAGTACCTCGCCGAGCGCTTTCCCGACAAGCAACTGTGGCCAAAAGACACGCGAGCCCGGGCCCGCGCGCGCAGTGTGTGCGCCGAAATGCACAGCGGCTTCACCGCGCTGCGCAACCACTGCCCCATGAACATCGAGGCTTCGTTGCCCGACATCGGCCGGCTGGTGTGGCGCGACAAGCCTGCGGTGCGTGCCGACATGGCACGCCTGGGCGGCCTGTGGGGCGAGTTGCTCGCGGCGCAACCCGCCGGTGCCCTGCTGTTTGGCGAGTTCACCATCGCCGACGCCTACTTTGCCCCGGTGTGCATGCGCATCAAGACCTACGAACTGCCGCTGCCCGCCGATCTGGCCGCGTACGTGGAACGCGTGTGTGCGCTGCCGGGTGTGAAGGCCTGGATCGACGACGCGCTGGCCGAGCACGACTTCATCGACTTCGACGAGCCTTACCGCCTGGGCAGATAGCCCCCACGCTCCACCGCTGCGCGGGTCGCTGCCCCCCGAGGGGGTTGATTCGCCTTGGGACGGCCCTGCGGCGTATCGATAGCCCCCACGCTGCGCCGCTGCGCGGGGGCCTAAACTTGGCGGCATGAAAACCTATCTCGTGGGCGGCGCCGTGCGCGACGCGCTGCTGGCGCGAGCCGCAGGCGCGCCCGAAGCCTCGCACGTGGACCGCGACTGGGTGGTCGTGGGTGCCACGCCCGGGGCCATGGTGGAACAAGGCTTCGTGCCTGTGGGGCGGGACTTCCCGGTGTTCCTGCACCCCGCCACGCGCGAGGAATATGCCCTGGCCCGCACCGAGCGCAAGACATCGCCGGGCTACCGGGGCTTTGCCGTGCATGCGGAACCGGGTGTGACGCTGGAAGACGATCTTGCCCGGCGCGACCTCACCATCAATGCGATGGCCGTGGCGGCGGACGAGGCGAATGATCCCGCCCGCGCGCAGCTCATCGACCCCCACAACGGAAGGCAGGACCTGAAAGACCGCGTGTTGCGCCACGTCACCGACGCCTTCACCGAAGACCCGGTGCGCATCCTGCGGCTGGCGCGTTTCGCTGCGCGTTTCCCCGATTTCTCGGTAGCGCCGGAAACGCTTTCGTTGATGCAGCGCATGGTGGACCACGGCGAGGTCGATCATCTGGTGGCCGAACGCGTGTGGCAGGAGCTCGCGCGCGGGCTGATGGAACAGTGCCCCAGCCGGATGTTCGACGTGCTGCGAGACTGCGGCGCATTGAAGCGCCTGCTGCCCGAAGTGGACCGGCTCTGGGGCGTGCCGCAAAGCGCAGAACACCACCCTGAAATCGACACCGGCGTGCACCTGATGATGGTGCTCGACATGAGTGCTCGCCTGGCCACGCCACTGGGGGTGCGCTTCGCCTGCCTGGGGCACGACCTCGGCAAGGGCACCACCCCGGCCGATGTCTTGCCGCGCCACATTGGCCACGAAGAGCGCAGCGCTCGCCTGCTCAAGGGTGTGTGCGAGCGGCTGCGTGTGCCGGTGGACTGCCGCGAACTGGCCGACGTGGTGGCGCGTGAGCACGGCAACATCCACCGCAGCGAATCGCTGGGCGCCGCAGCGCTGGTGCGCCTGCTGGAGCGTTGCGACGCCCTGCGCAAGCCAGCGCGTTTTCACGAGGTGCTGCTGGCCTGCGAATGCGATGCGCGCGGACGGCTGGGCATGAGCGAGAGCGCTTACCCCCAACGCGGGCGGCTCGCGCAGGCGCTGGTCTGGGCACAGTCGGTGGACACCGCCAGCATCGCCGCGCAGGCCCAGGCCAACGGCCTGACCGGGCCCAAGGTGGGCGAACAGATACACAAGGCACGGGTGGCTGCGGTGGCAGCCGCGCTGGACGCGCGAACCGCAGCCACCTGAGGTGTCTCATCCGGCTTGCGGTGTGGCGGGATAATCCCGCCATGGCACACCTCCTGATCGTGGAAGACGACGAACTCCTGCGCGACGGCCTCAGCGCCCAGCTCATGCAGGCCGGCCACCGCATCAGCACCGCCGAAGACGGACAGGTGGCGCTCGATCTGTTGCAGGCAGAACCGTTTGACGGTGTGGTGCTGGACCTGGGTCTGCCCCGGGTGGATGGTCTCACCGTGTTGCGCACGCTGCGCCGGCGCCTGCCTGCCCTCCCCGTGCTGGTGCTGACCGCGCGCGACGGCGTGGAAGACCGCGTGGCCGGCCTCAATGCCGGCGCCGACGACTACCTCACCAAGCCCTTCAGCCTCGATGAATTGCAGGCGCGCCTTCAAGCCCTGCTGCGCCGCGCCAACCTGCCTTCTGCGAGCGCCAGCGAGCCCGCCGAGAGCAACCATCCGCTGCGCCTGGACGCCCAGCTGCAGCGCGCCTGGCTCGGCCAGGAGGCCATCGACCTCACGCCCCGCGAATGGACGCTGCTGGACCTGCTGGTGCGCAACACCGGCCGCGTGGTCAGCCGCGACGATGTGCTGAGTGCCTGGCAGACCGTGCCCGGCGAGGCGGGCACGCTGGCCTCCAATGCGCTGGAGGTGTACGTGCACCGTCTGCGCCGCAAGCTCACCGGCTCGCCGCTGAACATCCGCAACATCCGCGGCCTGGGCTACCTGCTCGAGAAAACCACCGGGTAAAAGGGCCAATTGAGCAAGCCCTCGCTCCTGTCGCTGCGCCGCCAGCTGCTGCTGTGGTTGCTGCTGCCGCAGCTGGTGCTGTGGGCAGGTGGCGGCCTGCTCACCTACCGCATCGCACTGAGCTACGCCGAAAAGGCCATCGACCAGTCGCTCATGCAGTCGGTGCGCGCGCTGGCGCGGCAGGTCAAGCCCATCGGCTCGGGCCTGCTGATCGACTTCCCGCGCGCCGCGCAAGACGTGCTGGCGCAGGACCCCACCGACCCGTTGAGCTATTTGGTGACGTCACCACCCGGCCAGTTCCTGCTGGGCAACCCGAGCCTGCCCGCTCCACCCGCTGCACCCGCGCGCTTTGGCGAGCCCCTGCTCTACCGCGCCACCCTGGGCGGCCAGCCACTGCGCATCGTGGCCCTGGACGTGAGCTACGGCGAGGACAGCGCACCGCAGACGCTGCGTGTGCAAGTGGGCAAAAGCACCGCCGCGCAGCAACAGATTGCGCGTGAACTGGTGGCCGACCTGCTGGTCCCGCTGCTGGGCATCGGCGCGCTGCTGAGCTTGCTGGTGTACGGTGGCATCCGCCGTGGCCTGGCTCCGCTCAAACGCCTCACTGGCCAGTTGGAGAACCGCTCGGTCAACGCCTTGTCGCCCATCGGCATGACGCAGGCGCCCAGTGAAGTGCACGCCCTGGTCCAGGCCGTCAACGGCCTGCTGGGCGAAGTGGAGCGCAGCGTGGTGCAGGAGAAACGCTTCATCAACGACGCAGCCCACCAGCTGCGCACCCCACTGGCCGGGCTCATCAGCCAGGTGGAGCTGGCGCAGCGCGAGACGCGGGACCCGGTGCTGGGCGCGCGACTGACCAAGGTGCTCACCGGCGCTGAACGCAGCGCCCACCTGGTGCACCAGTTGCTCACACTGGCCCGCAACGAAACCCACGCCCGTCGCGAGCCACTGGACCTGGCCGAACTGGCGCGTGACGTGGCCCGCGAATGGACCCCGCGCGCCATGGCCGCCGGCGTCGACCTGGGCTATGAAGGCGCCGATCACCTGCCCCTGCAAGGTGATGCACTGCAACTGAGCGAGGCCCTGGCCAACCTGATCGACAACGCGCTGCGCTACACACCGCGCGGCAGCAGCGTCACCGTGGAGGTGGCTGCACGCGCTTCAGGTGCTGAACTCGTGGTCGAAGACAACGGCCCGGGGCTCACCGACGAGGAGATGGCCCATGTGTTCCAGCGCTTCTGGCGCGCCAGCGAACTGCCCGGCGGCTGCGGCCTTGGCCTGGCCATCGTGCGCGAGATCGCCCGGCGGCATGGAGGAGATGCCACGGTGGAGCGGGCGACACCACACGGTCTGCGCGTGGTGCTGCAGCTCGGTTGACCGAGGCGCTCAGCCAAACACCGAATCGCTTTCGGCGTGTGCGCTGCCGACAAAGACGCGCAGCACCGTGCCTTCGCCGTCCTGCTCCCACAGCCGCCCCTGCACGGTGAACTGCCGCCCACCCAGGCGGAACACATCGCCGGTGGCGGGCGCCACCCCGTGACCGCGCCAGAAATCGGGCACGGCAAGTGAACTGCGGCGCATCCAGGTCTGGTCTTCGGGGTTGAACACGAGGGCGATGCGAAGGGCTGGCTGGTTCATGGAGGCTCCTTGGGTGGGGAAGGATGCGAACACGAACACAGCTTAGCGCAGCGGGTGACAGGCACGCGGGAGGCACCCGCTTGGATGCTCTCAGGAGATCACGGCTGCGGTCATCAACTGATTCACCACCAGCTCGCGCAGGGCCCCCAGGGCGAGCAGTTCGTGGGGCTCGAAATGCCGGGGCTGCCGGTCGATGATGCACAAGGTACCCACGATCTCGCCGTCGGGCAGACACAGCGGCGCGCCCGCGTAAAAGCGGATGTGGGGCTCGCCGGTCACCATGGGGTTGTCCACGAAACGGATATCGTCGAGCGCGTCGGGCACAACCATGGTGCTCGGTGTCAGGATGGCATGACCACAGAACGAGCTGTCGCGCGAGGACTCACACGCATCCAGGCCGACGCTGGCCTTGAACCACTGGCGGTCGTTGTCCACCAGCGATATCACCGCCATCGGGACATTGAATTCGGCTGCTGCAAATTCGACGATGCTGTTGTAGCGCGCCTCGGGCGGTGTATCGAGCACCAGCAGGTCACGCAACGCCTTCAGACGCGCGACCTCGTTGCCCGGAATGGGAGCGATGACCATGATGAACCTCGAAGAATGGCTGCGCGGCGAGTGGAGTTCAAACCGCTGTCACGCGACTTTCTCAGGTTTGCCCCGGCTTGTCTGCCGGGAAAGCTGGACTGCGCAGCGCGATCAGGCCACCGCGCGCCCGGCGCCCGCCGACCACACGCGGTACCAGCTTTGCGCGTCCATGTTCAGCGTCATGGCATCCGCAGCCTGCTGGTAAGCCTGCGCACGCCGCGAACCGAGCACCGGCACCGGGCGCGCGGGATGGCGAAGCAGCCAGGCAATGGCCACCGCCTCCGGCGAGCTTCCCCACTCGCTGGCCAGGGCGGTCAAGACACCACGCACGCGCACCGAAGCGTCATCGCCCCCGGTGAACAGCCGGCCGCCCGCCATCGGCGACCAGACCATGGGCAAGAAGCCCAAGGCTTGCGCCTGGTCGAAGGCACCGTCGTGCAGCGCGTCCAGGTGCAGCGGTGAACATTCCAGCTGGTGGGTGACCAACGGTATGTGGGCATCAAGCAAGGCCAGCTGCGAGGGCGTGTGGTTGGACACGCCGAAGTGCAGCACCTTGCCCTCGGTGCGCAAACGCGTGAACACATCGGCCAGCTCGGCGGCGTTCATCAGCGCGTCGGGGCGGTGGATGAGCAGCACGTCCAGGTGGTCGGTGCGCAGTTGCTGGAGCGAGTTCTCCACCGAGGCGCGCACATGCGCGGGCGAAGTGTCGTAGTGCTTGACGAGGTTGCCGGGGCGTTGCGGGTTCACCAGGCGGATGCCGCACTTGCCCACGATCTGCATGCGCTGGCGCAGCGCAGGCTGCAGCGCCAGCGCCTCGCCAAACAGCGCCTCGACCGTGTAGCCGCCGTAAATGTCGGCGTGGTCGAAGGTGGTGATGCCCAGGTCAAGGCAGGCCTCGATCCAGCCCAGGCGCTGCTGCGGGGTCAGGCCCCACTCCGCCATGCGCCAGGCACCAGCGGCGATGCGCGAGAACACCGCGCCCCGGCTCTCGATGAGGGGCACCCTGCTCATGCGAGCCGCTGGCCAGAGTCCGGGTCGAACCAGTTCACATGCAGCGCCTGCACCTCCAGCCCCACACGGTCGCCGGGTGCCACGCGCACCTGTGGCGCAGTGCGCACCGTCACGTCGCCGGCCTCGGTCTTGATCACCACGAAGGTGTCGGCCCCGGTGGGCTCGACCACGCTGACCTCGCCGCGCCAGGGCGCGCTGTCCGACAGGATGATGTGCTCGGGCCGCAGACCCATCAGCGCAGCGGTGCTGCCCGCGCCCGGGCAGGCCAGTGGCAGGTCCGCACCGGCGATGCTGAAGCCCCGGCCCGCCTCGGCCACGCTGCGCCCGGGCACCAGGTTCATGGTGGGTGAGCCGATGAACGTGGCCACGTAGGTGTTGGCGGGGCGGTTGTAAATCTGGTCGGGCGTTCCGAGCTGCTGCAGGATGCCGTCTTTCATCACGGCGATGCGGCTGCCCAGCGTCATGGCCTCGATCTGGTCGTGCGTCACGTACACGCTGGTGATGCCGCTGGCCTGGTGCAGGCGCTTGATCTCGGCGCGCATCTCCACGCGCAGCTTGGCGTCCAGGTTGGACAGCGGCTCGTCGAACAAAAACAGCTGCGGCTGGCGCGCCAGGGCCCGGCCCATGGCCACGCGCTGGCGCTGGCCGCCCGAGAGCTGGCTCGGCCGGCGGTCGAGCAGGTGCTCGATCTGCAGCATGGCGGCCACCTCGGCGATGCGCCGCACTCTCTCGGGCTTGGGCACCTTGCGCATCTCCAGCGCGAAGCCGATGTTGTCGGCCACGCTCATGGTGGGGTAGAGCGCGTAGCTCTGGAACACCATGGCGATGTCGCGCTGCGCGGGCGCCACGCCCACCACGTTGCGCGAGCCGATATGGATCGCGCCCTCGGTGGGCTCTTCCAGCCCCGCGATGATGCTCAGCAGGGTGGACTTGCCGCAGCCCGAGGGCCCGACCAGGATGAGGAATTCGCCCGGTGCGACGGCGATGTCGATCTTTTTCAAGACCTCGACCTGCCGGTCGCCCTTGCCGAAGCATTTGCGCACGCCCCGGATGTCGAGCGCGGATGCAGTGGATGCGACCATGGAGTTCAACCTTTCACAGCGCCAGCCGTCAGGCCGCGCACAAAATACCGACCCGCCAGCACATAGACCGCCACCGTGGGCAAGGCGGCAATCAGGGCACCAGCCATGTCCACGTTGTAGGCCTTCACACTGCTGGTGGTGTTGGCCAGGTTGTTCAGGCCCACCGTGACAGGCTTGGAATCGGCACCGCTGAAAGCCACGCCGAAAAGAAAGTCGTTCCAGATCTGGGTGAACTGCCAGATGAGGGTGACCATGACGATGGGTGTGGACATGGGCACGATGATGCGCAGGAAGATCTGCCAGAAACCCGCGCCATCGAGCTTGGCGGCCTGCAGAAGTTCGCCCGGCACGGCCGCGTAGTAGTTGCGAAAAAAGAGCGTGGTGCTGGGCAAGCCGGCCAGGCAATGCACCAGGATCAACCCGCCAATGGAGCTGGAAAGACCCATCCAACCCAGCACCTGGCTCATGGGCAGCAACACCACCTGAAAAGGCATGAACACACCGAACAGCAGCAGACCAAAAAAGGTCTCGCTGCCGCGAAATTTCCACAGGCTCAGCACGTAGCCATTGAGCGCACCCCAGGTGGTGGAGATCAGCACCGCGGGGATGGCCATGAACACCGAGTTCCAGAAGAAGGGCTGCAGGCCGTTGCAGTCCACCCCCGTGCAGGCGCTCGACCACGCCTGGCCCCAGGCGGAGAAATTGAGGCTGCCCGGCAAGCTGAGCAGGTTGCCATTGCGGATCTCGTCGGCGTCCTTGAACGAGGTGGCGAGCATCACGTAGAGCGGCGCGAGAAAGAACGCGGCGCCGACCAGCAAGGTGGTCATGAGCACGAATCGGCCCAGCAGTCTCTGCTTAGCGATCATTGGAAACCTCCGTGCAGCGCACTGCGGTGCGAGCTTGCTTGGGAACGGCCCGGCGCGGCGCTCATCGGGGTTTGCTCCGCAGTTCGCTGTAGAGGTAGGGCACCACGATGGCCGCCACGGTGGCCAGCATGATGGTGGCGCTGGCCGCGCCCAGGCCGATCTGCCCGCGGCTGAAGCTCATGGCAAACATGAAGGTGGCCGGCACGTCGGTGGCGTAACCCGGGCCGCCCGAGGTGAGCGCCATCACGAGGTCGAAGCTCTTGATGGCCAGGTGAGCCAGCACCATGAGCGTGGAAAAGAACACCGGGCTGAGCGCCGGCAACACGATGCGCAGGTAGATGCGGGGCAGCGAGGCGCCGTCGATCTGCGCGGCCTTGATGATGCTGTCGTCGATGCCGCGCAGGCCAGCCAGAAACAGCGCCATCGCAAAGCCCGCCGACTGCCACACGCCGGCAATCACCACGCAGTAGATGGCCATGTCGGACTGCACCAGCCAGTCAAACGTGAAGGTGGTCCAGCCCATGTCCTGCACCACTTTCTGCAGGCCCTCGCTGGGGTTGAGGATCCATTTCCAGGCGGTGCCCGTCACCACGAAGGACAGCGCCATGGGGTAGAGGTAGACGGTGCGGATGAAGCCTTCACCGCGCACCTTCTGGTCGAGCAGGATCGCCAGGAAGATGCCCAGCGCCATCGATAGGCCCACGTAGAGCACGCCGAAGATGGCGAGGTTCTTCAGCGCCACCCACCAGCGGTCCATCTCCCACAAGCGGCCGTACTGCGCCAGCCCCACCAGCTCGTAGTTGGGCAGCATGCGCGAGGCCGTCACCGAGAGCAGGCCGTTCCAGGCCATGAAGCCGTAGATGAAGGCCAGCCCCAGCACGAAGGCCGGTGCGAGCACCAGCTTGGGCAGGATGTGGTCGATGTTCTTGTTCATGGGCTGTCAGGTGCAAACCCCGGGGTTTGCACCTGCCTCGCGGTCTGCGCTTACTTGGCGGCCGCGGCCTGGGCGATGCGCTTCTGCGCGTCGGCCACGCTGAGCTTGTCGTCGTTCCAGAACTGGGTCACCACGTCCTGGATCGCGCCCTGCTTGGCCGGCTCCACCGCCATGCCGTGAGCGATGGACGGCACCAGGCCGCCCGACTTGGCGGTGTCCACGAAGTCCTTGGCCGAGAGCTTGGCGCAGTCGTCGAACTTGCTCATGTCGTGGCCCAGGCGCACCGGGATGGAACCCTTGTTCTGGTTGAACACTTCCTGGAACGCGGTGCTCAGGATGGCCGAAGCCAGATCGGCCTGGGCCTTCTGCGCGGCCTCGTCCTTCAGCTTGAACATGATGAAGGAGTCGACGTTGAAGGTGTACGCGTTGGCCGTGCCGGGCGCGGCGGCGCACAGGAAACCTTCACCGGGTTTCTGGCCGGCGGCGGTGAACTCGCCCTTGGCCCAGTCGCCCATGAACTGGAAGCCGGCCTTGCCCTGGATCACGGTGGCGGTGGTCATGTTCCAGTCGCGTCCGGTGGAGGCGGCGTCGGTGTAGCCCTTGAGCTTGCGGAAGGTCGTGAGCGCCTTGGTCATGGTCGGGCTGGTCAGCGCGGCCGGGTCGAGTTTGACGAACGCGTCGGTGTAGAACTGCGGGCCACCCACGCCGAGCACGACCGACTCGAACACGGTGAAGTCCTGCCAGTTCTGACCCCCGTGGGCCAGCGCCACGTTGCCCGATTTCTTGATCTTGTCGGCCGCCACGAAAAACTCGTCCCAGGTCTTGGGCATGCCGTCCACGCCGGCCTTCTTCAGCACCTCGGGGTTGGCCCACATCCAGTTGACGCGGTGCACGTTGACCGGCGCGGCCACGTAGCTGCCCTTGGACTTCATCACGTCGGCCACCACCTTGGGCAGCAGCTCGTCCCACTTCTCGGCCTGGGCCACGCTGTCGATGCTGGTCAGCATGCCTTCGTTGGCCCACTCCTGGATGGCCGGGCCCTTGACCTGGGCGGCGGTGGGCGGGTTGCCCGACACGGCACGGCTCTTGAGCACGGTCATGGCGTTTTCACCACCGCCGCCGGCCACGGCGAAGTCTTTCCACAGGTGCCCCTTGGCTTCCAGCATGGCCTTGAGCCCGGCGGCCGACTTGGCTTCGCCGCCCGAGGTCCAGTAGTGCAGCACCTCCACCGTCTGCTGGGGCGCGGCAGCGGGCGCTGCGGCCGGCGCCGGGGTGGCGGCCACGGGCGCAGCCTCTTCTTTTTTGCCGCAAGCGGTGGCGAGCATGGCGGCCACCAGGGCCGCACCGAGGGTGACTGGGAATTTCATGGGTGTCTCCGGTGGTGGGCCTGCGGCCTCGTGGATGAACCCGGCGAGCGTTTTTTTTGAACAGACGTTCGGATCGCCGGGGGTCATTAATTTTTCATTAATTAATTAACAACCACATCCGGAGAAACCCGCAGACCGCGGGCGCGGTGCGGGTCAGCGCAAACCGGAGAGCGCCCGCGCAGCGCCGAGCAAGGCCGGCGACTGCGCCGACGTGATCACCCACACGGGCACGTCCTTGAGGTAGGTCTGAAAGCGGCCCTTGGACTCGAAGCGCTCGCGAAACGGCGAGCTGTCGAACCAGCTGCCCAGGCGCGGCACGATGCCTCCGCCGATAAAGACACCGCCACGCGCACCCAGCGTGAGCGCCAGGTTGCCAGCCACCGAACCGAGCATGGCGCACAGCATGTTCAGCGCTTCCAGGGCCTGGGGCTGGCGGGCTTTCAGCGCGGCGTCGGCCACGGCGGCGGGTGTGCCCAATCCGCTCAGGGCCACGCCGTCGGCCTCGCACAGCAGCGTGAAGGCGTCGACCAGCCCCTGGCCACTGCACAGCCGCTCCGCCGAGGCGCGACCATACAGCCGCGTGAGGCCGTCCATCACCAGCCGCTCGCGCGCGCTCACTGCGGGCAAGGTCACATGGCCACCCTCGCCTTCCAGCGGCACCCAGCCACCGGCGCCATCGGGCAGCAGACCCGAAACACCCAGGCCCGTGCCCGCCCCCAGCAAGGCCTTGGCCTTGTCGGGCTGGCCCACGCCACCGCCAACCTGGCGCAGCTCGCTGGCCGGCACATCGGGCAGGGCCAGGGCTAGCGCGGTGAAGTCGTTGAGCAGGCGCAGGTGGGCCAGGCCGAACTCGGCCTTCACCGCCGCCTGCGAGAAGGCCCAGTCGTGGTTGGTCATGCGGACCTGATCACCGGTGATGGGGTTGGCGATGGCGATGGCGGCCATGGCGGGCCGGCCGTGGCCCAGTCCATCGAGGTAGCTGTGCATGGCGGCCTGCAACGTGGGGAAATCGGCGCAGGCCAACACCCGCACATCGGACACTGGCGCGCTGGCATCGTCTTGCCAGGCAAAACGGGCGTTGGTGCCGCCCACATCGGCCAGCAGGCGGCCGGTCTCGGAAGTTTCAGGGGACATGGCGGTGCGCCTCCGTGGGTGCGCAACACCTGGGGCAGGCTGCGCAAAGCGGCGCATGATAGCCCGGCCGTTGCGGCGCGGGCACCGGGGTCAACCCGTGCGCTGCGCCCGCGCCCAGCGCACGATGTCGGCCGCGCCCATGGCGCCGGGCTGGCGGGCCACCTCGCGCCCGCCCACGAACAGCGCCAGCGTGGGGATGCTGCGGATCTGCAGCCGCGCGCCGAGCTGCTGCGCCTCTTCGGTGTTCACCTTGGCCAGGCGCATGTGGGGCTCAAGCTCGCGCGCGGCGGCTTCAAATTGCGGCGCCATCGCGCGGCACGGGCCGCACCAGGGCGCCCAGAAGTCCACCAGCACAGGCACCTGGGAGCGGGCAATGTGCTTCTCGAAAGCCGTCTCGTCCAGCGCCACCGGGTGGCCGGTGAACAGCGGCTGGTGGCATTTGCCGCAGTCGGGCGATTGAGCCAAGTTGTCGCGGGCCACGCGGTTGGTGGTGTGGCAGTGGGGGCAGACGATGTGCAGGAGGTCGGTGCTCATGGTCGTTCAGATGGTGGCCGCCGCAGCGAATGCAAGCGCCTCAGACCAGATAGCTGATCAGGCTGGCCAGCATGCTCAGCACGATGGTGGTGGCGAACGGCAGGTTCCAGTCGCGCCCGAATGCCTTGAAGCGCACATCACCCGGCAGGCGCCCGAAGCCCAGGCGCTGCAGCAGCGGCGTGAACCAGCTGATGAGCAGCAGGGCCAGGAAGATGACGATCATCCAGCGGATCATGGTCAGAGCCTGTGGGTGCGATCGCCGGCTGTAAAGCCCAGCGGCAGCCAGCCCTGTGCGCTGGCGGCGGGCGCCAGCGCGATCACCTTGAACAGCTCACCCATCTCGTGTTCGTTGATCAGCTTCTGCATCATCGCGTTCTGGCGCGTGTCGGCGGCTTGAGCCAGCGTGAGCAAACCGCAGTTCAGCAGAAAGCGGCCCTGGCTGGTGTAGCCCAGCACCTGCAGACCCGCATCCTGCGCGGCCAGGGCGATGCCGGTGAAATTCACGTGTGCGGTGATGTCTTTCTGCCCCACATCAGCCAGCGGGTTGCTGTCGCTGCGGTGCGCGCGGTGGCAGATCAGCGTGCCCATGTGGCGCTGCGGGTGGAAGTACTCGGCCTCGGGGAAACCGTAGTCGAGAAAAAACGCCGCGCCGCGCTGCAACCGGTCGGCCAGGGTGCGCACAAAGGCCTCGGCTTGCGGGTGGATTTCGGTGAGGTAGTCGTGCTCGCCGGGCACCTCCACCGGCGGGCGCAGCGCGGTGGGGTGGTCTGCCCAGGCCGGTTGGCCATCGGTCCAGGCCAAACCGCGCTCGAACCACGCGCCGCCCACGCGCGCCAGCAACTGCACCGGCATCGCGTCCAGCACCTCGTTGCCCAGCACCACGCCCTCCATGCGCTCGGGCAGCGCATCGACCCAGCGCACCACGTCCGCGTGCGCGGCCAGCGTGAAACGCTGGCGTTCGCGCAGGCTGCCCGACAGATCGACGATGGTGTAGCGGCGCAGTGGCCGGCCCTGTTCGGCCAGGGCTTCAATGACCTGCAAGGCGAGTGCGCCGGTGCCGGCACCAAACTCCCACACGGCGTCGGTGCCGGTGGCGTCCAGCGTCTGGGCCACCTGGCGGGCCAGGGTGTGGCCAAACAGCGGCGTGAGTTCGGGGGCGGTCACGAAGTCGCTGCCGCTCTGTGGCGTGTGGCCGAACTTGGCCGAGGCGTTGGCGTAGTAGCCCAGGCCAGGCTCGTACAAGGCCATGGCCATGAAGCGGTCGAACGGCAGCCAGCCCCCAGCCTGTGCGATGGCCCCGGCCACCCGCGCAAGGAGGTCGCTCGTTAAACTCGTCGGTTCTGTTGCCATGGGGGTCTGCACCCCCGGATTGTCGCCCAATGCCCTCCTCTGACTCCCCCGCTAGCCTGGCAGCGCGCACCGTGCTCGTGACCGGCGCCGGCAAGCGCCTGGGCCGCGAGATCGCACTCACCCTGGCGCGCGCCGGCTGGAACGTGGCCGTGCACCACCGCCACTCGGTGGCCGATGCGCAGCAGACCGCCGCCGACTGCAACGCCCTCACCGGCCGCCCCGACAGCGCTGCTCCCTTCTTCGCCGACCTGGGCGACGAGGCCAGCGTGCGCGCGCTGCTGCCGGCCGTGGTGGCGCGCTTCGGGCAGATCGACGCGGTGGTCAACAGCGCCTCCACCTTCGAGCACGACAGCGCCGCGAGCTTCGGTTTTGCCGCCATGGAAACCCACCTGCGTGCCAACACCGGCGCAGCCGTGCTGCTGGCCCAGGCCCTGCACGCCCACCTGAGCGCGCGCGACGCACGCGGCGCCGTGGTCAACCTGCTCGACCAGAAGCTCTGGAACATGAACCCGGACTTCTTCAGCTACACGCTCTCCAAGGCCGCGCTGGAAGCCGCCAACACCATGCTGGCGCTGGCACTCGCCCCGCGCGTGCGCGTGGTGGGCGTGGCGCCGGGCCTCACGCTCACCAGCCACCTGCTGAGCGACGAGCAGTTCGCCGCCCTGCACCAGCAGTCGCCGCTGGGCCGCTCGTCCACCCCCGAAGACGTGGCCGCCACAGTGGCCTTCGCGCTGAGCAATTCGTCCATCACAGGCACCACGCTGCTGGTGGACGGCGGCCAGCACCTGATGCGCTTCGAGCGCGATTTTTCGCTCATGTAAACCGGACCGATGCCCATGACCGCCACCTACGCCGGCACCCAGATCCTCACGCTCAGCGGTTTGCGCTTCAACGCCAACCTGGGCATCCTCGACCATGAAAAATCGGCGCCGCAGCCGATTCAGGTGGACGCCGAGTTGAACCAGGGCACGCAGCCGCTGCTGCCGCACGACGACGACATCGGCCATGTGCTCGACTACCGCAAGGTGCGCCAGCTCATCATCGACGAGTGCACCGCCGAACACGTGAACCTGCTGGAGAGCCTGATCGGCAAACTCACGCGCCGCCTGATGCAGATGCCCGGCGTGATCGGCGTGCGGGTGAAGATCGCCAAACTGGAAATTTTTGACGACTGCGAGGTCGCGATCCGGATGGAAAGCGGCCAGTGGTGAGAACGCCCATGAACACCGAACACGAAAACCACAAACTCGAAAAACGCCTGTGCCGCGAGGTCGGCCGCGCGATCGTGGACTACAACATGATCGAGGAAGGCGACCGCGTGATGGTCTGCCTCTCGGGCGGCAAGGACAGCTACGCCATGCTCGACATCTTGCAGAAGCTGCAGGCGCGCGCGCCGATCAACTTCGAGATGATCGTGGTCAACCTCGACCAGAAGCAGCCGGGGTTTCCAGCCGACATCCTGCCGGCCTACCTCACCAAGCTGGGCGTGAAGTTCCACATCGAGAACCAGGACACCTATTCCATCGTCAAGCGCGTGATCCCCGAAGGCAAGACCATGTGCAGCCTGTGCAGCCGGTTGCGCCGGGGCATCCTGTACCGCGTGGCGAGCGAGCTGGGTGCGACCAAGATCGCGCTGGGCCACCACCGCGACGACATCCTTCAGACGCTGCTGCTCAACATGTTCTTCGGCGCCAAGCTCAAGGGCATGCCGCCCAAGCTGGTGAGCGACGACGGGCAGCACGTGGTGATCCGCCCCATGGCCTACGTGGCCGAGAAGGACCTCACCCGCTGGGCCGAGGTGCGGCAGTTCCCCATCATTCCCTGCACGCTGTGCGGCAGCCAGGAAAACCTGCAGCGCAAGCAGGTGGGCCTGATGCTGAAAGACTGGGAGAAACGCTTTCCGGGCCGCGTGGAAAACATGTTCTCGGCGCTGCAGAACATCGTGCCCAGCCACCTCATGGACCGTTCGCTGTTTCCGTTCGAGACCATCCAGGCCACCGGCGAGGCCAGCGAGGACGGCGACAAGGCCTTTGACGAAGAGCCACTGCCCAAGGTGGCGCCGGCTTGGCCCGCAGAAGCTGGCGCCGAGGGGAACGCAGAACCTGCGCGCGCAGTCATATCGATTTCCGCGACGCACTGAAGCCCACCGGCCTGGCGATCGCGATCCACGAAGGAGGCTACATGAAGACCCCATCGTCAGCCCGCTCATGGGCAGGCCTGTTCCGGATCTGCACCGCAGCGCTCGCCTTGCTCGCGCTCAGTGGCTGCGCCAGTGTCTTCCTGGTGGACAACCAGGTGCGCAGCTACGCGCGCTGGGCCGACCGCCCCACACCGCCGGGCGCCTCCGCGCCGGTGACCATCCCCCAGGCTCCCCAGGTATTCCGCTTCGCCCGCTTGCCGTCGCAGCAAGACAACCGCAGCGGAGCCGGACAAGACGATCTTGAGAAGCTCGCCACCCTGTCGCTGGCCAAGGTCGGCTGGACGCCCGCGGCCGCCGGCGTGACGGCTCCCTGGACGGTGGAGGTGAGCGCAGGCACGCTGCGCCTGCCCCGTGCGCCTTGGGAGAGCCCCTACGACGGGTACCTGGGCGGTGGATTCGGGCCGGGTTTCGGTTTTCCAGGGCGCGACTACGTGGTGACCGGCACGGGCCAGATCATCTACGCGCCGCTCTTCCTGCGCATGGAGACCCCCTACTACCAGCGTGAGGTATCGATGGTGATCCGCCATGCGGCCAGCGGCCGGGTGGTGTACGAAACCCGCGCCGCGCACGACGGCCGCTGGAACAGCTCCAACGCCTTGTGGCTGGCCATGCTGGATGCGGCCCTGCGCGACTTCCCGGCACCGCCCGAGGGGTTGCGTCAGGTCAACATCGAAGTGCCGCGCTGAGCTGCCGAGCCCGGGCAGGGCGTCAGGCGCTGCGCTCCAGCAGATCGCGAATGGCCTCGCCGAGCGCGTCCATGCTGTCCTGCTTGCCCATCACGTCGCTCACGCCGGCCGCGCTGGCTTCGGCCAGCAAGCGGTCGTTGACATGGCCGGAAATGATGGCGATCTTGAGGTCGGGGCGCAGGCGGCGGATCTCGGTGGCCGTCTCCACGCCCGAGAGGCCCGGCATGTTCTGGTCGCTCACCACCAGGTCGACATGCACATCGGGGTGGGCCTGCATCCAGGTCAGCGCTGCTTCACCCGATTCGAACGTGGTGGCCCGGTGGCCTTGCTTGCGCAGCAGGCGCCCGACCAGAAACACCAGCGCTTCGTAGTCATCGATGTAGACCACATGCCTGCCCGGCAGTGCATCCGCCGGGGATGCCGGCACGACCTCCTCGGCGACCGGGTCCGCGGCCTCGGCGGTGGCGGTCAGCGGCAGGTACACATCGAAGCGGGTGCCTTCGCCCAACCGGGTGTGCACGTCGATCGCGCCCCGGTGCGCCTTGACGATGCCATGCACCACCGCCAGCCCCAGGCCGGTGCCGGCACCGGGCGCCTTGGTGGTGAAGAACGGCTCAAAGATGCGGCGCTGCGTCGCGATGTCCATGCCCGGGCCGTTGTCGGCCACGCTCAGGCAGGCGTAGGCGCCGCTGGTCAGCCCCCCCAGTTGCAGCGCCTGAGACGCGTCCAGCAGCACCTCGCGCAGCGCCACGGTGATGTCACCCGAGCCGCCCTCCATGGACTGCCAGGCGTTGGTGCACAGGTTCATCAGCACCTGCTGCATCTGGGTGGCATCGGCCAGCACTTGCAGGCCCGAAGAAGGCAGGCGCGTGACCAGCTTGAGTCCGGCCGGCAGCAGCGAACGCATGAGTCCCAGGGCTTCTTCCACCAGCGGCTTGAGCGGCTGGCGCTGCATCTCCTGCGTCTGGCGGCGGCTGAAGGTCAGGATTTGCTGCACCAGCTGGCGTGCGCGGATCGCAGCACGGTTGATTTCGGCCAGGCTCTCCTGCGCTGGGTGGAGTTCGCCCACGTCCTCTCGCGCCAGCACGAGGTTGCCCAGGATGGCGGCAAGCAGGTTGTTGAAATCGTGCGCCACGCCGCCGGCCAGGGTGCCGATGGCTTCCATCTTCTGCGACTCGCGCAACTGCACTTCGAGCGCACGCTGCTGGGATTCGGCCTCCTTGAGTTCGGTGATGTCGGTGTGCGTGCCGACCATGCGCAGCGGCATGCCGTTGTCGTCGCGCGCAATCACAACCCCGCGCGACAGCACCCACTTCCAGCGCCCGTCCTTGCAACGGATGCGGTGCTCGTTGCGGTACATCGGTGATCGCCCCTCAAAGTGCGCCGTGCGGTCCAGCTCCATCTGGGCCACGTCATCGGGGTGGGTGCGCGCGTCGAGTTCGGCGGAGAGGTTGGCAATGTCGTCGTGGGCGTAACCGAACATGGCCTTGATGCTGCTGGAGAAAAACTCTTCTCCGGTGCGGATGTTCCAGTCCCACACACCGTCGCCCGCGCTCTCCAGGGCCAGTTTCCAGAGTGTCTCGCTCGCGTGCAAGGCGGCTTCGGCTTCCTTGCGATCGGTGATGTCGAACAGCACACCCACGCGCAGGAAACCCCGCTCGTCCGCTGACACCGCGCAGGACCGGTTGCAGATCCACTTGATGCGCCCGTCCGGCAGCACGACGCGGAATTCGGTGTCCAGATCCGATGCACCCGACAGGATGGCCTGGCGATCGCGCTCCAGCATGCCCATGTCTTCGGGGTGGATGTAGCGGGCCAGCAGCGCGGCGTTGCGCATCAGATCGTCCGCCTCAAGGCCATACAGCTCGCGGATACCGGCGCTGAGAAAACGGTACTCGCGCTCGCCGTCGTGCCGCACATGCACGGCGAACACGGCCCCTGGCATCTGGGAGGTGATCAGGCGCAGTTGCTCCTCGCTGTCGCGCAGCGCCTTCTGATCGCGCATGCGCTCGGTGATGTCTTCCACCGTGCCCTCGTAATACAGCAGCACGCCCGACGCACCGCGCACCGCGTGTGCGTTCTCGCTGATCCAGACGCGCTCGCGCGTCTTGTGGCGATGAATTTCCGAGACGAAGCCGCGCACGTAACCGTCGCGCTCGAGCAGCAACTTGAATTCAGCGCGACGCGCGGGGTCGACGTACCACTCGTTGGCGATGTCGTTCACCGCGTCACGCAATTCCGGCTCTGACGCATATCCGTTGAGCTGCACCAGCGCCTGGTTGGCGCGCAGCATTTGCCCCTCGGGCGAGCTGCGGTAGGCCCCGATGGGCAGGAAATTGAACAGGGTTGAGAAATCCCCGTCGGCCGGAGTTGGCGGCAGCGTCATGTCGCAGATTGTGTCGCAACGCCACGCTTTCACAGCATGCAACACCCGCGAAAGTGGCGTCACCGGTACAGTTGCAGCCTTCCGCCCGCCTTCAAGGACACCCTGTGCAAGTCACCCGCATCCTGGCCGTGCGCCACGGTGAAACCGCCTGGAACCGCGACACGCGCATCCAGGGCCACACCGACATCGAACTCAATGAACACGGTCGCTGGCAGGCGGCCCAGCTGGCCCACGCCCTGCGCGACGAACCCATCACCGCCTGCTACGCCAGCGACCTCCTGCGCGCCCTGGAGACCGCGCAAGCCGTGGCCCGCACACGCAGCCAGACCGTGACCACGCATGTGGGTCTGCGCGAACGCTGCTTCGGGCGTTTTGAAGGCCACACCTGGAGAGAGCTGGAACAGCGCTTTCCCGAGGAATCCCTGGCCTGGCGCAAGCGTGTGCCCGATTTCGCGCCCGTGGGCGGTGAATCGCTTGTGCAGCTCCAGGCGCGCGTCGTGTCCGCCGTGGAGGAAATCGCCGCGCGCCACCCGGGTGAGCAGATTCTCCTGGTGGCGCACGGGGGCGTGCTCGACATCCTGTACCGCTCCGCCACGCGCCTGGGACTGCAAGCAGCGCGCAGCTGGGAGCTGACCAACACCGCCATCAACCGGTTGCTGTGGTCGCCCGAGGGGCTGAGCCTGGTGGGCTGGGCCGACACCAGTCACCTGCAATCCGATCACGGAAAAGTCCTGGATGAACGCCATGCATGAAGCCGCTTCACTGAAGCGCTGGCGCCGGGCGCAGACCTGGGTCGGCCACGGCGTGGAGGTCGTCGACACGCCATCGCTGGTGATCGACCTCGACGCCATGAACCGCAACCTGGCGCGCATGGCGGCATTCGCCAACGAGCACGGCCTGCGGCTGCGCCCGCACGCCAAGATGCACAAGAGTGCCGAGCTGGCCCAGCTGCAGATGGCCCACGGCGCGGTGGGCGTGTGCGTGCAGAAGACCGACGAAGCGCTCGCGCTGGCCGAGGCAGGTGTGCGAGACGTCTACATCAGCAACGAGGTGATCGCGCCGTCAAAGCTGCTGCGCCTGGCGCAGGCGGTGCGCGACTTTCCAGCGAAGTTCTCAATTGCAGTCGACAGCGCGCTGGGTGTCGAGCGGCTGGCACAGGCGCTGCACGCGGCCGGCGTGAACGCACCGGCGTGTCTGGGCGTACTGGTGGAAATCGACGTGGGACAAGGCCGCTGCGGCGCAGCGCCCGGTGCGCCCGCCGTGGCACTGGCGCAAGCGATTGCGACCCACCCGGTGCTGCGCTTTGCCGGGCTGCAGGCTTACCACGGTGGTGCCCAGCACCGCCGCACAGCCACCGAGCGCGCCGAAGCCATGGCAGCCTCCACCCGCGCCGTGCTCGATACCCGCGAGGCCCTGCGGGCCGCCGGCATCGAGGTGCCCCTGGTCACGGGCGCAGGCACCGGCACGTTTTCCCTGGAGGCCGCCAGCGGCGTGTGGGGCGAACTGCAGGTGGGCTCTTACCTGTTCATGGACGCCGACTACGCCAGCAACGAGGCCACGCCGCTGGCGCCGGTGTTTGAACACGCCCTGTTCGTGAAAAGCCAGGTGATGAGCCGCTGCGCCGACCATGCGGTGTGCGACGCCGGCCACAAGAGCCACGCCATCGACAGCGGCATGCCCGGCGTGTGGTTTCCCCAGGGGTTGAGCTACACCAGCGGTGGTGATGAACACGGCTTGCTGCGCACCGCCGGCAGCCACCCGCTGCCGGCGCTGGGCGAAATCGTCTGGCTGGTGCCGGGCCACTGCGACCCCACGGTCAACCTGCACGACTTCATGGTCGGTGTGCGCGGTGGACTGGCCGCCGGCCAGGTGGAGCGCATCGTGCGGGTAGACGCACGCGGCTGCCTGGGCTGAGGCTCAGGCCTCGGCTGTGACTTTGGCGTAGTGGCCGATCAGGGCCAGCAGCTCGTCTTCGGAGTAGGGCTTGCCGAGGTAATGATCCACACCCAGTTCGCGCGCATGTTCGCGGTGTTTCTCCGCGATGCGAGAAGTGATCATGATCACCGGCAAGTCGGACAGCCGCGCATCGCTGCGGATGTTGCGCACGAGGTCGAAGCCATCCATGCGCGGCATCTCGATGTCGGACAGCACCACCGTCGGGCGCTCTTGCTGCAGGCGTTCCAGAGCCTGCAGGCCATCGGCCGCAAGCGTGACCCTGTAGCCTTCGCGCTGCAGCAGGCGTTGTGTCACACGGCGCACGGTGATGGAATCGTCGACCACGAGCACCAGTGGCACGGCATTGACTGCCATCTCCATGGGGACCGGCGTGTCCTCAGGCATGGCCAATGCAGCCTTCTGCCGACCAAGCACCCAGCTGCGCACCTGTTCGCCGTACACGGTGGCCAAAGCGACCGGGTTGTAGATCAAGGCCACGGCGCCCGACGCCAGCACCGACATGCCGGCCAGACCGGGCAGGCGCGACAGCTGTGAGCCCAGGTTCTTCACCACGACTTCCTGGTTGCCCAGGACCTCGTCCACGTGCATGGCCACCCGTTGTGCCGCGCTTCGGAAAATCATGACCGGCAGCGTGCGGCCCTTGTTCTCCAACGACTGCACCGAGGACTGCAACAGAGCGCCCGCCCAGAAGAATGGGACTTCTTCGCCCGCCACGATCAGCGAACCGCTGGCGTAGGCCTTGCTCAGTTCGTCGCTGCTCACGCGACGCACCAGTTCCACCAGGTTGGACGGCACGCCCAGTGTGAGTGCGCCAGCGCGCAGCATCACCACCTGCGTCACGGCGGTGGTCAGCGGCAGCACCAGCTTGAAATTGGTGCCCCGCCCCGCCTGGGTGGCGGTCTCGATGCGACCGCCCAGCGCGACCACGTCGTTGCGCACCACGTCCATGCCGATACCCCGGCCAGCCAGCTCGGAGATTTCGCGCGCGGTGCTGATGCCCGGCTCGAAAACGAGTTGAGCCGCCTGTGCATCGCTGATGTCCGCGCCGGGCGCGACCAGCCCTTGCGCGGTCGCCTTCTCGCGCAAGCGCACCAAGTCCAGTCCGGCACCGTCGTCGGCAAACACCACCGACACGTCGTTGAGTTCCTGCGCCAGCGTGATCTCGATCTGGCCTTCGGCCGATTTGCCGGCGGCCACACGGGCCTCGGGCGTCTCGATGCCATGCACCACGCTGTTGCGCAACAGATGCTCGAACGCCGCGGTCATGCGGTCGAGCACCCCACGGTCCATTTCGATGTTGCCGCCCGTGATGTCCAGGCGCACCTGTTTGCCGGTTTCCTTGGACGCTTGCCGCACCACGCGGTACAGCCGCTCGGAAATGCCTTCGAATTCGACCATGCGCGTGCGCAGGAGGTCGCGCTGCAGTTCGCGGGTCTGCCGGCCCTGGGCCACCAGGCTGTCTTCGGTCGATTCCACCGCGCGTTGCAGGTTGCGCTGCACGGTGGCCACGTCGTTCACCGACTCCGCCATCATGCGGGTGAGCTCCTGCACGCGGGTGAACCGGTCGAATTCGAGCGGGTCGAACGACTGGTCGGCGTCGCGCGCCTGGGCCAGCCGCGACTGCATCTGCGTCTCGGCCTGCAGCTCAATGTCACGCAACTGGCCACGCAATCGGTCCAGGTTGCCCGTGAGGTCTTTCAGCGAGCCGCGCAGGGTCACAAGTTCGGATTCCATGCGCGAGCGGGTGATCATCACCTCGCCGGCCTGGTTGACCAGTCGGTCCAGCAGCTCGGGACGCACCCGCACGGCAGCACCCGCGCGAGCCTGCAATGCCGTAGGCGCCACCGGCATGGTGAGCCCTTCCATGCCCCGCCTGGCGACGGTGTCCGTCGACGGTGCAGTTGTACCTTCTGCAGCGGCTGGCGCCGCAACGGCAACAGACTCGGACAGCACGATCTGCTCGGGAGCTGTCTGCACCACATCCACAGATTCGGGGTCCTGACGGCGCAGCACTTCAAAACGGGCGCTGATGGCATCAAACGCGGACTGCAAAGGCTCCAGTTCGGAGCTGCGTTGCACGTCGGAGCCCAGCCGCTCGGCCGTGGTTTCCATGCGGTGAACCATCTCGCCCAGACGCAATGCACCCGCCAGACGCGCACTGCCCTTGAGGGTGTGCAGGTTGCGCAGCACTTCCGATCGGGCACTACCGTTGTCCGGACGCGCCACCCACTGGCGCAGCGCGCCTTCGAGTTGGGGCAGCAGTTCCTGGGCCTCTTCGGCAAAGATCGGGAACAGATCGATGTCGATCGTGTCCAGCGCATCAATGTCGTCGTCGATGTCCTGCACCACTGCATGTTCCATGCGATGGGTGTCGACGTGGGGGGCGACAAAATCGATCGTGGTCTCGGTCAGGGCAGGCAGGTCGAACGTGGTCAGTGGCGCAAAGCTCGAAACGGCGGCGTCCGGCTGGACGGGCGCCGGTTCTTCGTGCACAGGTGTCTCGATCACCGGTTCGTCCATCACCACCAGGTCATCGGCCTGCCGTGGGGATTCGTCAGGCACCGGATCGTGGACCACACGGTAGAGCGCGTCCATCAGCTGTGGATCGGGCTCTTTGAGGAAGCCGGCGGCAAACTGGTGCAGGAGTCGGCGAATGTCTTCGGATGCATCGACAAACAAGCGGGCCTGCTCGGCTGTGGCCGCAGCGCCCGCCCGCTGGTGAAGGCCCACCGACCCGATGGCATGCTCCAGCGCCCGGGCGATGTCCGACAGCGACTGGAATCCGACCGTTGCAGAGCTGCCGGCCAGCGAGTGCGCAAGCGCTTCAGACTGCTCCGGCACCGGCTCGTGACGTTCAAGCGCCCATTCGGCCAGCCCCGTGCACAAGCGGCGCGACCACTCGTCCGCCTCGTTGAGGTACACGTTGTACAGCTTGAGACCGATGCGCAGCGAACCGATCACCCGCGTCTGCTCGTCGGGCATGTCCGCCTCGGCTGGCACTTCGGGGGTTTCCACAGGATCGGGTTCCTGCACCTCGGCACCTTGAATCAGCGCGACCGGCTCTTCGAGCAACGGGGCCGCAGCGTCGGCCGCTGCTGGCGGGGCGTCGAGTTCTTCTGCCTTGGCCACCTCGCTGGACGAGAACGCCGCCAGGCTGCCGAAGTCGATGTCCGCAAGCATCTGCGCGGGAACTGGCAAGTCAATGGGAGCCGCCGGTGGTTCAAAGTCGAGGAACGATGTGTCGAACTGAATGCTGTCTTCGGGTGCCGCCGGTGAAGACCCGTCATCGACATCCACCAACTCGCCAAAGTCCAGGCTCAGGTCCATGTCAGGCACTGAAACTTCGATGACCTCGACGGCTGAAGGCGCCGCATCGGCGACCTCCAGTGCAGCAGGCTCTGCGGCGGGGGCGTCGGATTCCACGGGCGCCGACAACTCGAACTGCAGTTCGTCCTCGTTGGCTGCAGGCGCAACCTCGATCTCGGCCGCATGCGTCAAAGGCAGGTAGATGCCTTGCTCACGCAGCGCTTCGGCGCTGACCTTGAAGGGCTGCGCCTTCCAATGCCCTTCGCGCCGGGCAGCAATGTCGTCCACCCACCGGGCAAAGTCGGTCATCGCTTGTCCCGTCAGCACCAGCAAGGGCTGACTTGCCGGGCGCTGTTCGGCCAACACGGTGTTGACCAACTGCTCCATGGACCAAGCAGCCTGGCCAAACTCCTCCAGCCCGACCATGCGCGAGCTGCCCTTGAGGGTGTGGAACGCACGGCGCAGGGTGGTGAGGTGCTCCAGATCACCCGGCTGCGCCTGCAACTGCCCGATGGCGTCCAGGCCGTTGCCCACCACCTCCCGGGCTTCCTCCAGGAAGATGTCGAGCAGATCGTCTTCGTCGTTGTCTTCACCAGTGGTGTCGACCGGCTCGTCCTCATGCGCAGCGTGGGACGCTTCGGACAACCCCACCAAGGCCTGGGCACCTGCCGCGGCATCGTTGCCGACCACCGCACCAGCGGCCTCGCGCGCAGCACGCGCCACGCCCGACTGCTCGGCCAGCGTGGCCTGTTCGGCCAGCGAGTCGAGCTGCTGGCTCAGGTCGACCAGGTTCATGCCACCCTGGACCTCGTTGACGACCTGCTGCACACCATTGCTGATGGCGCGGGCCTCGTCGCGCGCCGGCGGGTGACGCAGTTCCGCATTGATCGTGCGCCCCATGAGGGGGAGCAGTTCGCCCTTGTCTTCGTCAAAGACGAACAGCTTCTTGGCCAGAGTCGGCTGGTAGTTCAGCATGTCCACCAGCAGACTCATCGCACTCAGGTTGTTGCCCAGCTGCTGGAACGTCCCAGCTTCGCGAGCCTGGGCCTCGTCCACGTCGGTGTCGAGGATCTGCTCGACCGTGGCGCGCATGCGGGTGACGGCATGGACCGCTTGCTCAAGCCCCAGCACCGACAACACGCCACGCATCTGTGCCAGTTGCGATGCGGCGACGTGCAGACCTGCTTTCTCCTGCGGTGTGCGGAAGAACTGATCAAGCGACTTCTCGACTTCCCCCAAGGAGACCTTGAGTTCACCGACCACACTGCCCATGGTCTGGCGGTCGCTCACCCTGCGGTACAGCTGCTCCATCCAGGCGTCCAGCGGTTGCGCTGGCTGGCCTGCGATCACGGCATCAAGACGATCGGCCAGCGCCTGCGTGCGCTCGGTGAGCTCGGGCGCGCTGGGGTCAAAATCTTCAAAAGCCGCTTCGAGGTACAGCGTGGTGGTGGCCACTTCCATGGCCAGCTCAGGTCGCACGCCGCCGGGCTCTCGCACCGCATGGTCCGCCGCCCTCACCAAGGCCTGGGCCAGCACCGTGCTGGAGGGGTGCAACTTGAGCAGAGAGTCCCCGATCAAGCCGAACTGATCGGCGACCTGACGCGCGCGGCTGGCATCGCCACCGGAATACAGCGACCAGGCCTCCTTGGCCGCGTTGATGCGTTTGCGCGCCTGCGCGAGGACCGCCGGGTCGTAGCGGCCCAGCGTGGCCACGTGGTAGTCGACCGCCGCAACGCGGCCCAAACCAAACGCCTGCCGGACGGCCGCCAGTTGCGGCGCCAGTTGAACGGACACGTCGTGCGGCTGGGCGCAGAAAAACAGGAGATCGTGCAGCAGCGTCTCAGACACCTGAGACTTGCCTTGCGACAGAGTCACGAACTGCATCAGGATTCGCGAGAAGGCCCGCTTGACATAGACGTCGCTGGGCAACAAGCGGTGCGCAACCGCTTCAAAGAAGCCGGCGGCCACACGCCAAAAAGTTCGAGCTCGGATATCCGTTGCTCCGGCAGACAGTCCCGCGCAGATCTTCACCAACTGCTGCACTGCCGCCTGGCTTTCCGTCTTGACCGCCAGCAACACCAGACGATCAAACAAGGAGCGGATGGCAGCACTGCACTCGAGCGGTGGTCTGTCGGTTGGCGCAGCCACATCCACGCCATGGTGATCGAACGGCCAAAGATCGGCTGGGTGCACGCGCTCGGCCGCAGCCAGCTCTTGAACGTCCCGGTATTGGGAGAACAAGGCAACGGGTTGCACCGGCTTGTTGTTCAGGACCGCTTCAAGGTACTCCACCAAGGCGAAGCTGGCGCGCTCGACCTTGGCCGCCGACTCTTCGTTGCAACTCTGTGGTCGCTGGACAAACCGTTGAACCGCGGCCTCCATGGCCCTGAGCACATGGGCGGGAGCCCCCAGCCCCACCATCTCCAGGGCACCAACTGCCTGGTGCAGCGACTGCCGCGCCTGACGCAGCGAAGCCGGATCGACTGCCTGCAAGTCGTCCATTCGCGACTGATCCGTTTCGCGCACGAATCGTTTGATCGCCTTGTTGGCCGCATCGAGCGACTTGCGCAGCTCCTCGAACACCCATGCCAGCGGACCGAGGTCGGCGACAGGTGGGTCCATCTGCAGACTGTCGGTGGCGGTTTCGAGCATGTTGATCTTGGAATGAGGGTCCGACTGAAGCGATCAGGCGATCTTGAATCGCGATACCGACTGGCGAAGTTCTTCGGCCATCGCCGAGAGTTCACGCACCTGCTGGGCCGTGGAGCGGGTTCCCTCGCCGGTCTGCTCCGTCACGGCAAAAATGTGCTGGATGTTTCCAGCCACCTCGTTGGCCGAATCGGCTTCTCGCGACGCCGCGTTGGAAATCTGCTCGATCAGTTCGGCAAGTCGGCGCGACACGCGATCGATCTCGGACAGTGCGGTACCCGCGTTGTCGGAGAGCTTGGCTCCCTCGACCACACCCTGCGTTGAACGTTCCATGGCGGCCACCGCGTCTTGCGTGTCGGTCTGAATCGCCTTCACCAGCGCCGAGATCTGTCGTGTCGCATCAGCAGAGCGTTCGGCCAGTCGCTGCACCTCTTCTGCCACCACGGAGAAGCCTCGGCCAGCTTCGCCAGCTGACGCGGCCTGGATGGCGGCGTTCAGTGCCAGCACGTTGGTCTGTTCGGTAATGTCGGAGATCAGTTCGGTGATCTCACCGATCTCCTGTGACGACTCACCCAGCCGCTTGATGCGTTTGGAGGTTTCCTGAATCTGATCACGGATCGAGTTCATACCGCCGATCGCGTCCTGCACCGCCTGCAAACCCGACTCGGCTGCCACCAGCGATGCACGGGCCACCGTGGCCGACTCCTGCGCCTGACCGGACACCTGGTTGATTCGCTGCGCCATGTCGAGCACCGACTGACCCGTTTCGCGAATTTCCCGAAGCTGTTCGGTCGACGCTGCCAGCAGTTCGGTGGACGTGCTTTCCACCGCTGACGTCGTTTGCGCCACGCGCGTGGCCGTGGCTTGCACGTTGCCCACCAGCGATCGAAGTTCCTCCACCGTGTAGTTCACCGAGTCGGCAATGGCACCGGTGATGTCTTCAGTCACCGTGGCTTCCTGGGTCAAGTCACCTTCAGCAACCGTCTGCAATTCGTTCATCAAACGCAAGATGGCCGCCTGGTTGGCGTCGTTGACGCGCTTGGCATCCTGCTCCAGCGACTCGGCCGCCAGACGCTGCGACTCAGCCGTCAGTTGACGCTGCCGGCTCTCCTGCAACTGCACATAGGCCAGGCCACCGGCACACAACAGCGCAAACAGGGCCGAGAAAAGCAAGGCGCCGAATTCGCCACCGCTCAACCCCGAACGCGAGGTGAGCTCCGACTGAAGGTTCTGCAATCCCAGACGCAAGGGCTCACTGTCCGCAATGATGCTGGCCTGGGCTTCGCGCGCCGACACCAGACCCTGCAGGTTGCCCAGAATGGCGCCCGCTTCCACCCGGGTTTGCTCATACAGCTTCAGCAGTGCACCGAGGCGCTCGCGCACCTGCTCATCCTTGGCTGCGGCCAGGCGCAGCTCTTCGCTTCCACTGAGCAAACCTTCCGAGATTTCCTTGAACGTGTTCAAGTCCTTGCCCAGCAGGAACACGGCCTCTGGACTCACGCCTTCAAGCGTCAGAAACTCGTTGGCCGATTTGCCGATGCGCTGGGTCAACATCACGAGCTGGCCGGAAGCAGAGATTTCCGCAGCTGGTGCGTTTTGCTGCAGCTTCAGCGAAGAGATCGTCTCGGCGATCTCCAGCAGGTCCGAAGACTGACGGTTGATGGTGCGCAATGCGTTGCCCACCTGCGTCAAGATGCTTTCCTGTGACAAAACCGCAGTCGCATTTTTCTCAGCTGCGTCAATCCTTGGCAGCAGTTCGTCGAGTCGGGCCGCGTAATCAGGCCCCAAGGCGTCGATGGACATTTCGGCGTCGCCTTGTTTGAGGCCTCGCAGGCTGCGCGACAGAACATCGGAGCTGTCACGCACCTCCGGGAATGCCGTGGGGCTGCCGATCAAAGCCTGGGAAACACTCTTCGCCAGGCGCTGCGACTGCATCAGGGCCTGACCGCTGGCAGCCAATTGCTGACTGACTTTCTCTGTCTGGCTCAAGACGAAGAAGGTGACCGCGCCGAGCACGACCAGACCGAAGGCCAGCGACGCGGCCAGCGTGCGCTGGTGCTGCTCGGCGGGCCGGCGCCCCAGCAAAGGCACCGAGATCAATCCCGACTGCTCTGCGCCATCGTCGTCTTCGGACATCAGCAGATTGCCGGAGAAGTCGTCTGCCTGAGGGACGGGGGCCAAGCGGGCAGCCGCCAGTTCGGCAGCTTCCTGATCAGTCACGGCGTGCAGGTCGCGTTCATCATCGGCTTTTTTCTTGAACAGTCCCTGGAATCGATCAAGCGTGGCCATGTAAACACCTTCCAACAGAAAACAAATGAGAAAAGATCGGACCGGTCGACCTTTGGGGGTCGTCAGGCCGCAATTGCGAGGAATTCGGGTTCGCCAACCAACACCTGCAAATCCAGCTCTTGCCACAACAAGCCCTGGGCATCCACCAACGATCGATTGAAATAGGCCGGTGCGCCATCCGGCTTGGACCCGAAGCCGCTGAACATGGCGGCACTTCGCAATCCCAGGAGACGATCAATCCAGATCACGGCGTTCACACCCAGCGCGGTGTGCAGACTGACCAGGCGCGATTCGGAAGTGATGCGCTCGCCCTGGCTCGCCAGCGCACCCGAGCCAGCGACGAGCGACCCCGATTCCACCAACGCCGCGAGATCAATGACACCATGCAGGCCGCCCCGCAGGCTGGCAACGCCCAGGTACCAGGACTTGGTGTACGGAACGCGTTGGACCGCAGACCAAGGGAAAATTTCACCGGACTGAACCAGCGGAAGGAGGTAGCGGCTTCCGTTGGACTCCACCGCCAGCCAGGCGGCCGTCACGGCTTCTGTTTTGGCAACGCTCAATCGCTGAGCCAACCGTTCTTGCAGCTCCTTCAGTGATTGTCGTTTGGCCATGCTCGGTGGGGTTCAATTCAAGGTGGTTCAGGCCAGCGCCCGGATCTTCGACAGCAACTCTTCACCGTTCACAGGCTTGGTCACATAGTCGCGAGCCCCCTGCCGCATGCCCCAGACCCGATCCGTCTCCAGGCTCTTGCTGGTGCACATCACGATCGGAATACTCGAATACTGAGGATCGCGGGTAATGGCACGCGTCAACTGAAATCCATTTTGACCGGGCATCACAACGTCCATCAGGATCAGGTCGGGCTTTTCCTCCCCCAAGCGACGGAAGGCCTCGTCCGCATTCTCAGCGGTTCTCACGCTGTAGCCGTTTTTACTCAGCAGATCGGACAGCACCATGAGTTCGGTTTTTGAGTCGTCAACAACGAGAATTTTGTGGATGGCCATCATGCAGCTCCGGCTAGGTTGGCGCCGAACTGCTGCACGGCTTGCAGCAGTTGGTCTTTGGTGAAGGGTTTGGTGAGGTAATCCTGGGAGCCCACCATGCGTCCGCGGGCCTTGTCAAAGACGCCGTCCTTGGAAGACAGCATGACAACAGGGATGCTGGCGAACTTGGCGTTGCGCTTGATGATGGCGCAGGTCTGATACCCGTCAAGGCGAGGCATCAGGATGTCGCAGAAGACCAGGTCGGGTTGGTAGTCGTTGATTTTGGCCAGCGCGTCAAAACCATCGTCGGCCAGCAGGACCTCATGTCCACCCTGCTTGAGAAAGATTTCGGCGCTGCGCCGGATGGTGTTGCTGTCGTCGACGACCAGGACTTTCAGGGCAGGTGTTGGGCTCACGATTCACAGGCTCCAGGATGGGTCAGGAAGTGCGGCACTCGGGCCGGAGAGCCCGTGCCTTGGTCTGCTCAGGCCAGATGCACGGGGTCTCGTGATCAGATCTGGACCATCTCGAAGTCCTCTTTGCGAGCGCCGCACTCGGGGCAGGTCCAGTTCATCGGCACCTGTGCCCAAGGGGTTCCGACCGGTACGCCGTGCTCTGGCGCGCCTTGCGCTTCGTCGTAAATCCAGCCACAAATCAGGCACATCCAAGTCTTGGTTTCGGTCATGGTTATAGGGGGCCTTGTCATAGAATGCAAGCATTGTATCGAGCGAGGTACAGCCCGCTGGAAATGGATTCTGGCCTCTGTCCAATCCCTTGTTTGAAGCGCCAGGATCATTCTGCGGGCATCTTCCACACGAATTCGGTCCCTCTCTCAACCCATGCCCGATACACCCGAAAAAACAACACCTGCAGCACTCCCACCACCGGGGGAGGCCACCCTGCCCTGCGTGATGGTGTTCAACGCCAACGACCCCAGCGGCGCGGGCGGCCTGAGCGCCGACATCACGGCCATGTCGAGTGCTTCAGTGCATGTGCTCTCGGTCGTCACCGGCGCCTACGTGCGCGACACGTCCGATGTCCACGATCACTTTGCCTTTGACGAGGAAGCCGTGGCCGATCAGGCGCGCTGCGCGCTCGAAGACATGCCGGTGCAGGCCTTCAAGGTCGGCTTCGTGGGCAACCCCGAAAACCTCAGCGTGGTGGCGGAGATCACCGCCGACTACGCCGATGTGCCCGTCATCGCGTACATGCCCGATCTTTCCTGGTGGGATGAGCTCGCCATCGAGACCTACCTCGACGCCAGTGCCGAGTTGCTGTTGCCACAGACCACCGTGCTGGTGGGCAACCACAGCACGCTGTGCCGCTGGCTGCTGCCCGAGTGGGAGGGCGACCGCCCGCCGAGCCCGCGCGACGTGGCACGGGCGGCCGCCGTGCATGGCGTGCCTTACACCCTGGTCACCGGCTTCAACGCCGCCGATCAATACCTCGAGAGCCACCTGGCTTCGCCAGAAGCGGTGCTGGCCACAGCGCGATACGAGCGGTTCGAGGCCACCTTCACCGGCGCGGGCGACACACTGTCGGCGGCCTTGTGCGCACTGATTGCTGGCGGCACCGATCTGCAATCGGCCTGCGCCGAGGCCCTGACGTATCTGGACCAATGCCTTGATGCGGGCTTTCAGCCCGGCATGGGCCATGCCGTGCCCGACCGGTTGTTCTGGGCACACGAGGAAGATGAAGAGGGCGAAGACGCTTCGGCGGAATCCGCGTCGGACAGCACGCTCGACGCCGACGATTTCCCCCTCGACACCACCCGGCATTGAATCTCCCGCGCGCAGCGCAAGCTTGCGCGAGTTTTCCCACCAACGCAGCTTTGCTCCATGACCACTGTCGACCGCAACCAGCAACTGTTTGACCGCGCCAAGGCCTTGATTCCTGGTGGTGTGAATTCACCGGTGCGCGCGTTCCGCGCGGTGGGTGGCACGCCCCGCTTCGTGCAACGAGCGCAAGGCGCGTATTTCTGGGACGCCAACGGCAAACGCCACATCGACTACATCGGTTCCTGGGGTCCGATGATCTTGGGACATGGCCACCCCGCAGTGGTGGAAGCGGTGCAGAAGGCGGTGCTTGAAGGCTTCTCTTACGGTGCACCCACCGAGCGCGAAGTGGAGCTGGCCGAAGAGATCATCAAGCTCGTGCCGAGCATCGACATGGTGCGGCTGGTGAGCTCGGGCACCGAGGCGGGCATGAGCACGATCCGGCTGGCGCGTGGTGCGACCGGGCGCAAGAAGATCATCAAGTTCGAGGGCTGTTACCACGGCCACGCCGATGCGCTGCTGGTCAAGGCAGGCTCCGGTCTGGCCACGTTCGGCAACCCGACCAGTGCCGGCGTACCGCCTGAGGTGGTGCAGCACACGATCGTGCTGGAGTACAACAACATCGAGCAACTCGAAGCGGCTTTCGTCGAGCACGGTCCCGAAGTGGCCTGCCTGATGATCGAGCCCATCGCCGGCAACATGAATTTCGTGCGTGCCAGCGTGCCGTTCATGAAACGCTGCCACGAGTTGTGCACACAGCACGGCGCGTTGTTGGCCTTCGACGAGGTGATGACAGGTTTTCGTGTGGCGCTGGGCGGCGCGCAAAGCGTGTACGCCCAGCTGATTCCAGGCTTCGAGCCCGACATGACGGTGATGGGCAAGGTGATCGGTGGCGGCATGCCGCTGGCCGCCTTTGGTGCCAAGCGCGCGGTGATGGAACAGCTGGCGCCTCTGGGTGGCGTGTACCAGGCCGGCACCCTCTCGGGCAACCCGGTGGCCACTGCTTGCGGCCTGGCCACGTTGAAGGAAATTCAGAAGCCTGGCTTCTTCGAGAACCTCTCGACCACCACACGTTCGCTGGTGGATGGCCTGACTGCTGCCGCCCACGCCGAAGGTGTTGCGATGTGTGGCGACAGCCAGGGCGGCATGTTCGGCTTCTTCCTGTTCGACGAGTTGCCGCAGAACTACGCCAAGGTGATGACCACCGACGGCCCCACCTTCAACAAACTCTTCCATGGCCTGCTCGATCGCGGCGTGTACATCGCGCCAGCCCTTTACGAAGCTGGCTTTGTGAGCGCCGCGCACACCGCGCAGGACATCGCGGACACGGTAGCGGCCGCGCGCGAGGTCTTCAAACTGCTGCCACGCTGACGCAGCCTGAAGCCCAATGACAAAGGCCGCTGTGAACACAGCGGCCTTTGTCATTGGGCGGGCAGATTCAGTGTCGGAAGTGGCGAACGCCCGAATACACCATCACCACGCCGCGCTCGTCCGCCGCGTCGATCACCTCCTGATCGCGCATTGAACCACCAGGCTGGATCACGCAGCTCGCGCCCGCGTCCACCACCACGTCCAGCCCGTCACGGAACGGGAAGAAGGCGTCGCTCGCCACGGCGGTGCCTTGCAGCGACAGCTTGGCGTGGCCTGCCTTGATGCTGGCGATGCGCGCGGAATCGAGCCGGCTCATCTGGCCGGCGCCCACGCCCATGGTCATGCCGTCCTTGCAGAACACGATGGCGTTGGACTTGACGAACTTGGCCACAGTCCAGGCGAACATGAGGTCGTCGAGTTGCTGTTCTGTGGGTTGCAGCTTCGTCACCACCTTGAGGTCGGCGCGCTGGAGCACATGGTTGTCGGCCGACTGCATGAGCAGGCCTGAGCCGATGCGCTTCACATCGGTGAGGTTCAGGCCCTGGTCCCAGGCGGTCGGGCCGCCGGGTGGCAGCGCGATTTCGAGCACGCGCACATTGGCCTTGGCCTTGAACACTTCCAGCGCCTCGGGCGTGTAGCCCGGCGCCATCAGCACTTCAACAAACTGCTTGCTGATGGCCACCGCACCCGCGCCATCGAGAACGCGGTTGAGCGCGATGATGCCGCCGAAGGCGCTGGTCGGGTCGGTCTGGAAGGCCTTGCTGTAGGCCTCGAGCGCGTCCCGGCCCACGGCCACGCCGCAGGGGTTGGCGTGTTTGACGATCACGCAGGCCGGCACATCGAAGCTCTTCACACATTCCCACGCCGCGTCGGCGTCGGCGATGTTGTTGTAGCTGAGCTCCTTGCCTTGCAGCTGTTTCGCGGTCACGAGCGAGCCGGGCGCGGGGTGCAGGTCGCGGTAGAAAGCAGCGGTCTGGTGCGGGTTCTCACCGTAGCGCAGGTCTTGCAGCTTGACGAAGCGGCCGTTGGCCTGCGCGGGGTATTCGCTGCGGGCGGGCACTGCAGCGCCAGCCTCGAACGTGATGCTGGAGAGGTAGTCGCTGATGGCACCGTCGTAGTTGCTGATGCGGTTGAATGCCGCCACCGAGAGTGCAAAGCGCGTCGCATCGCCGACTTTGCCGGTGGTCTTGAGCTCTTCGATCACGCCGGCGTATTGCGATGCGTCGGTCAACACCGCCACATCTTTCCAGTTCTTCGCAGCGCTGCGCACCATGGCCGGGCCGCCGATGTCGATGTTCTCGATCGCGTCATCGAGCGTGCAGCCGGGCTTGGCCACCGTGGCTTCAAACGGGTAGAGGTTGACGATGAGCAGGTCGATGGTGTCGATGCCGTGCGTCTTGAGCGCCGCCATGTGCTCGGGCAGATCGCGCCGGGCCAGCAGGCCACCATGCACCTTGGGGTGCAGCGTCTTCACCCGGCCATCCAGCATCTCGGGGAAGGCAGTGACCTCGGCCACCTCGGTCACGGGCAAGCCTTTGTCGGCCAGCAGCTTGGCGGTGCCGCCGGTGGAGATGAGGGACACGCCGAGGCTGTGCAGGGCCTGAGCGAGTTCGACGATGCCGGTCTTGTCGGAGACAGAGATGAGTGCGCGCATGAAAAAAGGTGTTGGTGGTTTTTGAATCGGGACGTGCTCAGTCGATGAGCTTGTGTTCGAGCAGCTTCTTGCGCAGCGTGTTGCGGTTCAGGCCCAGCCATTGCGCGGCGCGCGACTGGTTGTGTTGCGCCTGTTCCATCACCACCTCCAGCAGCGGTTTCTCGACCGCCTTGACCAGCATGTCGTGCAGGTTGGCCGGGTCGGTACCGTTGAGGTCGTGGAAAAAGTCTTCCATGCTGGCACGCACACAGTCGTGCAGTTTGTTCTGTTTCATGCGGCCAGTTTCCAGTCGTCTCTCGGGATTGTTGTTGTCTCAAAGGACCATTCGTCCAGGCTGTCGCTCACGCAGCGCAGCTGTTCGTCCACGGTGGTGGTGGCGTTGACGCGGGCGCGGAACACCGCAGCGGCCCCGGCGGGCAGCGGCAGCGACTGCGCGTACCAGCCCAGGTGCTTGCGCGCGCTGCGCACACCGGTGAATTCGCCATAAAGATCGTAGTGGTCGTGCAGGTGGTCCAGCAGCCAGCCCCGCACCTCGGTCAGATCGGGTGGCGACAGGTGAACACCGGTGGCCAGGAAGTGTGCGATCTCGCGAAATATCCAGGGCCGCCCTTGCGCGGCGCGACCGATCATGATGGCGTCGGCGCCGGTGCGCCGCAGCACTTCGCGCGCCTGCTCGGGGCTGTTGATGTCGCCGTTGGCCACCACCGGGATGCGCACGCGGCTCTTGATGTGGGCCACGGTGTCGTGCTCGGCCTGGCCCTTGTAACCCTGTTCGCGCGTGCGGCCGTGCACGGTGAGCATCTGCACACCAGCGGACTCGGCGGCAAGCGCGAGCGTGGGTGCGTTGCGCACGCTGGCGCACCAGCCGGTGCGCATCTTGAGCGTGACGGGCACACCGTGTGGCTGGCAAGCGGTCACCACGGCCTGCACGATTTCGATGGCCAAGGTCTCGTCCTGCATGAGCGCGGAGCCGGCCCACTTGTTGCAGACCTTCTTGGCCGGGCATCCCATGTTGATGTCGATGATCTGCGCGCCGCGGTCGATGTTGTAGCGCGCGGCGTCGGCCATCATCTGCGCGTCGGTGCCGGCGATCTGCACCGCAATCGGCGCGGCTTCGCCTTCATGGTTGGCGCGACGCGAGGTCTTCAGACTGTCCTGCAGATCGGGGCGCGAGGTCACCATTTCGCTCACTGCATAGCCGGCACCCAGTCGCTTGCACAGTTTGCGGAACGGCCGGTCGGTCACACCCGCCATGGGTGCGACAAACAGGGCATTGGGCAAGATGAAGGCCCCGAGTTGCATGGCGGTGGGAGAATGCGGGTGGTTGGACGGGACCTTCGCAGGCCCAGCCAATGCGGGATGCGAAGGAGCGAGATTCTACCTGCCTGTTTTTTCAGCAGGCGATAAGCAAACCCTTTCTTTCGCCTTTCACACAACACCACGCGCAACATCACGCAACGCCGGCTGCCGGCGTTTTTTCCGCCCCCATGCCCGACTGGTCCACCCACCTGCTGCAACTGCTGGCCCTGCCCGAATTCGGGCTGAGCACCGTGTTCGTGGTGGCTTTTGTTTCGGCCACGCTGCTGCCCTTGGGCTCGGAGCCCGCGGTGTTCGGTCTGATCAAACTCAACCCCGAACTCTTCTGGCCAGCCATCCTGGTGGCCACGGCCGGCAACACGCTGGGCGGCGGCGTCAGCTGGTTCATGGGCCTGGGCACGCACAAGGTGGTGGACAAAGCCCGCGGCAGCGCCACCGAACTGCGTGCATTGCACTGGCTGGAACGCTTCGGCCCCAAAGCCTGTCTGCTCGCCTGGCTGCCGGTGGTGGGCGACCCGCTGTGCGCAGTGGCAGGCTGGATGAAATTCCCCTTCTGGCCCTGTCTGGCTTACATGGCCATCGGCAAGTTCGCCCGCTACCTCACCATGACAGCCGCGCTGCTCTGGTTCTTTCCTGGCGCCCTGAACACATGAGCACTTCTCGTCAGGGCCTGCCGCGCGCCCTCTGGGCCTTGATGGTCGGCAACTTCGTGATCGGCACCGGCGTGATGGTGGTGCCGGGCACGCTGACCGACATCAGCAGCTCGCTCAACGTGTCGATCCCGCAGGCCGGCCAGCTCATCACCGCTGCGGCCATCCTCATGGGCCTGGGCGCACCCGCCTTTGCCAGTCTGGTCGCCGGCTGGGACCGCCGCCGCCTGCTCACACTCTCGCTGCTCTGGTACGGCCTGCTCACCGCGGCCTGCGCGCTGGCGCCGAGCTACGCCGGCTTGCTGCCACTGCGTGTGCTGGCCGTCATCTCGCCGGCCGTCTTCACGCCGCAGGCGGCGGCCTGCGTAGGCCTGCTGGTGCGGCCCGACCAACGCGGGCGCGCCATCACCTTCGTGTTCCTCGGCTGGTCGGTGGCCTCGGTCATGGGCATGCCGCTGTCGGCCTGGATCGGCGGCACGCTGGGTTGGCGCTGGGCTTTCGGTCTGGTGGCGCTGATGTCGGTGGCCAGCGCGGCCTGGGTCTGGCGCGAGATGCCCAACGGCATCCGGCCCGCTGCCCTGTCGCGCCAGGCCTGGCAGGCCACGCTGGGCTCGGCGCCACTCATGCTGGCCGTGGGCGTGACGCTGCTTTCGGCCTTCGGTCAGTTCACGCTGTTCTCGTACTTCGCGCCCTACTTTCTGCAGACCCTGGGGCTGGGTGGCGGTGCGCTCTCGCTCATGTTCTTGTGGTTCGGCGCCTTTGGTCTGGCGGGCAACGTGGGCATGTCACGCTGGATCGACCACGTGGGTGCGGCGCGCGCCGTGTTCATGTCGCTCGGCCTGATCGTGCTGAGCCTGCTGCTGTGGCCGCTTGGCCAGGGCGGTGTGTGGCAGCAAGCTTTGGTGCTGGTGCCGTGGGCGCTGGGCTGTTTCGCGGTGAATTCGGCGCAGCAGGCGCGGCTGGTGCACATCTCACCGGCATTGGCCCCGGCCACGGTGGCGCTCAACACCTCGGCCATGTACGCCGGTCAGGCCATGGGCGCGGCATTGGGCGGGCTGATGATCGCGCAAGGCCGCATGCTCAAGCTCAACCAGGTGGGGCTGGTGGTGCTGGTGTTTGCCATGGCCCTGAGCGTGTTGGCCGCTCGGACGAATACGGGCTTGCCGATTCAGAAACGCTCGTAGGGCAGCAGGTAGCGCCACTCGCCCACAGGCAGCCCGGCCAGCGAAATGCGGCCGAGCCGCAAGCGGCGCAAGGCGGTGAGCTGCAGTCCGGCGCGCTCACACAGGTGCGCCACCTGGCCCGGCCGGTTGCCCTTGATGGCCAGGCGCAGGCGCAGTTCGCTCTGCCAGCTGGCGCGCGCGGAGGGCACGGCCCAGCCGTCAAAAAACAGCGCCTTGCCCAGTGACTTGATCACCGCCTCGCGTCGGGCTTCATCTTCCAGTTCGGGATCGGCCGCCACCTCGGCCAGCCACTCGTGTTCGAGTTGCGCTGCGTCGTCGGTCATCTTGCGCGCCACGCTCGGGTTCTGGGTGAACACCATCAGGCCGCTGGCCTTGGTGCCCAGCGGTGACACGGGCAGCAGCTTGTGCAGATGTGCCTTGAGCGGGCGCACGCCCGAGCGGTCGCCCTTGAAGCGGTTGGCGCTGGTGAACCACTTGGCGGCCAGCGCATCCGGCAGCAGCGGCTCGTCGGGCAGCACCCGCGTGGCCGGCTTGTGCCAGATCAGCGTCATCGACTCCAGTGGCTCCAGCCTGGCCTTGGGGTCGAGCAACACGGTCTGGGCATCGTGCACGCGCTCCATCGGCTCTTCAACCACCTTGCCGTCCACCCGCACCCAGCCACCCGCGATGTAGTTTTCGGCGTCGCTGCGCGAGCACGGTAGCTGCGCGGCCAGGCGTTTGGCCAGGCGCTGGAGTTCGGGCTGGCCGGGTTGCGTCATGTTGGCGTTCAGCTGCTGAACAGGAAGTTCATCACGTCGCCATCCTTGACGACGTAATCCTTGCCTTCGGCGCGCATCTTGCCCGCGTCTTTCGCGCCCTGCTCGCCCTTGAAGGCGATGAAGTCGTCAAACGCAATGGTCTGGGCGCGGATGTAGCCTTTTTCGAAATCGGTGTGGATCACACCCGCCGCCTGCGGGCCGGTGTCGCCCACATGGATGGTCCAGGCGCGCACCTCTTTCACACCTGCGGTGAAGTAAGTCTGCAGGCCGAGCAGCTGGTAGGCGGCGCGGATCAGGCGGTTCAGGCCGGGTTCGTCCTGCCCGAGTTCCTTGAGGAATTCGAGCCGGTCGGCGTCGTCCATCTCGGAGAGTTCGGCTTCGATCTTGGCGCAGATGGCGACCACGGGCGCATTCTGCTTGGCGGCGAAGGCGCGCAGTCGATCCAGGAAGGGGTTGTTCTCGAAACCGTCTTCGGACACGTTGGCCACGAACATCGCGGGCTTGGCCGTGATCAAGAAGAACTGTTTGAGTTGCGCCTGCTCGTCCTTGCTGAAGTCGATGGTGCGCACGGGCTGGGTGTCGTTCAGCGCGGTCTGGCACCTCTCCAGGATGGCAAGCTGCTTGATCGATTCCTTGTCGCCCGAGCGCGCGGTCTTGCTCACTCGATGAATGGCTTTTTCCACCGCAGCCAGGTCGGCCAGGCAGAGCTCGGTCTGAATGACCTCGATGTCGGCGATCGGGTCGACCTTGTTGGCCACGTGGATCACGTTGTCGTCTTCGAAGCAGCGCACCACGTTGACGATGGCGTCGGTCTCGCGGATGTGCGCCAGAAACTTGTTGCCCAGGCCTTCACCGGTGCTCGCGCCCGCCACCAGACCGGCAATGTCCACAAACTCCACGATCGCCGGCACCACACGCTCGGGCTCAACGATGGCCGCCAGCTGCGCCAGCCGCGGATCAGGCACCTCCACCACGCCGGTGTTGGGCTCGATGGTGCAGAAGGGGTAGTTCTCGGCCGCGATGCCGGCTTTGGTCAGCGCGTTGAAAAGGGTGGACTTGCCCACGTTGGGCAGGCCCACGATGCCGCATTGGAGGCTCATGGATATTCCTTTGAAATCAACCCCCTCTGCACCATCGAGCCCCACACCGGCGTGGTGGAGGTGCCCGAGCCGCGACAAGCGGGAACGTGCGGCAAACAGTGAGAACCGAGCCGGAGTTCGTCGAGTTTTTGAGGACTTGGTCCTCGTTTTGCCAGGGGGAAAGTGGTCGTGATTGTACTGATCAGCGAATCTTTGCTGCTCAATGGCGGCGCAGCGACCAGCAGGCCCGTTTGACGCCCGCAAGATCGGGATCATGGGGCGTTTGTTCACAGGGCGCGCCCGTCAGTACTTGTCGGTGTCCGGTGCACGGCGCGACGCTTCGCCTGCACACGCTTTCCAACGGCCACGTGGCTTGGCGCGCGAATATGTTCTGAGCTACCATCAAACTTTTGTTTACAACACCGGAGGTGATTTGATGAGCAAGCACTCGACACTCGTGGCAATTGTGGCCATCGGCCTATCTGGAAGCGCCTTCGCTCAATCCTGCGCTTGCCCAGCCGGCACGGGAACACAACTGTCGAATCAAAACCAGATCAACGCTGTGCTGCTGGGCAACACCGTGTGTGTGGGCAGCGCTCCGACCTGGGATGCACAAGAACAGCACATTGGCGGGGGGGTGCTGAGGGATTTCAAACGTGGAGCCGGTGATCCAACGGATCCGACGGCGCAGATTGGCAACTGGGCCGTCACTGGCAGTGGGTCGAATGCGATCGTGACCTACACCTATGGAGGCACTTCGTACTCCTACGGCGTTTGCAGCACCGGCACGAGCGCCGTGGCCAACCAGGCGGTCGGATTTTGCCCAGCGGCGCCAAGTCCGGGTACCGCCACGTCGGGCACGCTTCGCATTGGCGCCGTGGGCTGCTGAATATCGCCAGGTTGGTCGCAGTTGAATGGCCATTTCAACGGCCAGTCACTGGATCGCCATCGAAGCCCGTCGGTGGCGACGTGAATCAAGAAAGCACCAGGCTCTTGGATCAACCAGCACTCTAGAGACACAAGATCCTCAGTCAAAGCGCCAGTCGGCTCTGACCGACTGGCCCACGCGAAGCACCTGCCCATCACCCTCGATCACGATCGCGTTCATACCGAAAGTGATGGCGCCGTCGAGCCTCGGGTCCTGCCGGTAGGTCTGCAGCGTGTCGCCCACCACCGCGCTTGAAATGGCCGTGTTGGGGTCGATGTTGGGGATGGGGCAGCGGCCGCAGGGCTTCACCGGCTCGATCACGGCGGCGCCATCCAGGGTGTCGATGCGCAGCGCCCCCACGCGGTCCTCGTCGTGCGACTCCACACCACCCAGCACGACGTTGGGCCGGAAACGGCGCATGTCCACCGGCTCGTGGCCGGCGACAACCAAACGGGCGTTGAGGTCGGCCAGCGAGGCGCTGCTGGTGACCAGCAGACCAAAGCCGTCTGCAAACTGGGTGGTGGCCTCGCGTCCGCCGGTCCAGGCGGGATCGCAGGGACGCTTCACGTCGGGGTCGAAACGTGCCAGGCGCAGGCGCTTCAGATTCGCCGGTGCGTCTGGCCCCAGAAAATCGCTGAACCACTGGGCCGCCACATCACCCATGTCGTAAGCGTCCACCGCGTCGTCCCACACCCGCACCTTGAGCGGGTCTTCGGCAGCGTCCAGCGCCAGGTGCAGGGACAGCATGCCGGGCGCACGCAGCATCAGCTGGCCCATCTTGAACGACGGCTGGATCAGCGCCATGCGGGGCAATTCGCGCTGGCTGACGAATTCGCCCTCGGTATCCACCACCATCCAGGCGCGGTCGTACAGCAGACCGGTGTCGGTCAGCTCGGATTCGCGCACCTGGATGCCGGCGCACGACTTGACCGGGTAGACCCAAAGTTCTTCGATGGTGGCCTGCACGGCGGTGGGGGTGGCGGCTGGGTTCATGGCGGGTTGTGCAGCAAGGTCGGGGGTGAAAAGCCGGGACGGCCCGCATGGGTTTGGCCCGTGGGAGGCCCGGATTGTGCCCTGCTCCTAAAATCCCTCTATGAATGCAACACCCCCGCGAGCTGGTACCCCCCGGCGTTTTGATGTCGCCGTGCAGGGAGCGGGCGTGGTGGGTCAGACACTGGCCTTGTTGCTGGCACGCGATCGCCTGCGCGTGGCGCTGGTTGGCGGCCCCCGCGGCACCGACGCCCCCGACGTGCGCGCCTACGCCCTGAACAGCGCCTCGCGCGAATTGCTGCGCTCGGTACGCGCCTGGCCCGAGGCCGATGCCAACGACCAGCACGCCTCCCCCATCACCCCGGTGAGCGCCATGCAGGTCTGGGGCGACGACGGCGGCGAATTGAAGTTCTCGGCCAACGACCAGGGCAGCGAGGCCCTCACCTGGATCGTGGACGTGCCCGCGCTGGAGCAGCGCCTGAGCGATGCCGTGGGATTTCAAGGCGGCATCGAACGCCTGACCGAGACACCGGCTGCGGCCCTCACCGTGGTGTGCGAGGGCAAACGCAGCCAGACCCGCGAGCAGCTGGGCCTCGCGTTCGACGTGCGCCCCTACGCCCACAAGGCGGTGGCAGCCCGGCTGCGCTGCGAGCGGCCTCACGGTGGCGTGGCGCGCCAGTGGTTTGCCCAGGGTGAAGTGATGGCTCTGCTGCCCCTGGGCGGAGCCGAGGGGAACTCGGTGGCGCTGGTGTGGTCTGTTCCAGCAGAGCAGGCCAACTTGTGGCTGCAATCCGATCCCTCCGTCCTGGCCCAGGCGGTGCAGGCGCGCAGCGCCAACACCCTGGGCACCCTGCACATGGAAAGTCCCGCCCAGGCCTGGCCCCTCGAACTCTCGCGCGCGCAGCGCTGGATCACCCGCAACGCCACTGGTGGCGTTGCGCTGGCCGGCGATGCGGCGCATGCCATGCACCCGCTGGCGGGCCAGGGCCTCAACGTGGGCCTGGCCGATGCAGCCGAACTGGCCCGCGTGCTGCACGAACGCGAGTACTGGCGCGACCTCGGCGACCTCAAGCTGCTGCGCCGCTACGAGCGCGCGCGAGCCGCCGAGGTGGGCGCCATGGGCTGGATCACCGACGGTCTGTTTGGTCTCTTTGCCCACGATGACAGCCGCGTGCAGGCGCTGCGCAACTGGGGCCTGAACAGCTTCAACCGCAGTGGCCCCGTCAAGCGCTGGCTGGCGCGACAAGCCATGGGCCAGGCGGCCTGACCCCCTTTCCGATCACTTCAAAGCGCACCCAAGATGAAATTCTTCAAGACCTTGTTGCTCGCGGCCCTGACCGCCCTGTCCCTGAGCGCGCTGGCGCAGGAGGCCACCATCCGCAAGAACCTCGCCGAGCGCCTGCCCAACCTGCCGTCGATCGACGAGGTCAGCAAGACGCCGATGCCGGGCGTCTTCGAGGTTCGCATCAACCAGAGTGACATCTTCTACACCGATGCCGAGGGCAACTACCTGATCCAGGGCGCCATGATCGACACCCGGGCCCGCGCCAACCTGACCGAACAGCGCCTGGAAAAACTCACCGCGCTGGCTTTCAAGGACTTGCCCATGAAAGACGCCTTCACCCTCGTGCGTGGCAACGGCAAACGCAAGATGGCGGTGTTTGAAGACCCCAACTGTGGCTACTGCAAACGCCTGCACCGCGAGTTCGCCAAGATCGACAACGTGACGGTCCACGTCTTCCTCATCCCCGTGCTCGGCGACGATTCGGTCGACAAGGCCCGCCGCATCTGGTGCTCCAAGGACAAGGCCAAGACCTACAGCGACTGGATGGTGAACAGCCTGCCGCCCGCATCGGCCAGCTGCGACACCGCCGCCATCGAGCGCAACAGCCGCCTGGCCAGCAAGCACGGCATCAAGGGCACGCCCACCTTGATCTTCGTCAATGACACCCGGGTGCCGGGTTACATCACGGCCGACCGCATCGAAGACATGCTCAACTGATGCCGTCCAGCATGCCTTTGTCCGACGCCGGCGGCGAACCCCACAAGCACCCCCTCATCCACCGACTGGGCCATGCCGGCCTGATTCCCCTGGTGGGGCTGGCCCTCCTGGTCTGGCTGGTCACACCCGACCTGCAGTCCTGGGTGGCGCTGGCACTGGCGTCCTACGCTGCCCTCATCGCCTCCTTTCTCGGCGGCATCCACTGGGGCATCGGCTGGAGCCAGCTGACCCGTGCGCCCGACAGCAAGACCCACTTCCTGTGGGGCGTCATGCCCTCGCTGCTGGCCTGGCCGGGCCTGGTGATGCCGCCTCACTCGGGCCTGGCTTGGCTTGGCCTGGTGTTGATCGTCTGTTACCTGGTCGACCGCAAGCTCTATGCACAAGCCGGACTGGGCGCCTGGCTGCAGTTGCGTTTCCGGCTCTCCGCCGTGGCGGCGCTGAGTTGTTTCATCGGCGCAGGAGCCCTCTGATGCCCAAACGTCCCACCCCCGCCACCAGCGTGCGCTTCACCGTCTCGGTCCAGGACGCCAACGCCCACCTGTTTGCCGTCACGTTGCAGATCGAACATCCCGCGAAGAACCAGCGCATGGGCTTGCCGGTGTGGATCCCGGGCAGCTACCTCGTGCGTGAGTTTTCCCAGCACCTGCAGAACCTGCAGGCCTGGCAAAACGGCCAGCCGGTGGCGATCAGGCAACTCGACAAGAACCACTGGCAGGCCGCAGCCGTGGCCGGCCAACCGCTGGAGCTGCAGTACGAGGTGTACGCGTTTGACGCCTCGGTGCGCACCGCTTTCCTGGACAGCACGCGCGGCTTCTTCAACGCCACCAGCCTGTGCCTGCGGGTGACCGGGCAGGAAGACCTGCCCCATGCGCTGGAGATCGTGGCGGGCGCCTCGACGCAAGGCTGGAACCTCGTCACCGGGCTGCCCGCCCACAGCGTGGACGCCGCCGGTTTTGGCCACTACCGCGCCGACAACTACGACGAGCTGGCCGACTGCCCGGTGGACATGGGCCGCTTCTGGAACGGCCGCTTCACCGCTGGTGGCGTGGAACACCGCTTCGTCATCAGCGGCGCTGGCGCCTGGCTCGATGGCGAGCGCCTGATCGAAGACACACGGCGCATCTGCGAAGCGCAGATCGCTTTCTGGCATGGGGATGGCGCCCCTCCGTTTTCCAGCTACGTGTTCATGCTGCACGCCAGCGCTGACGGCTACGGCGGGCTGGAGCACCGCAACTCCACAGCGCTCATCTGCCAACGCGCCGACCTGCCCCGGCTGCGTTCCTCCAGCAGTGAGAAACCCGCCGCGCTCAAGGCCACCGACGGATACACCACCCTGCTGGGCCTCATCAGCCACGAGTATTTCCACACCTGGAACGTCAAGCGCCTGCGCCCCGCCGAGTTCAAGCGCTACGACTACACCGCCGAGAACTACACCGAACTGCTCTGGTTCTTCGAGGGCTTCACCAGCTACTACGACGACCTGATCCTGCGCCGCGCCGGTCTCATCGACGACACAGCCTACCTGCAGCTGGTCGCCAAGACAATCAACCAGGTGCAACAGACGCCGGGTCGCCACCTGCAGAGCGTGGCGCAAGCCAGTTTTGATGCGTGGGTGAAGTACTACCGCATGAACGAGAACACGCCCAACGCGACGGTGAGCTACTACACCAAGGGCTCGCTGGTGGCGCTGTGCCTGGACCTCACGCTGCGTGCTGAAGGCCACACCACGCTGGACGCCGTGATGCGCGAACTCTGGCAGCGCTGTCAGGGTGGCCCGATGCGCCAGGCCGATCTGCTGCGCGCCCTCAAGCGCCTGGGCAAGCGCAGTTTCGAAGGCGAGATCGCCGCCTGGGTGCACAGCACGGCCGATCTGCCCCTGATGAGCCTGCTGCAGGGCCAAGGCACGAAAGTCTCGCACGACAAGGCACCACTGGCCCAGCAACTGGGCTTGCGCGTGGCCGAATCGGGCGGCAGCGTGCAGATCAAGACCGTGCTGCGCGGGGGCACGGCCGAGGCGGCCGGCATGGCCGCTGGTGACGAGTGGCTGGGCCTGGAACTGGCAGCGGTGCGTCGAGGTGGCACGCCCGAGGCCTGGCGCATTCACAAACTCGACGACGTGACCATGCTGCGCGGCCAGCGCCCGCGCATCACCGCACTGGTCTCGCGCGACAACCGCCTGCTCAAGTGCCCGCTGGACTGGCCCACCGAAACCCAGGCCGTCAAGCTCGCGGTGGGCGACGCGGCCAGGCTGGACGCCTGGCTTTCGCACTCGCCCACCTGAGCCGGGCGGCTTCAGGCTGCGGGTTGACGAAGATCCACCACCCGTTTGGCCTTGCCCTGGCTGCGCTCCACACCGCCTTCGGGCTTGAGTTCCACGGCCACGCTGCTGCCCACGTACACCTTGATCTCGTGCTGCAGCTGCTTGGCCGCGGCGCGCGCCTCAAGGCTCTCCGGTGAGAGACCCGCGCGTGTTTCCACCACCACGGTGAGGTTGTCCATCGGGCCTTCGCGCGTGAGCACGCACTGGTAGTGCGCGCTGAGCTCGGGGCGCTTCAAGATCAGTTCTTCGATCTGCGTGGGAAACACGTTGACGCCGCGCACGATCATCATGTCGTCGCTGCGCCCGGTGATCTTTTCCATGCGGCGCATGGTGCGCGCGGTGCCCGGGAGCAGGCGCGTGAGGTCGCGCGTGCGGTAGCGGATGATGGGCAGCGCTTCCTTGGTCAGGCTGGTGAACACCAGCTCGCCCATCTCGCCGTCGGCCACCGGTTCGCCGGTCTCGGGGTCGATGATCTCGGGGTAGAAGTGGTCTTCCCAGATGGTCGGTCCGTCCTTGGTTTCCACGCACTCGTTGGCCACGCCCGGGCCCATCACCTCCGAGAGGCCATAGATGTCGACCGCATCGATCCCCATGCGGGCTTCGATCGCCACGCGCATGTCGTTGGTCCAGGGCTCGGCGCCGAAGATGCCGATGCGCATGCTGCTCTGGCGCGGATCGATCCCCTGGCGCTCGAATTCATCCGCAATGGCCAGCATGTAGCTCGGCGTGACCATGATGATGTCGGGTTTGAAGTCCTGGATCAGCTGGACCTGGCGCTCGGTCTGGCCACCACCGAACGGCACCACGGTGAGCCCGAGCTTTTCGGCGCCGTAGTGCGCACCCAGCCCGCCGGTGAAGAGGCCATAGCCATAGCTCACGTGCACCAGATCACCCGGCCGCGCGCCGCTGGCGCGGATGCTGCGCGCCACCACCGTGGCCCAGGTGTCGATGTCTTTCAGCGTGTAGCCCACCACCGTGGGCTTGCCGGTGGTGCCGCTGCTGGCGTGGATGCGCGCGCACTGTTCACGCGGCACGGCGAACATGCCGAACGGATAGCTGTCGCGCAGGTCCTTCTTGGTGGTGAAGGGAAACTTCGCCAGGTCGGCCAGGCTGCGGCAGTCGTCCGGGTGCACGCCCGCCGCGTCGAACTTGGCGCGGTAAACGGGTGAGTTCGTGTAAGCGTGGCGCAGCGTGGCCTGCAGGCGCTTGAGCTGCAAGGCACGCAGCTCGTCGATGCTGGCTTTCTCGATCGGCTCAAGTGCAAAGGCTTTCATGGGCATCCTTCTTCGGGAAACACCGTCCCGGGAATCTGCGCGCTCTTGCCGCGAAACATGGCCACCACCTCGCCGCGCTGGTTGCTCACCTGCATGTCGTAGATGCCGTGGCGGCCCGAGAGCGTTTGTTCCACGCCCTCGCAGGTGAGCACGTCGCCCGCGTGCGCCGGGCGCAGGAACTCGATGCTGCAGCCCGCGGCCACCGCGTTTTTGTTGTGGCTGTTGCAGGCAAAGGCAAAGGTGGAATCGGCCAGTGTGAAGATGAAGCCACCGTGGCAGATCTGGTGGCCGTTGAGGTGCAGCGGCTGCACCGCCATGCGGATGCTGGCGCGACCCGGCTCGCAACTCAGCAGCTCCATGCCCATGGTGTCCTTGCTGGCGGTGTCGACCGCGAACATCGTCTGACCGACTTTGGCGGCTCGTTCGTGGGGACTCATCATTCCCCCTTGAAACGCGCTGGGCGCTTTTCGCGAAACGCCATCACGCCTTCGATGTAATCGTGCGTCTTGCCCAGCGCCGACTGCGTGTCGCGTTCCACATCGAGCTGCTGGCTCAAGGTGCGTGTGGAAGCGTCGCGCAGCAGTGCGCGCGTGGCCACCAGCGCCCGGGTCGGCATGGCGGCCAGTTTCAGCGCCAGGGCCATCGAGCTGCCCAGGCAGTCATCGGCCACGTCCCAGATCATTCCCCACTCCTTCGCCTGAGTGGCCGGCAGTTTGTCGCCGGTCAAGGCCAGCGCCATGGCGCGCGCCAGCCCCAGGCGTTCCACCAGCAGCCAGCTGCCGCCGGCGTCGGGCACCAGCCCGATCTTGCTGAAGGCCTGGATGAAGCTGGCACCGGTGGCGGCGATCGCGATGTCGCAGCACATGGCCAGCGACGCACCCGCGCCCGCCGCCACGCCGTTGACCGCCGCGATGGTGGGCATGCGCAAGCCCTGCAGGCGCCGCGCGGTCGGGTTGAACGCCTGCTCGATCACCGGGCCGGGGTCGGCGCGCTGCGCCAGATCGGGCCCGGGCTCGAAGTCGAACTCGGCCAGGTCGGCCCCGGCGCAAAAGCCCCGCCCCGCACCCGTGATCACCAACGCACGCACCTCCGGGTTGGCTTCGGCCCGGTCCAGCGCGGCCCACAGCTCGCGGTGCATCTGGCGGGTGAAACTGTTGAGCGCATCGGGCCGGTTGAGCGTGACCAGGGCCACGGCCCCACGCTCTTCATACAAGACGGTGGCTTCAGACATGGCAGGGGGTCTCCTCGGCTGGCGGTGGGTGTTCGGCGGGATGGATCGGCGGTGCAATTTACCATTAACCAACCAATCGGTCGGTTAATGTTTTCCCTTGGTACCGGCCGCTATAGTGGACAGCTTTCCAACCAACACCGACCCCCGAGGAGACCCCATGTCCGCCATCGCCGCGCCCGAATGCATCACCGTCCGAACCGAAGGCCGGGTGGGCATCATCACGCTCAACCGCCCCAAGCAGCTCAACGCGCTCAACGAGCAACTGATGAACGAGCTGGGCGATGCACTCAAGACGTTTGACGCCAATGAGGACATCGGCTGCATGATCCTCACCGGCAGCGAGAAGGCCTTTGCCGCGGGTGCCGACATCGGCGCCATGGCTGGCTACACCTTCGCCGACGTCTACAAGGGCGACTACATCACCCGCAACTGGGAAACCATCCGCAGCATCCGCAAGCCCGTGATCGGCGCCGTGAGCGGCTTCGCACTCGGCGGCGGCTGCGAGCTGGCCATGATGTGCGACTTCATCATCGCCGCCGACAACGCGAAGTTCGGCCAGCCCGAGATCAAGCTCGGCGTGATCCCCGGCGCCGGCGGTACCCAGCGCCTGCCCCGCGCGGTGGGCAAGTCCAAGGCCATGGACATGGTGCTGACCGCCCGCATGATGGACGCCACCGAAGCGGAACGCGCCGGCCTGGTGAGCCGTGTGGTGCCGCTGGACAAGCTGATGGACGAAGCGCTGGGCGCGGCGCTCATCATCTGCGGCTTCTCGCTGCCCAGCGTGATGGCGGCCAAGGAATCGGTCAACCGCTCGTTCGAGGGCTCGTTGTCCGACGGCGTGATGTTCGAGCGCCGCATCTTCCACGCGCTGTTCGCCACCGCCGACCAAAAGGAAGGCATGGACGCTTTCGTGAACAAGCGCAAGCCCGAGTTCAAGCACCTCTGAATGGCGCAGCGCGCGGGTGGGATGCACAGGCTGTAACACGCCGGTGCGGATTGCAGGCGTATAACGGCCAACGCGCAGAGGTAGCCCGAAAGGCAACAGTTCGGGTGCTGCGCGGGCGGGCCGCCGGCCTGCATCCCTCTCATAAATTCAGGAGAACCCCATGACCACACGCCGACGCTTTTTGATGATGGTGCCCGTGAGCGGCGCCGTGCTCGCAGCCGCCTGCTCCAAGCAGGAAGAACCCGCCGCAGCCGCCCCGGCGCCGGCGCCCGCACCGGCCGCACCGCCCGCCGCCACTGCGCCTGCACCGGCCGCCGCAGGCCCGATGGTCGAAGCCACCGACCCCACCGCCGTGGCGCTGGGTTATGTGGCCCTGGCAGCCAACGCCGACAAGACCAAATACCCCACTTTTGTTGAGGGCAGCAACTGCGCCAACTGCGCGCTGTACCAGGGTGCCGCCGGCTCCCAGTCCGGTCCGTGCCCGCTGTTTGCGGGCAAGCAGGTGGCGGCCGCCGGCTGGTGCAGCTCCTACGCCAAGAAGGCAACTTGAAGCCCCGCCTTCGGGCGCTCAAGCGCCCGGGCCGGGAAATGATTTGAGCTACAATGCCGTCCGCGTTGGTGATATAGCTCAGTTGGTTAGAGCGCAGCATTCATAATGCTGATGTCGGTGGTTCAAGTCCACCTATCACCACCAACAATTCGAAAAGCGGGCTCTGGCAACAGAGCCCGCTTTTTTCATGGTCGCCAGCCGCTGCGGCCTCACCCGTCGAGTCTCCATGGCCATCAAGTCCACCATCTTCAAGGCAAACCTGCAGATCGCCGACATCGATCACAGCTATTACGCCGACCACGCGCTCACACTGGCCCGCCACCCGAGCGAGACCGACGAACGCATGATGGTGCGTCTGGTGGCCCTGGCGATCCATGCCCATGAGCTGCAGGACACCTGCCGTGGCGACGGCACGCTGGCGTTTGGCACCGGCCTGTCGGACCCGGACGATCCGGACGTCTCGCTCACCGACTTCACGGGCCGCAAGCGCTTGTGGATCGAAGTCGGCCAGCCCGAAGACAAACCCCTGGCCAAGGCCTGCAGCAAGGCCGACGCGGTGGTGCTCTACGCTTTCGGCAGCGCGGCCGACGTGTGGTGGCGCGGCATTTTGACCAAGCTCACCCGGCTGGACCGGCTGCAGGTCTGGCGCCTGCCCACCGAGGTGGCGCCCGCCCTGGCCCAGATGGCCGAGCGCAGCATGCAGTTGCAGGCCACCTTGCAGGAGGGTGTGCTCACGCTCTCGAGCGACCGCGGCAGCGTGGCCATCGAGCCGATCCGCTGGAAATGACCCGCCCCGACGTCAGGTGAGCCACAGCGCGCGGTAGGCGCCATCGGCGTCGTGGTCTTGCGCCTGTTTCTGTACGTTGAAACGCCGTCCTCCACGCGGGTCGGTGCCGCGCCCGGCGATGTAGAGCCAGTTACCCTGGTTGCTGTGCACGTCGAAATCCACCAGCGTTGATTCGAACCAGGCCGCGCCAGCGCGCCAGTCGCAGGCCAGGTCGTGGATCAGGTAACTGGCCACCACCTGCCGCAGCCGGTTCGACAGGTAACCGGTGGTGGCCAGTTCACGCATGCCTGCGTCCACCAGCGGCTCGCCGGTCTGGCCCTCGCACCAGCGTGCAAATGCCACCGCGTCGTGCGCGGGCGCGGGCAGCTGGCTCAGCCCACGCGCACGGTAGAGCGCTTGGCCGTGGCGCCGATGCAGCAGGCGAAAATGCTCGCGCCAGAGCAGCTCGAACACGATCCAGCGGCTGCCATCGCTCGCTCCCACACGGTCTTCGTGCTGCAGCAGCACGGCGTGGATCTGGCGAGCCGACAGTGAGCCGCAGGCCAGCCACGGTGACAACTTGGTCGAGTAGTCCGTGCCGCTGAGCTGGTTGCGCGTGGCTTTGTACTGCCGCGCGAGCGGGCCCCGAAAGTAGCGCTGCAGGTGCAACAGCCCGGCCGTTTCACCACCAGAGAAATCGTGTCTTGCGTAGGGAAACGACGAACGCGCATCGTCCTTCGCTGGCGGTGGCGGTGGCGGTGGCGGTGGCGGTGGCATGAGGTGCGCGGGTCCAGGAGGTGCGGGCGGCAGGCGCTCAGGCACCGGCTCCACGCGAGGCACCCGCACCATGGCGTGTTCCACCGCCTGCCGGAACGCGGTGAACACGTCGGGCACCTTGTGCGGCGCAAACGGCAAGTCGGCCAGCTCGAACAAGCCCGACTGGTCGCGCGTGTGGACCTTCAGTCCGGCGGCGCGCAGCGCCTGCACCTCGTCCTGCTCCTCGGGCGCAGCGATGTCTTCGGTCACCACGGCGTCCATCTGCAGCTCGCGCGCCAGCGCAGGCAACACATCGCGCGCGCGGCCGGACAACTGCAGCAGGCGGCTGCCCCGGGCCTGGAGCTGGGTGGACAAATCGATCAGGCTGTCGTGCACGAAGCGCTGGCGGTGTGGACCCCTTCGCACAAAGCCCCAACGTGTGTCGGCGTCCTGTGCAGGGTCGTGGCAAACCACCGGCAGCAAGGCGCTGGACGTGGCACAGGCCTGGGCCAGCGCCGGGTTGTCTCCCAGCCGCAGGTCGCTGCGAAACCAGTAGAGGGTGCGGGCGCCCGACCAAGGGGCGGATGGGTCAGCTGTCACCGCGCCGCTGCTCGACCCAGATGAGTTCACGCGTGTTGACACCGAGCCGGGCTGCCTGGGCCACGAGCTGCTCGCGCACGCCCGGGGGCAATTGTTTGTCGCGCGCCAGGATCCACAGGTAGCCTGTGCTGGGACCGATCACCATGGCCCACCGGTAGTCCGGGTCGAGCGCGATGACGTGATACCCACCGAAGAACGGCCCGAAGAACGAGACCTTGAGCGAGGCGGTGTTGGAGTCGCCGGTGAAAAGCGCACGGCCGACCACCTCTTTCCATTCCCCTTTGTCGGGGTTGAAGCCCCGGTTGATCACGGCCACGCTGCCATCGGTCTGCAGCCGGTAGGTGGCGTTCACGTCGGTCAGGCCGCGCTCGAAGCTGTGGTCCAGGCGGGCGATCTCGAACCACTGGCCGGCATAACGCTTCACATCGAAAGGGCTCACCACCGTCACGCCGTCGGGCGGCGACGTGCAGGCATTGAGCACCGGCAACCAGGCCAGACACATCAGCAGCGCAGCGCGGTGAAACCATCGGTGTGTGGGCCGGTAAGACGGAGCAGGCATGAAGGACTTTCGCGGTTCGTGGACAAAGTTCATTGTGGGCCGTACATTGAAATTTCCCATCCGCAAGGTCTTCCCTCTGCACGCCATCGGCCCCACGTGACCCTCTCGATGTTCAACAAACTGCCCGGTTTTGTGCGCTCGCCCGCGGGTCTGGAGCGCGTGATCCTGCGACACATGCCCAGGGCCCTGTTTCTGAGCACCGTGCTGCCGGCACTGGCGGCGCTGGGGGCACGCTGGTTCGACTGGAGCGGCTCGCAAGCCTGGGTGGCCTCGCGCATCCAGATGGTGGACATGGTGGCGATCGGCGTGGTGCTGCTGCTCTGGACCTTGCTCTTGACCCTGGCCATCGGTGCCTTCATCGTCATGGTGATGAAGGGGCCGGCCTATGTCGCCGACGCGTATCCGCTGGTGGAGTCGGACCGGCCGCTGGACGGGCCACGCCGCCCTTGACGGCGGCGCGGCGACAGGGGCGTGAGACAATCGGCGCCTCTCTGCCAAGGGCCTGGTGATCAGGTCGGCGGCCCTCCTCACAGCCTCTGGACACACACCATGAACCGCTGCTCATCCGCCTTCATCGCCGGCACCTTTGCCGCGCTCCTGATCGCTCTGCCCCTGTCGGCACAAGCCCAGTCGGGCACGCGCGACTTCCCCGCCAAGGCCCTGCGCGGCACCCTGGTGGTGGTGCAGCCACCCAACATCACCATGGACGACCGCGAGACACGCCTGTCGCCAGGCGCGCGCATCTACAACACCAACAACTCGCTGGTGATGTCGTCCTCGCTGCTGAACAAGGCGCTGGTGGTGAACTACACGGTGGACCTGCGTGACCAGATCCAGAACGTGTGGATCCTCACCGAGGCCGAGGCCAAGGAAAAGCGCGCCGGCTTCGGCGTGCAGCGCAATTACGTGTTTGAGTCCTTGCAGCCCAAACCGGCCGCCAGCACGAACTGAAGCCCCCACCACCGCGGGCCAGCGTGGCCCGCGGTGGTCATCCCATTTCCCCTTGCGCCCGGCGCGGGCACCGCCTTTGTGAAGCCGGTGCCACAGGAGCTTTCCATGAGCAAAAAAGTCTTTATCAAAACCTTCGGCTGCCAGATGAACGAGTACGACTCGGACAAGATGGCCGACGTGATGCACGCCGCGCAGGGTTACGAGCCCACGCAGGACGTGGAAGAGGCCGACCTGATCCTGTTCAACACCTGCTCGGTGCGCGAGAAGGCGCAGGAAAAGGTGTTCAGCGACCTCGGACGCGTGAAGCACCTCAAGGACAAGGGTGTGCTGATCGGCGTGGGCGGTTGTGTGGCCAGCCAGGAAGGCGCCGAGATCATCAAACGGGCGCCCTATGTGGACGTGGTGTTCGGCCCGCAAACGCTGCACCGCCTGCCCGAGCTGCTCAACCAGCGCGCGCGCATGGCGCTGCCGCAGGTGGACATCAGCTTCCCCGAGATCGAGAAGTTCGACCACCTGCCACCGGCCAAGGTGGATGGTGGCGCGGCTTACGTGAGCATCATGGAAGGCTGCTCCAAGTACTGCAGTTACTGCGTGGTGCCGTACACGCGCGGCGAGGAGGTGAGCCGCCCGTTCGACGACGTGCTGGTGGAGGTGGCGGGCCTGGCCGACCAGGGCGTGAAAGAGGTGACATTGCTCGGCCAGAACGTCAACGCCTACCGCGGCGCCATGGGTGACAGCGGCGAGATCGCCGACTTCGCGCTGCTGCTCGAATACGTGGCCGACATCCCCGGCATCGAGCGCCTGCGCTTCACCACCAGCCACCCCAACGAGTTCACGCCGCGCCTGATCGAGGCCTACGGCAAGATCCCCAAGCTCGTGAACCACCTGCACCTGCCGGTGCAGCACGGCAGCGACCGCATCCTCATGGCCATGAAGCGCGGCTACACCGCCATGGAATACAAGAGCACGGTGCGCAAGCTGCGCGCGACCCGGCCCGAGCTGGTGATGAGCAGCGACTTCATCGTCGGCTTCCCCGGCGAGACCGACGAGGACTTCGACAAGATGATGAAACTCATCGACGACGTGGGCTTCGACACCAGCTTCAGCTTCATCTTCAGCCCGCGTCCGGGCACCCCGGCGGCCAACCTGGCCGATGACACGCCGTATGAGGTGAAGCTCAGGCGCTTGCAGCACCTGCAGGCCACGATCGAGGAGAACGTGCGCCGCATCAGCGCCAGCCGCGAAGGCACGGTGCAGCGCATCCTGGTCGAGGGCGCGTCGCGCCGCTCCAGCACCGACGTGCCCGAGCTCATGGGCCGCACCGAGTGCAACCGCATCGTCAACTTTCCCGGGGGTCCGCAGGCCGACCGCCTGGTGGGCCAGATGATCGATGTGCGCATCACCGAAGCCCGGCCGCATTCGCTGCGCGCCGAGGTGCTCACGCACGAGTCTGCCCTGGACGCCTGAGACCGCCAACGCTTGTGAAATCGCTGCGCTTCTCTTTTCCCCAGCTGCTGCTGGTCGCGTTCCTGCTGATCGGGCTGCTGCTGGGCGCAGCCGCCTTGCGCGCGCTGTTTTCGCTGGAGGCCTTGATGGCGCAAAGCCGCGAGAGTGCGGCCCAGGCGATTGCGCTGTCGACCGCGGCCCAGTCGCTGTCCGAACGCAGCCTGACCATGGAGCGTGCCGCGCGCCAGTCGCTGGTGCTGCGCGACTACCAGCTGCGCCAGCGCTTCACCGAAGCCGCCGGCAACGCCCGAGACATCCTCAAGCGCCTGCAAGACAACGAGCTGCCGCCCGAGTACGCCACCAACTGGCGCGCGCAGCTCAACGTCATCACCGGCCTGCTGGACGGACCACCGGAAACGGCCCTGGACCGTGAGCGTGAGGTGGCGCGGGCGTTCCGCGAGATCGACGGCCACAGCGCATCGATCGCGCAGAAGGTGCAGTCGATCATCGGCACGCGCAACGAGACGCTGCAGGCGCGATTCGAGACCAGTCGCCAGGAACTCACCCAGCAGGTGCTGGGCTCCATCGCCCTGGCCGCCGCCATGGCGCTGGGCTTCGGCGTGTGGCTGGCGCGCCCGTTCAAGCGGATCGAAAAGGCCATCCAGGGCCTGGGAGAAAACCGGCTCGACGTGCCGATCGACATTCCCGGGCCGAGCGACGTGCGCCGCGTGAGCCAGCAACTGGACTGGCTGCGGCTGCGCCTGACCGAGCTGGACGCCGACAAGGCGCGTTTCCTGCGGCACATTTCGCACGAGCTCAAGACACCGCTGGCCTCATTGCACGAAGGGGTGGCCGTGCTGGGCGACGGCGTGGCCGGCGCGCTCAACCCCAACCAGGCCGAGGTGGTCAACATCCTGCAGCACAACACCCTGATGCTGCAGCACCAGATCGAAGCGCTGCTGCGCTTCAATGCCGCGGCCTTCGAGGCGCGGCAACTCAGGCGCGAGCAGACCGATCTGATGGGTTTGCTGGAGGACCAGATCGACACCCAGCGCCTGCAGTGGCAGGCTCAGGGTCTCACCGTGCGCGCCGAGGGCGTGTCGGTGAGCCTGCCGATCGACCGCGAGAAGATCGCCTCGGCCGTGGGCAACCTGCTGTCCAACGCCATCCGTTTTTCGCCCCACGGCGGCCTGATCCGCTTCGTGCTGCTGGACCTGCCCGGGCGCGCCAGCCTGGACATCATCGACCAGGGCCCCGGCGTGGCCGAGGCCGACCGCGACCGCATCTTCGAGCCCTTCTACCGGGGCGAACGACAACCCCAGGGCGCCGTGCGTGGCACCGGCATCGGCCTGTCCATCGTGCACGAGTACATTGTTGCCCACGGTGGCCGCATCGAACTGCTGCCCCAGCGCCAGGGCGCCCATTTCCGTATCGAACTTCCCCATGCGAACTAGTCTTTCCGCTGTGCCCGTAGCGCTCCTGTTGAGCGCCTGCGGCACCACGCCACCGCCGCCGCCCCAGGCGTCCGTGACCACCGTGATCACCACGCCCGCGCAAGCTCCCGCGCCCCAGATTCTGGTGGTCACACCGGTGCAGGCGCCCGCGTTCACGTCGCCCGAGGCCCTCAACACCCAGGCCCCTGCCCTGCCCGATGTGGTCACGGCACTGCTCACCTACTCGGAGCGCCTGCGCCTGCTCAACCCCACCGACCTCGCCGCCGAGATTGCGGTGCAGGGCGACCCCGGCAACACCCCGCTGCGACAGATGCAGTTGGCCCTGGCCCTGATGCACATGCCGCAGGCGGCGGACACGGCGCGCGCGCTGGGCCTGTTGCAGCGGGTGGTGGGCAGCGCATCGCCCGAGGCCACGCTGCTCAAGCCCCTGGCGCGCTTGCTGGCCCACCAGCTGATGGAGCAGCGCCGGCTTGAAGACAGCCTGGAACGCCAGAGCCTGCAGCTGCGTGAGCACCAACGCCGCATCGACCAACTCAGCGAGCGACTGGAAGCCATGCGCGCCATCGAACGCAGCCTGACCACCCGACCGCCCGCCGCCACGCGGACCCCGCCCCCATGAGCACAGCGCCACGCGCGCGCCTGCTGGTCGTCGACGACGACGCCGACATGCTGCGCCTGCTGGCGATGCGCCTGGGCTCGGCGGGTTACCACGTCACCTCGGTCGGCTCGGCCGAAGCCGCGCTCAGCCAGCTCGACATCGAACGGCCCCAGCTGGTGCTCTCCGACGTGCGCCTGCCGGGGAAAGACGGGCTGGCCCTGTTCGACGAAATCCGCAAGCGTCACCCCTCACTCCCCGTGATCCTGCTGACCGCGCACGGCACCATTCCCGATGCGGTGGAAGCCACGGCGCGCGGCGTCTTCACCTATCTCACCAAACCCTACGACGCCAAGGAACTGCTGGAGAAGATTGCGCAGGCCCTGGCGCTGGGCGCACCGGCCAGCGACAACGCGCGGGTGGATGAAGCCTGGCGCAGCGAAATCGTGAGCCGCTCCAACCGCATGGCCGACCTGCTGGCCGAGGCGCGCATGGTGGCCCAGAGCGACGCCAGCGTTCTGCTGCGCGGCGATTCGGGCACCGGCAAGGAAATGCTGGCGCGCGCCATCCACAAGGCCAGCGCGCGCGCTTCCCGGCCTTTCATTGCGGTGAACTGCGGCGCCATCCCCGAGGCCCTGCTCGAATCCGAGCTGTTCGGCCACATGAAGGGCGCCTTCACCGACGCCGTGGCCAATCACAAGGGCCTGTTCCAGGCGGCCGACGGCGGCACGCTGCTGCTCGACGAGATTGGGGACATGCCGCCCGCCCTGCAGGTGAAGCTGCTGCGCGTGCTGCAGGAGCGTGCGGTGCGCCCGCTGGGATCGAGCCAGTCGCTGCCGGTGGACGTGCGCATCATCTCGGCCACCCACCGCGACCTGGAAGAGGCCATGGCCACGGCGCAGTTCCGCGAAGACCTGTACTACCGCCTCAACGTGGTCACGCTGACCCTGCCCACACTGGCCGAACGGCGCGAAGACATTCCGCTCCTGGCCAACCATTTCCTGGCCAAGCTGGCCGCCAAGTACGGCAAACGCAGCTCGGGCTTTGCACCCGAGGCGCTCAAGGCACTGACCATGTCGGCCTGGCCGGGCAATGTGCGCCAGCTCTACAACGTGGTCGAGCAGGTCTGTGCGCTCTCGACCACGCCGCTGGTTTCGCTGGCGCTGGTGCAGCGCGCGCTGCGCACGCCCTCGGTGGAGGTGCTGAGCTTTGCCGACGCCAAGCAGCGCTTCGAGCGCGACTACCTGGTGGGCCTGCTCAAGATGACCGACGGCAACGTGGCCGACGCAGCCCGCCTGGCGCAGCGCAACCGCACCGAGTTCTACCGGTTGCTGCAAAAACACGCCTTGACGCCAGGCCTCTTCAAAAGCGACGCCACCCCGGGTTCTTCGGGTATTCCCGGAGATGCTGTCGCCGATGAGTGACAAGCACATCTCTTTGATTTCATTGAGATTGTTGAAATTCACCCGGCCATTTGTCGCTGTTTGACGACAAAAATGCCGTTCTGACGCGGCTTGCCGGCTCTCAGGCGGGTCGCCAAAAGAAGTTTCCAACGCAAGTCGTTGATTCGGCTGCATTTTTCTGACCTGGCACAGGGTTTGCCCTCATGAAGGCATGCCCCGCTCGATTCGCCCCTTTTCAGCCTCCCGACGCCACCGCGCCGCAGCGCTGCTGGGCGCCTTGCTGGCCTTGCTTTGCGGGGCGTCAGCCCAGGCTCAGCGCCTGGACTGGGACGGCCTGACCCAGCTGGCCCAGACCCGCGCCGCCGAGCCCCTGCGCGCAAACAGCGACAAGCTGCCGGCCGAGCTGGCCAGCATCACCTACGACCAGTTGCGCGACATCCGCTTCAAGCCCGAGCAGTCGCTCTGGCGCACCGACGCCCTGCCGTTTGAAGCCCAGTTTTTTCACCTCGGCCTGTACCAGCTTGACCCCGTGCGCATCCACGAGCTCTTGCCCGATGGCCGGGTGAACCACCTGCCGTACCGCAGCGCCGACTTCGACGTCGGCAAGAACACCTTCAACCCCGCGCCATGGGGCGACCTCGGGCACGCCGGCTTTCGCCTGCACTACCCCCTCAACGGCCAGACCTACAAGGACGAACTGGTCGTGTTCCAGGGCGCAAGCTACTTCCGCGCGCTCGGCGCCGGCCAGCAATACGGCCTGTCGGCTCGCGGCCTGGCGATCGACACCGTGGGCGGCAGCGGCGAGGAATTCCCGCGCTTCACCGAGTTCTGGCTGGAACGCCCCGTCGCAGGCGCCACCGAGGCCACCGTGCTGGCCTTGCTCGAATCGAAGCGCGCCACCGGCGCCTACCGCTTTGTGATCCGTCCCGGCCAGCAAACCACCACCACGGTCAACGCCCGCATCTTCCTGCGCCCCGGCGCTGGCCCGGTGAACACCCTGGGCATCGCGCCGCTGACCAGCATGTTCCTCTCGGGCGAAAACCAGCCCATGGCCGGCGACTTCCGCCCCGAAGTGCACGACTCCGACGGTTTGATGATGGTCAGTGGCGAGGGCGAATGGCTGTGGCGCCCGCTGCAGCGCCCGAAGGCGGTGACGGTCAGCTCGTTCAGCATGCAGAACCCGCGCGGCTTCGGCCTCATGCAGCGCGACCGCAGCTTTGCCAGCTATGAAGACGTGGAAGCGCGCTACGAGCGCCGCCCGAGCGCCTGGATCAAGCCGCTGGGCGACTGGGGCCCGGGCCGCGTGGAGCTGGTGCAGCTGCCCGCGCCCGACGAGACGCACGACAACATCGTGGCGTACTGGGTGCCTGCCACCCTGCCCGCACCGGGCCAGCCGCTGGAAGTGGCCTACGAACTGGCCTGGCAAGGCGATGCGCAGCAACGCCCGCCATCGAGCTGGGTCACCCAGAGCCGCCGAGGCCATGGCTACACCCAGCTCAGCACAGAAGAACAAGGCCGCCAGCCGCAATACGTCCTCGACTTCACCGGCCCCGCGCTGGACGCGCTGCCCGCGGGCGCCACGGTCAAGGCCGTGGTCAGCGCCAACGCCAACGGCCGCGTGCTCCAGACCCTGGCCTACCCCAACCCCGCCACGCGCTCCTGGCGCGTGACCGTGCGCGTCGAGCGCATCGATGCGACGCAGCCTGTGGAGCTGCGTGCATTCCTCCAACACAACAACGACACCGTGAGCGAAACATGGACACACCTGCTGTTACCCGAATGAGCACTCCGACCCACCCTGCCCCGTCCCAGCGCAGCGTGCTGCGCGAAGAACGCCACCCCAACGCCGTGACCGCACCGCCGCTCAACCGCGGCTCCATGGTGCCGCGTCCGTGGCGCGGTTTCTGGAACAGCATTGGCACCGCGCTGCTGAGCACGGCCAGCCGCGTGCTGCCGCCGTACTCGCAGGCAACACAAGACGATGCCAGGCCAGCACCCGAGGCCTGGGAAACCGCGGCCAACCGGCGCCGCATGGTGTTCGTGCTGCTCACCGTGCTGAGCACGGCGTTTGCCACCAGCCTGTTCGCCGACGCTCAGCCCGAGCACGACAACCTGTGGCTGCAAGTCGGCCAGCTGGCGCTCTTCGGCCTGCTGTCGGCCTGGGTCGTCACCGGTTTCGTGACCGCCCTCATGGGTTTCTGGGTCTCGCTGCGCGGTGACGCGCACACGCTCTCGGCCGCCGCGGTGCGCCACCACCCCATGAACCCCGAAGCGCGCACGGCGATCATCATGCCGATCTGCAACGAGGACGTGGCCACCGTGTTCGCCGGCCTGCGCGCCACCTGCGAGTCGCTCGCCGCCACCGGCCACGCGCGCCAGTTCGACGTGTTCGTGCTCTCCGACAGCTACGACCCGGCGATCGCCGCCGCTGAAAAATCCGCCTGGGAAAACCTGCGTGCCGCGCTCGCCGCCCAGCCCGAGCTGCCGCAGATCGAGGTGTACTACCGCCTGCGCACACGCCGCACCCACCGCAAGGCCGGCAACGTGGCCGACTTCTGCCGCCGCTGGGGCAAGGACTACCGCTACATGGTCGTGCTCGATGCCGACAGCGTCATGAGCGGCAGCTGCATCGTCTCCATGGTCAAACTGATGGAAGCCCACCCCAAGGCCGGCATCGTGCAGACCGCCACGCAAGCCATCGGCCACGCCACGCTGCACGCCCGCGCGCAGCAGTTCGGCTCGCGCGTCACCGGTCGCCTGTTCACGCTGGGCATGCAGTTCTGGCAGCTCGGCGAGTCGCACTACTGGGGCCACAACGCGATCATCCGCGTCGAGCCCTTCATGCGGCATTGCGCGCTCGCGCCCATCAAGGGCACGGGCGGCATGGCCGGCGGCATCATGTCGCACGACTTTGTGGAAGCCGCGCTGATGCGCCGCGCCGGCTTCCAGGTGTGGCTGGTCTCCGACCTCACCGGCAGCTACGAGCAGCAGCCGCCCGACCTGCTGAGCGAGTTGCAGCGCGACCGCCGCTGGTGCCAGGGCAACCTGCAGAACTCGCGCCTGATGGCCGAGCCCGGCATCCACCGCGTGCACCGCACCATGTTCGCCATCGGCGCCATGTCCTACCTCTCGGCCCCGCTGTGGCTGGCCTTCCTGACCATCGGTACCGCCCTGTGGGCCGCCGACGCCAGCACGATCCCGCACTGGCAAGCCGTGCCCGAAGAGCTGCGCGCCCTGTGGATGTGGACGCTGACCATGCTGTTCATGCCACGCGTGCTGGGTCTGCTGGCCGTGTTCCTGAAGGGCGAGCAAAAATCGTTCGGCGGCACCGTGGGACTGCTCGGCAGTTCCGTGGTGGAAACCGTGCTGGCCCTGATGCAGGCCCCCATCCGCATGCTGGCGCACTCGCTGTTCGTGCTGGTGGCGCTCACCGGCCTGAAGCTGGAATGGAAGTCGCCCCCCCGTGAAGCCAACGGCGTGAGCTGGCGCGATGCCCTGGCGCGACTGGCGCCGATGACGGCGGTGATCGGCCTGCTGGGCCTGGGTGTGGCCGCGATCAACGCCAACGCGCTGATCTGGCTCGCCCCGGTGGCCCTGCCGCTGCTGCTGGCCGTGCCCCTGACCGTGGCCACCAGCCATGTGGACCTGGGTGCCTGGATGCGCTCGCGCGGCGTGCTGCTGATCCCCGAAGAGTCGTGGTCGCCCGCCGTGCTGCGCCGGGCGTGGCGCCACGCCAGCCGATTGGCGCTTCAGGTCGCCTGATCCTTCGCTGATCAACGCAAAAGGCCCCACCGGTGTGCACCGGTGGGGCCTTTTGTTTTTTGGTGATTCGCCAGGGTCTTCGTCGAGGGCGCCGACTCAACCCATGCCGGGCAACTTGGGCATGCCCTTCATGCCTCCCATGCGCTTCATCATCTTCATCATCCCGCCGCCCTTCATCTTCTTCATCATGTCCTGCATCTGCTCGAATTCCTTGAGCAGGCGGTTGACCTCCTGCACCTGCACGCCCGCACCCGCAGCGATGCGGCGCTTGCGCGTGGCCTTGATGATCTCGGGCTTGCGGCGCTCCTTGAGCGTCATGCTGCAGATGATGCCTTCCTTGCGCTTGATGTCTTTTTCCGCGCGACCCAGATCCGCTTCGCTGGCCTTGGCCGCCATGCCGCTGGGCAGCTTGTCCATGAGGCTGGAGAGGCCACCCATCTGTTTCATCTGGCGGATCTGATCGAGGAAATCGTTGAGGTCGAAGCCCTCGCCACTCTTGACCTTGGCCGCGAGTTTCTGCGCGGCCGCCATGTCAACCCCGGCAGTGACCTGCTCCACCAACGCGAGGATGTCGCCCATGCCCAGGATGCGGCCGGCGTGGCGCTCGGCGTCAAACACCTCCAGGCCATCGATCTTTTCCGACACGCCGGCAAACTTGATCGGCGCACCCGTGACCTGACGCACCGACAGCGCCGCGCCGCCGCGCGAGTCACCATCGAGCTTCGTCAGGATGATGCCGGTCAGTGGCAGGGCCTCCTTGAACGCCCTGGCGGTGTTGATCGCGTCCTGGCCCTGCATCGCGTCCACCACAAACAGCGTCTCCACCGGCTTGAGCACGGCGTGCAGTTCCTGGATCTCGCGCATCAGCGCCTCGTCGATCGCCAGCCGGCCGGCGGTGTCGACCAGCAACACGTCAAAGTAATGGCGACGCGCGTAGTCGATCGCCGCACGCGCGATGTCCACCGGCTTCTGGTCGGGGGAGCTGGGGAACCACTCGGCGCCAGCCTGCGCGGTCACCGTCTTGAGCTGCTCGATGGCGGCGGGGCGGTACACGTCGCCCGAGACCGTGAGCACCTTCTTCTTGCGCTTCTCGATCAGGTGCTTGGCCAGCTTGGCCGTGGTGGTGGTCTTGCCCGCACCTTGCAGGCCGGCCATCAGGATCACCGCCGGCGGTTGCGCCGCGAGGTTGATGTCGGCCACGCCGTCGCCCATGGTCAGCGCCAGTTCGCGGTTGACGATGCCCACCAGCGCCTGCCCCGGCGTGAGCGAACCCACCACTTCCTGGCCCAGTGCCTTCTCTTTCACCCGCGCGATGAAGTCGCGAACCACCGACAGGGCCACGTCGGCCTCCAGCAAGGCCATGCGCACTTCGCGCAGCATGTCGGTGACGTTGGTCTCGGTGATGCGGGCCTGGCCGCGCATTTCCTTGACGATGCGTGAGAGTCGGTCGGAAAGGGCTGATGCCATGCTGCGCTCGGGTGGTGGGAGAAGAACCCGCAGGCCGCGGGGTTCGCGCCGGCTGGGAAGGGTGTCGGGCCATTGACCGGGAGACCGGCGGCTGGCAACGGTCAGGGCCGTTAAACTCCGCCAATGATTTTAGCCGCGCCCACCCCCAGCCCGCTGCGCGCGCCCCGTCTCGCATGAACCTGCTGCCAACGCTCGCTACCAACCTGCCCGCGGTGGTGCTTTCGGTTCTGGCGGCGCTGGCCTATGCCGTGCTGGCCTGGGTCCATTCGCGCGCATCGGCCCTGCAGAGCCGCACGCTGCTCACCGCAGCCTGGCTGCTGCACCTGGGCGTGCTCGTTTTCAGCCTGTTCGAGCACCCCGCGCGTTTCGGCTTTGCGCCATCGCTGTCGGTCACCGCCTGGCTGGTACTCACCGTCTACATGATCGAAAGCCGTCTGTACCCCCAGTTGCGCGAGCGCTGGACCTTCGCTCTGCTGGGCACGGCGGTGGTGCTGCTGGCCCTGGTGTTTCCGGGCACGCCCTACCCCGCCTTGCGCTCGAACTGGATGCCCCTGCACTGGGCGCTGGGCATCGCCTCCTACGGTCTCATCGCAGTGGCGGTGGGTCACGCGTGGTTGATGCAGCGCGCTGAAAGGGCCATGCGCCTGGGCACCTCCGCCGAGACCGCCATGCCGCTGCTCACACTGGAGCGGTTGACCTTCCGTTTCGTGTCGGCCGGGTTCGTGTTGCTCACGGCCACGCTGCTGGCGGGCTGGTATTTCTCCGAGCTGCTCAACCACCGCTGGGTGTGGGACCACAAGTCGGTCTTCTCGGTCTTGTCCTGGATCACCATGGCCGTGCTGCTCTGGGGGCGCTGGCGTCTGGGGTGGCGCGGGCGCTTTGCCGCACGCATGCTCTACCTCGGCGCCGGGCTGCTGCTGCTGGGCTATGCCGGCTCCCGCTTCGTGCTTGAAGTCCTGCTGCACCGCAGCTGAACCACTGCCCCCATGAAATACCTGCTCGTTCTGGCTGTGGTGATGGTTGCGTTCTATGTGTGGCGCAACAACCGCATCACCGACCGCTCGGATGCCTCGCGCCAGCCGCCCCCCTCGCCAGGGGCCACTCGCCTGCCGGTGGTGATGGTGGCTTGCAGGCACTGTGGCACCCACCTGCCCCAGGGCGACACGGTGCAAGGGGCAATGGGCCCTTATTGCAGCGCCGAACACCGCCGAATCGAGGAAGGCGGTTCGACATGAACCGGACTTGCCCACCCCTGATGCAAACGCCAGATCTGCGGAGCTGAAATGGCCCGAGACGACAGCTCGCAGTTCGCCCCCTCCTGGTTCGTTGGCTTCGAGCCTGGCAACCACCAGGGGCGTGAGCAGCGCCTGCGCGCTTTCGTGCGCCTGTGGGCTGCCTTCATGCGCGCGCGGGTGTTCATCGCGCTCGTGCTGTTGGCGCTGCAGATCTTCATGGTGGTCACCGGCACGGGTGGTCCCGACTGGCTGCTCCTGCTGGCTGCGGTGCACCTCAGCGCCACCCTGGTCATCCTTTACGCATGGCGACCCGCAGAGCAAGGCACGCCGCTCCAGGCCCAGTGGCTGCTGACCCTTGGCGTCGATGTGGTGGTGTTTGCGCTGCTGCAGTTCTTCCAGACCGGCTCCATCAACTACACGCCGCTGTTTGCCCTGCCGGTGCTGCTGGCTTCCATCCTCGGACCGCTGTTGCTCGCCCTGGCCACGGCAGCGAGCGTGACACTGTTCCTGCTGACCGAAGCCTTCCTGAGCGCTCCGCTGTTCAGCGACATGGCCACCGCGCGCCTCCTGCAGGCGGGCCTGGCCAGCACCGGCTTCTTTCTGGTCGCCGTGCTGGCCAACCAGCTGGCCATCCGCCTGGCGCGGGAAGAGGCGGTGGCCTCCAGCAGCCAGGCCGCCGCACGCACGCAGGCGCAGGTCAATGAACTGGTGATCGAGAGCCTGAGCGTGGGCGTGCTGGTGGTCGATCCGCACGGCGTGGTGCGCAATGCGAACCCGGCCGCCCAGATCATGCTGATGGGCGAGGCCTACCCGCAGGCGGCCAAGCTGCTGCTCTCGGCGCGCTCCAGCTGGGGCCACCTGTCCGACCTGGTGAGCGAGACCTTCGCGCTGGGGCAGGCACTGGAGACCGAAACCACCATCGACAACGAGGACCGGCCCAGCCAGCGACTGCACGCCCGCACGCGGCTGACCTCGCGCGCAGGGAGCAGCACCGGCTTGTGCGTGTTGTTCCTGGAAGACCTGCGCGAGGTGGAAGCCCGCGTGCGCACCGAAAAGCTGGCTTCCATGGGTCGCATGTCGGCCGCCGTGGCGCACGAGATCCGCAACCCGCTCTCGGCCATCACCCAGGCCAACGCACTGCTGGATGAGGAGTTGAAGGAGGCTTCGCAAAAGCGGCTGACCCAGATGATCGAGCAGAACGCCCAGCGGCTCTCGCGCATCGTGGACGACATCCTCAACGTCGCACGGGCACAGCCGACGCGCGGCGATGGCTCCACGCCCAGCATGGCGCTGGACCCGATGGTGCGCCAGATCACGATGGACTGGCTGCGCCAGAACCCGGCCAAGGGCGTGCTCGGTGTGCATCTGCATGCGCCCCAGGCGCATGTGGAGTTCGATCCCGAACACCTGCGCCGCCTGTTGGTCAACTTGCTGGACAACGCACTGCGCCATGCTTCGGGCAAGCCGTCTTCCATTCGTGTCATCACCCAGCCCAACGGCAGCGAGCACAGCCGGCTCTCGGTCTGGAGCGATGGTCAGCCGCTGGAAGCCAGCGTGATGCGCCACCTGTTCGAGCCCTTCTTCTCGTCCGAAAGCCGCTCCAGCGGTCTGGGCCTGTACATCTGCCGCGAGCTCTGCGAGCGCTACGGCGCCCAGATCGCCTACCAGCGCGCGCGCCTGGACCAACAGGAGGGCAACGAGTTCTTCGTGTCCATGCCCAATGGTCACGCCGGCCCGCAGCCCGTGCAGCAAAGCCTCGCGTACCCGGCCAGCGATTCGCGGCCCTACAGCACGCGCTTCAGCCCGACCCTGGGCGATCCCCCGCTGGCGCCGGGCTGAACCGCCGCGCACGCCGACACATGGCCAACAACCCCGCTGCCGCCTCCGTGCTGGTCGTCGACGATGAGCCCGACCTGCGCACGCTGTACGAGCTCACCCTGCTGCGTGAAGGCCATGCCGTGGTGGCCGCGGCCGACCTAGCCCAGGCACGCGAATGGCTGGCCCAGCAACGCTTTGACGTGTTGATCTCCGACATGCGCCTGCCCGATGGCCTGGGGCTGGAGTTGCTGCGCGAACTCACCGAGGCTCAGCGCACCGAAAAGTGCATCGTCATCACCGCCTTCGGCTCGGCCGACAACGCGGTGGAGTCGCTCAAGGCGGGCGCGTTCGACTACCTCACCAAACCGGTGGACCTCAAGCAACTGCGCAATGCCGTGACGCAGGCGGTGCAAAGCCAGCGCCACCCGCTCATGGGCAACCCGGCGCGCGCCGGCCATGGCGTGGCGGCCGGTGCCGAGCCCATGCGCAGCGCACCACCGCCGCCCTCGGGACTGAAGGCGCTCTCTCGCATCGTCGGCCGTGCGGCCAGCATCGTGCAGATCAAGGGGCGCATCGAAAAGGTGGCCACCAGCATGGCGCCGGTGCTGATCCTGGGCGAGTCGGGCACCGGCAAGGAACTGGTGGCGCGCGCCGTGCACGACTGCAGCCACCGCAGCAGCGGCCCATTCGTGGCGGTGAACTGCGGCGCCATCCCCGAGAACCTCATCGAGGCCGAGTTTTTCGGTGCGCGCAAGGGCGCCTACACCGGTGCCACGCACGACCGCGAGGGCTACTTCCAGGCGGCCAAGGGCGGCACCTTGTTTCTCGACGAAATCGGCGACCTGCCGCTGGCCATGCAGGCCAAGCTGCTGCGCGTGATCCAGGAGCGGCGCGTGCGCTCGCTCGGCGGCGTGCAGGAGGAGGCCGTGGACGTGCGCCTGGTCAGCGCCACCCACCGGGACCTCACCGCCCTGGTGCAAGCCGGGCAGTTCCGGCAAGACCTGTTCTACCGTCTCAATGTGATCGAGCTGCGCACACCCTCGCTGCGAGAGCGGCGCGACGACCTGCCCGAGCTGGCACGCGCGCTGCTGCAACGCATCTGCAGCGAAACCGGCCAGCCGACACCCGAACTCTCAACCCAGGCGCTGGACTGGCTGAAGGCGCGCGAACTGCCCGGCAACGTGCGCGAACTCGAAAACCTGCTGCAGCGCGCCCTGGCCCTGAGCAGCGGCAACCAGCTCAAGCCCGAGGACTTCGGTGACACCGACGACTCGGACGAAATACCCACGCAGCCCGACCAGTTGCCCGACTCGGTGCTGGCTGCCACGGCAACCGCCGCCACCACCCCCAGGGTGCCTGAAGAAATCCCGGCCGACCTGCAGTCCTACCTCGACGAACAAGAGAAACAGGTGCTGCTCAAGGCGCTGCGCGAATGCGACTTCAACCGCACCGCAGCTGCCGCGCGGCTGGGCCTGAACCTGCGGCAGATGCGCTACCGCATCCAGCGACTGGGCATCGCCATGCCGTCCAACGACGACGATGCAGCCTGAAACACCGGCAGAGGCCTGGGCCGGCGGGTGGCTGGAAGCGGCGCGCCACTGCCCATCACCCAACCACGGCCCCCGGCCTGCCGGTGCGTTGATCGACCTGATCGTGCTGCACTCCATCAGCCTGCCGCCGGGCGTGTATGGCGGGCCCGAGGTGGAGCAACTCTTCACCAACGCACTGGACTGGGACGCCCATCCCTACTTCGGGCAGATCCGGGGCATGGAGGTCTCGGCGCATTTTTTCATCCGCCGCACCGGGGAACTGGTGCAGTTCGTCGACGCCGATGCACGCGCCTGGCACGCGGGAGCCTCCAGCTGGCGAGGCCGCGAGAACTGCAACGACGACTCCATCGGCATCGAGCTGGAAGGGCTGGAGGGTGAGCCGTTCGAAGCGGCGCAATACGCCACGCTCAGCCAACTGTGCCGCCGCTTGCAGGAGCGCTATCCAGTGACACACATTGCCGGCCACGAACACATCGCACCCGGTCGCAAGCAAGACCCCGGCCCCGGATTTGACTGGGCTCGCCTGCAGCACGAACTGCCCTGGTCAAGTGCGTGTTTCCCCGATGCGGTGACCGGCGCGAATCCACCCACGGCCTGAAACGCGGCGTTGGACCCGCTCCACCTCCTCGAGGTCTCACGCCGTTCGCGGCACACCGAAGCAAATCGCGCTGCAACGCACGCCGTTGCTGCATTCATGTGGCAAGACCCAGGTGTTTCGGGCACTCCGGGCCACCTCGCCCTGGCGTGCCCGCTGGATGCGATCAGGCTCCCGTCAAAACAGCCAGAACACCGATCCGCCTGTTGAGGTGGTTTTTTCTCCAAACACTACCTGTAGTGGCTTGAACGGCACCCACACACCAGATATAGTGTGTGTTCCGCGTTTCCAGATTCATCACTCTCCACGTTGTTCCGGCCCGTTTTCACCCCACTGAGAACTTTCGGATGCCCCGAACAAGGCCCTGACCAACGCCGCGAGACCGAACTGAAACCGAACGCCGTGCTCCCCGACCCCGTGCCCTGCGAGCAAGCCAATCACAACAAATGAAAGAGGAACCATGCTGACCGCTTCCCCCACCACCGCCACACCATCCGCCTCCCAGAAGCAGCCCATGGGTTCATCCACATCCGCATCCACAGCCACCAGCAGCTCGGTGCTTGCGCAGTACCAGATCATCCGCCGCAACGGCGCGGTGGTCTCGTTCGAACCCAGCAAGATTGCCGTGGCCATGATGAAGGCATTCCTGGCCGTGCACGGCACGCAGGGCGCGGCATCGGCCAGCGTGCGCGAGACCGTTGACGAACTCACTGGCGCGGTGGTCAAGGCGCTGATGCGCTCGCGCCCGGGCGGCGGCACCTTCCACATTGAAGACGTGCAGGACCAGGTCGAGCTCGGCCTGATGCGCAGCAGCCACCACGAAGTGGCGCGCGCTTATGTGCTCTACCGCGAGCGCCGCACCCAGGAGCGCGCCCACCAGGCTGAAGCCGCCAAACCGGCGGAAGCCACGCTGCACGTGATCGATGGCGGCCAGCGCGTACCGCTCGACCTGCAACGCCTGCAAGCCCGTATTGCCGACGCCTGCAGCGGTCTGGGCAAAGACATCCACGCCGACCCGATCGTGGCCGAGACCAAGCGCAACCTGTACGACGGTGTGCCGATCGAGGAGGTCTACAAGGCTTCCATCCTGGCCGCGCGCACGCTGATCGAAAAAGACCCCGACTACACCTACGCCACCGCGCGCCTGCTGCTGCACACCATCGTCAAGGAAGTCATGGGCGAAGAAGTGCCCTCCTCCGAGATGGGCGCGCGCTACGCTGACTACTTCCCGCAGTTCATCAAGAAGGGCGTGGACAACGACCTGCTGGACGAACGCCTGATGCAGTTCGACCTGGCCCGCCTGGGCGCTGCACTCAAGCCCGAGCGCGACCTGCAGTTCGACTACCTCGGCCTGCAGACGCTGTACGACCGCTACTTCCTGCACGTGCGCAAGACCCGCATCGAGCTGCCGCAATCGTTCTTCATGCGCGTGGCCATGGGCCTGTCGCTCAATGAAATCGACCGCGAAGCCCGTGCCATCGAGTTCTACGAAGTGCTCTCCTCGTTCGACTTCATGTCGTCCACGCCCACCCTGTTCAACAGCGGCACCCTGCGCTCGCAGCTCTCCAGCTGCTACCTGACCACCGTGCCCGACGACCTCGACGGCATTTACGAGTCGATCAAGGAAAACGCGCTGCTCTCCAAGTTCGCCGGTGGCCTGGGCAACGACTGGACCCGCGTGCGCGCCTTGGGCTCCCACATCAAGGGCACCAACGGCGAATCGCAAGGTGTGGTGCCCTTCCTCAAGGTGGTCAACGACACCGCCGTGGCGGTGAACCAGGGCGGCAAGCGCAAGGGCGCGGTCTGCACCTACCTGGAAACCTGGCATCTGGACATTGAAGAATTCCTGGAGCTGCGCAAGAACACCGGCGACGACCGCCGCCGCACGCACGACATGAACACGGCGAACTGGATTCCCGACCTGTTCATGAAGCGCGTGATGGAAAAGGGCGAGTGGAGCCTGTTCTCGCCCAACAGCGTGCCCGACCTGCACGACCTGTTCGGTGCCGACTTTGAAAAGGCCTACGTGGCCTACGAGGAAAAAGCCGCGCGCGGCGAGATCAAACCCTACCGCAAGGTGCCAGCCACCGACATGTGGCGCAAGATGCTGTCGATGCTGTTCGAAACCGGCCACCCCTGGATCACGTTCAAGGACGCCTGCAACGTGCGCAGCCCGCAGCAACACGCCGGTGTGGTGCACAGCTCCAACCTCTGCACCGAGATCACGCTCAACACCAGCGACACCGAAACCGCCGTGTGCAACCTGGGCTCGATCAACCTGCTGCAGCACTTGAAGGATGGTCAGATGGACCACGAGAAGCTGCAGAAGACGATCAAGACCGCGATGCGCATGCTCGACAACGTGATCGACATCAACTACTACGCCGTCAAGAAGGCGCGTGACTCCAACATGCGCCACCGCCCGGTGGGTCTGGGCGTCATGGGCTTCCAGGACGCGCTGTACGAACTGCGCATCCCCTACGCCTCCAACGAAGCGGTGGAGTTCGCTGACCGCTCGATGGAAGCCGTCTGCTACTACGCTTACTGGGCGTCCACCGAACTCGCCCGTGAACGCGGCCGCTACGCCAGCTACAAAGGTTCGCTGTGGGACAAGGGCATCCTGCCACCTGACACACTGGACCTGCTCGCCCGCGAGCGCGGTGGCTACGTGGACGTGGATCGCTCGGTCAGCCTCGACTGGGACGCGCTGCGCCAGAAGATCGCCACCGACGGCATGCGCAACTCCAACTGCGTGGCCATCGCACCGACCGCGACCATCTCCAACATCATCGGCGTGGACGCGTCCATCGAGCCTTGCTTCGGCAACCTCTCTGTGAAGTCCAACCTGTCGGGTGAGTTCACCGTCATCAACGGCTACCTGGTGAAAGACCTCAAGCGCCTGGGCCTGTGGGACGACGTGATGGTCATGGACCTCAAGCACTTCGATGGTTCGCTGCGTCCGATCGACCGCGTGCCGCAAGAAGTGAAAGCGCTGTACGCCACCGCGTTTGAAGTCGAGCCGCTGTGGCTGGTGGAAGCTGCGGCGCGTCGCCAGAAGTGGATTGACCAAGCGCAGAGCCTGAACATCTACATGGCAGGCGCATCGGGCAAGAAGCTCGACGACACCTACAAGCTCGCGTGGCTGCGTGGTCTCAAGACCACCTACTACCTGCGCACGACCTCGGCCACACAGGCCGAAAAATCCACGGGTCGCACAGGCCAGCTCAACGCGGTTTCACTGGACGCGACCACCGCCGGCATGGCCGCCACCACGGCTGCGAATGCAGCCGCGGCATCGAGCGCAGCGTTGTCCGAAGCACCCGCCACCGACATCAAGTTCTGCGCGATCGACGATCCCGGTTGCGAAGCGTGTCAGTAAATGAGCGAGACGCTTTGATGTGTGCTGTGTTCATCGAGATGCAATCGATGCGACACAGCAACACAAACACAGCGCATCACGCAAGAGCACTTTGCAATTCATGCAGACACTTTGATAATCCGAGGAATTGGAAACACCTATGTTGACCTGGGACGATCACACCACGCCCTCCACGAAGCCCGCGAACAACCCCATGCCCTCAGGCATGCAGGGTCTGCAAGCCTCACTGTCGAGTGAGCGCACCGCCTCCTCCGCACCCGCATCGCTGGCCCCCTCTTTTTCTTCGAACGCCGCGCCAGTCAAGGCGCCCGCCGCAACCACTGCAGGCCACCGCGTCAACGCCGCAGACAAACGCATCATCAACGGCCAGACCGACGTCAACCAGCTGGTGCCGTTCAAGTACAAGTGGGCTTGGGAAAAATACCTCGCCACCTGCGCCAACCACTGGATGCCGCAGGAAGTGAACATGAGCCGCGACATCGCGCTCTGGAAAGATCCCAACGGCCTGACCGACGACGAGCGCCGCATCGTCAAACGCAACCTCGGCTTCTTCGTCACCGCCGACTCGCTTGCCGCCAACAACATCGTGCTGGGCACCTACCGCCACATCACCGCGCCCGAGTGCCGCCAGTTCCTGCTGCGCCAGGCTTTTGAAGAGGCGATCCACACACACGCCTACCAGTACATCGTGGAGTCGCTGGGTCTGGACGAGTCCGAGATCTTCAACGCCTACAACGAAGTCCAGTCGATCCGCGACAAGGACGAGTTCCTGATCCCCTTCATCGAAGCGATCATGGACCCGAACTTCCACACCGGCACCCCCGAAACCGACCAACGTCTCCTGAAGAGCCTGATCGTCTTCGCCTGCCTGATGGAAGGCCTGTTCTTCTACGTGGGCTTCACGCAAATCCTGGCGCTGGGCCGCCAGAACAAGATGACCGGTGCCGCCGAGCAGTACCAGTACATCCTGCGCGACGAGTCCATGCACTGCAACTTCGGCATCGATCTGATCAACGCGATCAAGATGGAGAACCCGATGCTGTGGACCAGCGAATTCAAGGAAGAGATCAAGCAGCTGTTCCTCAAAGCCGTGGAGCTTGAGTACCGCTACGCCGAAGACACCATGCCGCGCGGCGTACTCGGCATGAACGCTTCCATGTTCAAGGGCTATCTGCGCTACATCGCCAACCGGCGCGCCACGCAGATCGGCCTTGAGCCCATGTTTCCGAACGAAGAGAACCCGTTCCCCTGGATGAGCGAGATGATCGACCTCAAGAAGGAACGCAATTTCTTCGAAACCCGCGTGATCGAATACCAGACGGGCGGCGCCCTGTCCTGGGACTGATGCCACGGCCGGGGTCGCACTGCCTGTCTGGATCTACTCTCACATGCGTTTCAAAATTTCAGAACCCTGTCACCGGCACCTCGGCGCCGTGGGCAGGGTTCTGTCACAGGATTCAACACCTTGGGGCCAGCCGTGGATGCATCCACACGGCTCCAGCGCGTTGAATCACTTCACCGGCACAGTGACCGGATGAAGTGCTCTTTGCAACTTGATCAAGGAGAAAACAATGGCAACTGCGAAAAAAGCCCCGGCTAAAAAAGCCGTGGTGAAAAAGGCCGCCCCGGCCAAGAAAGTCGCTGCGAAGAAAGCAGCTCCTGCGAAGAAGGCCGCCCCGGCCAAGAAAGTTGTCGCGAAGAAAGCTGCACCGGCCAAAAAGCCAGCAGCGAAGAAAGCGGCTCCTGCGAAGAAGGCTGCACCGGCCAAGAAAGTCGCTGCGAAAAAAGCTGCACCGGCCAAAAAGCCAGCAGCCAAAAAGCCAGCCGTGAAGAAGGCTGCTCCGGCGAAGAAAGCCGCTGCGAAGAAAGCAGCGCCTGCCAAGAAAGCGGCTCCGGCGAAGAAAGCCGCTGCGAAGAAGCCAGCTGCCAAAAAAGCAGCGCCTGCAAAGAAAGCAGCTCCGGCCAAGAAGGCCGCCGTCGCGAAGGCAGCCCCAGCAAAAAAAGCTGAGCCGGCCAAGAAGCCGGCGGCCCCTGCTGCTCCTGCGGCTCAAACGAAGCTCAACCCTCAGGCTGCCTGGCCGTTCCCCACGTCCAGCAAGCCCTGAAGTCGTCCTTGCGATGACTTGGCAAGCCCGGCGCGCAAGCGCCGGGCTTTTTCATGCCCGCGTCAAGTCGTTGTGACTGTGTAGTTCTGACCGCCGCGGGTCGAGATCTTGGTCGCACCCATGCGGTTGCCCAGTTCAGCGCAACGCGCCAGCGACCAGCCTAGCTCCAGTCCATGCAGCAGTGCCGCGCGGAACGCATCGCCACAGCCCGTGGGATCGACCACTTCCAGCGCCTTCACGCCGGGCACCACGGTCTTCTGGCCGCCTTCCCACACCTCGCAGCCATGCTCGGCCAACGTGACGATGAGTCCGCGCACGCGAGCCGCGATGTCTTCGAATGAGAGCCCGGTGCGGTCGGACAGCATCTTGGCCTCGTAGTCGTTCACCGTGACCCACGTGGCCAGCTCGATGAACTGCTTGAGCTCCTCGCCATTGAACATGGGCAAGCCCTGACCAGGATCGAACACGAAGGGCACTCCCGCTGCGTGCAACTGCTTCGCGTGGGTGAGCATCGCGTCGCGACCATCGGGCGAGATGATGGCCACCGTGATGTCCGTGCGAGCGGGCACCGGATTGTCGTGGGCCATCGACATGGCGCCGGGATGGAACGCGGTGATCTGGTTGTTGTCGCGGTCCGTCATGATCATGGCCTGCGCGGTGTAGCTCTCGGCGGCGCTGTTCACATGCGCAGTGTCCACGCCCAGCGCCTGCAGACGCTCCAGGTATTCCTGACCATCGTTGCCCAGCGTGGCCAGTGGCACGGCGTGCGCTCCCAACTGCCGAAGACCGTAGGCGATGTTGCCGGCGCAACCACCGTACTCGCGGCGCAGGGCAGGTACCAGAAACGACACGTTGAGGATGTGCAGCTGGCTGGGAAGAATCTGCTCGGCGAAGCGACCCTCAAAGGTCATGATGGTGTCGAAAGCCAGTGATCCGCAAACAAGAATGGGCATGGTGAAGTCAATCGGTGAGGTTGGGAGATGTCAGGGATAGAAGACCAGGGCACGGTAGCCGGCCATGGGCGTGGTTTCACCCACGGAGAGTGAGAGACGGAAGCTCACGTTCAGTGAACTCTTTGCGGGCATCACGGTGGGCGCGTCCGGCCATTCCTCGGGCAGGAAGACGCGGCGCGAGATGACTTCGTCGCGCGTGTCGGTCAGGCTCAACTCAAGGGCCGGCAAGGCAAGCGCCATGTCGGCGGTGTTCTTGAGCACGAGATCGAACGAATGGAAGTTGCCCAGGCGGCGCACCAGCGCAGAGCTGTCGATCACGATGGCATTGATGTTGCGCACCGGGCCCACGGAGCACCCGATCGGCGCACAGACCTTTTGCAGCAGCGGCAGCAGATCGGGCCGCCAGGCGGCCAGTCGATCGCGCTCGTGCAATGCCCACTGGGCCACCAGCAAGGCCCCCAACAGCAAGGCCAGGAACGACAGACCGAAACGCACGCCGCGCGACTGCCAGAAAGCGCGCTGCTGCGCTTGGCGCACGAACCCGGGAACCGCCTCGGGGTCCACGCTGTCAACGACCTCACTGACAGGACTGTCCGATGGCATGGTCGCCGGCGTCACGCCCGCGGTGGGTGGCGTCACCAGGACAGCCGCCTCGGCATCAGCAGTTGCCCTGGCGGCGGCGAACCGCTGAAGCTCATCGCTGAAATCAGCATCGACTGAAACGACTTCACGCGGCTCGTCTGGCAGCGATGCGGGCGGCCTCGTGACGAGTTCATCCTCGTGAGGATCGCTGGCGTTGGTGAGCTCGGCCAGCAGCACCTGGGGCTCAGGCGGCGACCCCGCCTGCGCTGGTGCGCCCGGCACCCAAGACTCCAGGTAGAGCGTGGCGTCAAACACATCGGCGCAATGCCCACAACGCACCCAGCCCTCGGAGATCTTCAGCTGATCGGCGACGATCCTGAAGGTGGTTCCGCAAGCCGGGCAACGGGTGGTGAAACTCATGCGCCGATTATCGCGGGCGCTGCAGGGCGACTCAGGCCTTGACCGCGGTCATGAGGATCCAGCCGTCCTCTTCGTCGCTGACCTGCAACGCCACCCAGGGCGCATAGGCGTCGATCAGCTCCTCGGCCTGACGCGCGAGGATGCCCGCGAGCACCAGGTGGCCGCCCGAGCGCACGTGCGAACACAGCAGCGGCGCGAGCACTTTCAGCGGCGTGGCCAGGATGTTGGCCAGCACCAGGTCGTGCTCACCCTGCGCGATGTCGGGCAAGCCCTCCTGCAGCGTGACGTGGTTGGTCGAGGCATTGAGCCGTGTCGACTCCACCGCCGCCGGGTCAATGTCCACGGCAACGATCTCTCGCGCGCCGAACTTGGCTGCACCGATGGCCAGAATGCCGGAGCCACAGCCGTAGTCGAGCACACGTTGACCCACCGGCGGGTGCTGCGCCGTCCAGCGCAGACACATGCGGGTGGTCGGGTGCGTGCCGGTGCCAAACGCCAGACCCGGGTCGAGCCGGATGATCTGCTCGGCCGCAGCGGGTGGCTCGTGCCAGCTCGGCACGATCCAGAACGTGGGTGTGATCTCCACCGGGGCAAACTGCGATTGGGTCAGTCGCACCCAGTCCTGCTCGGGCACAGGCTGCATGCCGAGCACCGCGCAACCTTCAAAAAAATCCTGCAGCTTGAGCAACTCGGCTGCCTCTCGCGCCGCGGCGTCGGAGCCAAACAACGCCACCACCCGCGAGCGCTGCCAGCCCTCCTTGGGCGGGGGCATGCCGGGCTCGCCGAACAGCGCCTGCTCGGCATCCGTCATGGCGTCGGCGTCTTCCACCGAGGTGCTCAGGGCGTCGAGCGCGTCCAGCGCCTCGCTCACGGCCTCGACCGAAGCCTCAGGCACCATGAGCACCAACTCAAACAATGAAGGCATGAAAAATTTCCAGGGGTCAACCAACCGCAACGCGTGAAAAGAACTCAACCCCAGAACACCGCGGAACTGGCTTTGCCAGGCCGCAGGTGTTGCCCCCTGTGGGGGAGGCGCCGCAGGCGCTTCGGGGGAGGGACCTACCTTTCACGTTGGGAGAGCCACTCTTCAAGGTAGTGGATGTTGGTGCCGCCTGCCACGAAGCTGGCGTCCACCATCAGCTCGCGGTGCAGCGGGATGTTGGTCTTGATGCCTTCGATGACCGTCTCGGCCAGCGCCGTGCGCATGCGGGCCAGCGCCTGCTCCCGCGTGTCGCCGTGCACGATGATCTTGCCGATCATGGAGTCGTAGTTCGGCGGCACGAAGTAGTTGGTGTAGGCATGGGAGTCCACGCGCACGCCCGGGCCACCTGGCGCGTGCCAGGTCGTGATGCGACCGGGCGACGGGGTGAACTTGTAGGCGTCTTCGGCGTTGATGCGGCACTCGATGGCATGCCCACGCAACTGGATCTGGCGCTGCGTGAACGGCAGCTTCTCGCCCGCTGCAACCGCGATCTGTGTGCGCACGATGTCCACGCCCGAGATCCACTCGGTCACCGGATGCTCCACCTGCACGCGGGTGTTCATTTCGATGAAATAGAACTCGCCGTTCTCGAACAGGAACTCGAAGGTGCCTGCGCCGCGGTAGCCGATCTTCTTGCAGGCAGCAGCACAACGCTCGCCGATTTTCTCGATCAGACGGCGCGGGATGCCCGGTGCCGGCGCCTCTTCGATCACCTTCTGGTGGCGGCGCTGCATGGAGCAGTCGCGCTCACCGAGGTACACCGCGTTGCGGTGCGTGTCGGCCAGGATCTGGATCTCGATGTGGCGGGGGTTCTGGAGAAACTTCTCCATGTAGACCTCGGCATTGCCGAAGGCGGCGCCGGCCTCGGCCTTGGTGGTCTGCACCGCGTGCAGCAAGGCCGCTTCGGTGTGCACCACGCGCATGCCGCGCCCGCCACCACCGCCCGCGGCCTTGATGATCACCGGGTAGCCCACGGCCTTGGCCGTGCGCTTGATGACCACCGGATCGTCGGGCAACGCGCCTTCGGAGCCAGGCACGCACGGCACGCCGGCGCGGATCATGGCCTGCTTGGCCGACACTTTGTCGCCCATGAGGCGGATGGAGTCGGGCGAAGGGCCGATGAAAGTGAAGCCGCTCTTTTCCACGCGCTCGGCAAAGTCGGCGTTCTCCGAGAGAAAACCATAACCGGGGTGGATGGCTTCGGCGTCGGTCACCTCGGCTGCCGAAATGATGGCTGGCATGTTGAGGTAGCTGTGGGTGCTCGAAGCCGGGCCGATGCACACCGCTTCGTCGGCCAGGCGCACGTACTTGGCGTCGCGGTCGGCCTCGGAATACACCATCACCGCCTTGATGCCCATTTCGCGGCAGGCGCGCTGCACGCGCAGCGCGATCTCTCCGCGGTTGGCGATCAGGATTTTCTTGAACATGGGCTCGTGGCCTTCTTTATTCGATCACGTACAAAGGCTGGCCGTACTCGACGGCCTGGCCGTTGTCCACCAGGATCTTGGTTACGGTGCCGGACTTGTCGGCTTCGATCTCGTTGAGAATCTTCATGGCCTCGACGATGCAGATCGTCTCGCCTTCCTTGATGGTGTCGCCAATCTCGACGAAGGGCTTGGCACCCGGGCTCGATGCGCGGTAGAACGTCCCGACCATGGGCGACTTGACGGTGTGACCCACGGGTTCGGCGGGTGCCGCCGCCGCGGCGGGCGCGACCTCAACAGCCGGCACCACCGAGGGCGCCACGGGCGCGGGTGCCATGCTGTAGGTCACGGGCGCGGCAGCAGATACCGGCGCGCTCTTGACGATGCGAACCTTGCCCTCGGCTTCCGTGATCTCCAGCTCCGACACGTTTGATTCGGACACCAGGTCGATCAGCGTCTTTAGTTTTCTCAAATCCATGATTTCTCCAACGAAAAGCGGCTAATTTGTTCTAAGTTCGAGCAACTTCAAGATTGCCGACACACCCCCATCAGCCAGGGTGCCGCAGTGTACACGAAGGGGTGTGCGGTAGAACACGCTCGGCTGGTCTCGGTTTGCAGCCCTGCTGTCCAACGCTGATTGCCGTTTTTACGGACAAAGCTGGAATTTAGCCCTTTGTCGCGGCGGGTTCCAGGCAATGGATCAGCGGTCGATTGCCAGCGCCGCGGCCTCAGACCGGCTTCACCCACTGGGCCAGGTCGGCCTCGGAGACTTTGCCGATCTTGCGGTGAAGCACCGCGCCCTCAAGCCCGAACACCACCGTGTACGGCAGGCTGCCGCTCGGATTGCCCAGGCTGCGGCTGAGATCGGTGCCGGCAAAGCCCGCCATGCCCACGGGAAAGTTCAGAGGCAGCTTCTGCATGAAGCCGCGCACCGCACTGGGCTGGTCAACCGCCAGGCCGAGCACCTGCCAGCCTTGCGCTGCGTGGGCTGTGTTGAACGCGTTGAGCAAAGGCAACTCTTCCACGCACGGCGGGCACCAGGTGGCCCAGAAATTCACCAGCAAAGGACGCCCGCGCATGGCCGCGAGGTTCACAGCCTCGCCGTTGGGTCCTTCAAAGTTGCTGGCCCAGAACGCCGCTTCGGCGCCACTCAACACAGGCTGCGGCGCGATCCGGCGCCACGACATCCATGCGCCCGCAGCGGCGGCGGCCACGGCGGCCCCCGCCATCAGAAGGGTTCTTCGTTGTGACTTCATGAGGCGGTTTTATCCAGTCCAGGGGTTTCAGCCGACTCGGCCATGCGCAGCAGCAACGCGGCGGCATCTCCTCGAGGTTTGCGGCCTTGGGCATCGGGCTTGAGGGCGCCGCGCAAATCGTCGTGCTCGTGCACCATCAGGTGAACAAGCACCCACTGACCCAGCGCATCGCATCGTGTGCGCAAGGTCAGTGCCTCCACCGGCTCCCCGCGCCACCCGTTCACCGTGCCGGGGTGGTATTCCACCCGGTGATCGAGCAAGGCCCACTCGGGCGCCTTGGGGTCGTCGCAAAAGAGCTGGATATAGAGATCGCTGTGGCGCGTGGCGGTTCCGTGCCAGACCGATCCGCCCAGGTGCGGGCGAAAGGCTTTGAGGCGCTCCATCCACAGCAGGGCGAGTTCGCGCAGGGCCAACAACTCGACTGGCTGGGTGTCGGCACAGAAAATGTCGATGTGCTCGCGCACCGCCGCTTCCAGCATGGTGTTGTCGGGCAACGCGGTTCGGGTGGGCAGCCCAAGTTGCTTGACGGCCTGGCGCTTGGCAGCCGCGTACTCCAGCCCGTCCTCGGCCACCAGGCGGGCGGCCACAGCCGCGATTTCAAATGTGATGTCGTCCCGGCTCGCTTCCATCCGCAGGATTGTGCCCGCCCCGGGGATGGGTCGCGGCGGCGCGCGGCCATACCCGCAAGAACCGGGTGGGCCGCCACCTAGAATCGCCCGATGCACATTCACATCCTGGGCATTTGCGGCACTTTCATGGGTGGCCTGGCCGCCCTGGCCCGCGAAGCCGGCCACCGCGTCACCGGCTGCGATGCCGGCGTCTATCCCCCCATGAGCGACCAGCTGCGCGCGCTGGGCATCGACCTGATCGAAGGTTTCGGCGCCGACCAGCTGGCGCTCAAACCCGACATATTCGTGATCGGCAATGTGGTGAGCCGCTCGCGCAAACCCGATGGCACGCCGAAGTTTCCATTGATGGAAGCCATCATGGACAGCGGGGCGGCCTACACCAGCGGCCCGCAATGGCTGGCCGAACACGTGCTGCAGGGCCGCCACGTGCTGGCCGTGGCCGGCACCCACGGCAAGACCACCACCACCGCCATGCTGACCTGGATCCTGGAGGCCAATGGCCTGCAGCCGGGATTCCTGGTGGGCGGAGTGCCTTTGAACTTCGGTGTGTCCGCCCGCTTGGGCACACCGGCAGCTGGCGCGAACCGTTTTGCCGCCGGGCCGCCCCAAGGCAAAGCAGCCCCCTCGGGGGGCAGCGAACCACACGCAGTGGGGAGCGTGGGGGCTTTCGTTATTGAAGCGGATGAGTACGACACGGCCTTCTTCGACAAACGCAGCAAGTTCGTTCACTACCGCCCGCGCACGGCCGTCCTGAACAACCTCGAGTTCGACCACGCCGACATCTTTGACGACCTCGCCGCCATCGAACGCCAGTTCCACCACCTGATCCGCACCGTGCCGCCCTCGGGGCGCGTGGTCTCCAACGGGCTGGAAGAAGGCCTGGACCGCGTGTTGCACCAGGGCCTCTGGAGCGAGCTGCGCACCTTTGGCGCGGCCGTGAGCGACTTCACCGCCGTGGGCGAACCCCACGCCTTCGACGTGCTCAACCAGGGCCGCCCGGCCGGCCGCGTGGAGTGGTCGCTCAGCGGCGTGCACAACCAGCTCAACGCGCTGGCGGCCATTGCGGCGGCCGAGCATGTGGGCGTGGTTCCAGCCGATGCGGCGCGGGCACTGGCCAGCTTCGAGAACGTGCGCCGGCGGATGGAAGTGCGCGGCACGGTGGAGCGCGCGGGCGGCGCCATCACGGTCTACGACGACTTTGCCCACCACCCCACCGCCATCCGCACCACGCTGGACGGCCTGCGGCGCCGCCTCGGCCGCTCGCATGGGCGCATCCTGGCGGTGTTCGAGCCGCGCAGCAACACCATGAAGCTGGGCACGATGAAGTCGCAGTTGCCGTGGAGCCTGGAAGCGGCCGACCTTGCGTTCTGCCATTCGGGCGGCCTGGACTGGGACGCCACCGAGGCCCTGGCCCCCATGGGCGCAAGGGCCCAGGTGGGCAAGAACATCGACGAGCTGGTGGCGCAAGTGGTGTCGGCCGTGCAGCCCGGCGACCACATCGTTTGCATGAGCAACGGTGGGTTTGGCGGTGTGCACGAGCGCCTGCTGAAGGCGCTCGCCGCCTGAATTTAGTAACTCAGGGCCTGAGCCGGCACGTCAATTGAGATCACCGGTTTCGCGAGTGCCGCACTGGCCGCCCGCGCAAACGCCATCGCCCAGGCGCGGTGCGCCTGTTCACGAAAACGCTCCTCACCCGCGGCCTCGGCCACGCACAGAACCTTGTCGGCCGTGAGCACCTTGCCGGTGGGCCGGATCGGCTCGCAACCGAGAAACGTGAACTGCTCGTCCAGCCAGCTGCGGGCCAGGTCGTGCGGCATGGGTTGCACCTCTTCCAGATCGAAGAGATAGGCCGCCGACGGACTCCAGCTCACGGTGACTTGACTTCGCATGGTGAATCTCCTGATGGGCTTCCATTGTGGCCCTCCCCCGCAGCGCCGCACACCGTGAAAGCCCGCGGCGGGGATCAGGCTTTGGCCTGGCGTGCGGTCTGCACCGCGCCCGCCAACACCTCCAGCGCCTCCAGCGAGTCGCTCCAGCCCAGGCAGGCGTCGGTGATGCTCTGACCGTACTTGAGCGCGCCGACCTCGTCCTTGCCCGGGGTGAACTTCTGCGTACCCGCCTCGATGTGGCTTTCGATCATCACGCCGAAGATGCTGCGCGAACCGCCAGTGATCTGGCCAGCGATGTCGCGTGCCACTTCCAGCTGCTTCTCGTGCTGCTTGCTGCTGTTGGCGTGACTGCAGTCCACCATCAGGCGCGGCGCCAGCTTGGCGGCCTCAAGCTCCTTCACCGACGCGGCCACGCTGGCGGCATCGTAGTTGGGCGCCTTGCCGCCGCGCAGGATCACGTGGCAGTCCTTGTTGCCGTTGGTCTGCACGATCGCGACCTGGCCGTTTTTGTGCACCGACAGGAAGTGGTGGCCACGCGAGGCCGCCTGGATCGCGTCGGTGGCGATTTTGATGTTGCCGTCGGTGCCGTTCTTGAAGCCGATGGGAGCCGACAGACCCGAGGCCAGCTCGCGGTGCACCTGGCTCTCGGTGGTGCGCGCACCGATGGCGCCCCAGGCGATCAGGTCGCCGATGTACTGCGGCGAGATCACGTCGAGGAACTCGCTGCCGGCGGGCAGACCCAGGCGGTTGATCTCGATCAGCAGCTGGCGCGCGATGCGCAGGCCTTCGTCGATGCGGTAGCTCTCGTCCAGGTAGGGGTCGTTGATCAGGCCCTTCCAGCCCACGGTGGTGCGTGGCTTCTCGAAGTACACGCGCATCACGATCTCCAGCGTGTCGGCGTACTTGTCACGCAGCGGCTTGAGGCGGCGCGCGTAATCCACCGCCGCAGCCGGGTCGTGGATCGAGCACGGGCCAATGATCACCAGCAGGCGGTCGTCTTTCCCGTGCAGGATGTTGTGAATGCGATGGCGGGTCTGGCTGATCAGCGTCTCCACCGGCGTGCCGCCAATGGGGAAGAAGCGGATCAGGTGTTCAGGAGGTGGCAACACGGTGATGTCCTTGATGCGTTCGTCGTCGGTCTGGCTGGTCTTGTCGATCGAACGGGTGTGCCAGGCATCGCTGCTGGTCGGGGCATGTTTCGCGGTCATCACGGGGCTCCTGGGGCTGGTGTTGCGGGTGGGGGAACAGGGTCGAAAAAAAACCGCCGGGCTGTGGGCTCCGGCGGTTTGTTCGAGATTCGGTGATGCGCTTACAGCCTCGCCTCTCGTCCGCCAGGGACTGAGAACCAAAAATAAAAGGCAAAGAAGTTGCGCGATTGCATAGGTTGGCAATGTAGCACAGGCCTGCTGATCGCGGGCTTACGGCCGGAACACCACGGCGTCCAGGCCCAGCGCACGGATGCGCCCCGCCGCTTCGTCGGCCAGGGCGCGGCTGGCGAACGGGCCGACCCGCACCCGGGTGCGCTGACCCTTGGGCGAGTCCACCACCTGGATGTAGGCAGGCAAGCCGGCATCGATGAGGCGGGCGTGCACACGATCGGCGTTGGCGGCGTCGGCGAACAAGCCGACATTGATGGCTAATCCCTCCAACGGGACAGGACGAACGGGGACGGAGACGGGGGCGGTCGCCGGCGCGGGCACCACCGCAGAAAGCTCGGGTGGTACTGGCGCCACGGTGGTGGGCTGGGTCAATGGTGCAGGCATCGCCTCGATCAGGGGTTCTGCGGGAGGTGCGGAAGGCCCGGCAACGGGCGCGGCAGGCGGTGCCGCCACCTCCGGCACCAACACCGCGGGTACGGGCCGCGGTCGCGGATCGGAGACCCAGCGGGACAAGCCCCAATAGCTCCCCAACGCGGCGGCGGCCAGGGCCACGTTGATGATCGCCAGCACCCACAAGCGCTTGCGAGTGCTGGAACGTTGCGCCAGCGCGGCGCAGGCTTCGCGCACCGTCCTGGCCTCACGCACGGCGCGGGTCATGCGCCGACGCGTGTCGGCGTGTAGCCAGGCGTTGCCGTACACGCCCGGGATCAGGCAGCTCAACACGAAGATCGCGCCGAGAAATCCCCATTCAGCCAGCGAAGGACTGACCTGCCAGTCCCGGCTCAGTCCCAACACCAGCAGGGCCAGACCTTCCACCGCCGCCACGTACATCAGGGCGGCGCCCCACAACTGCCGAAAGACCAGCCAGTTCAGGGTGAGCAAGGCAGCGGCCCAGTTCCAGCCGGGGCCAGCCCTTCCCGCTCCGTCAAAGCGGGCAAACACGGGCAGGTATCGACCGACATTCACCGGGCCCAGGGCCGCACGGTATAGCGCGGTGGTGGTGGTCTCCGAAGCAGGCTGCGGCGTGACGGTCATGCCGGATTCTGGCACGGCATTTCGGTGTGTTTTCTAGGGGTGAACGATGGGCTCGTCGCGCGAAATGCGGCCATCCACCAGCTCCACCAGCCGGTCGCAGCGCGCCGCCAGACGCGGGTCGTGAGTGACCACGACGAAAGACACACCGCGCTCGACGTGCATGCGCCGCAGTTGCACGAACACCTCGTCGGAGGACGCTGTGTCCAGGTTGCCGGTGGGCTCGTCGGCCAGCACCAGCGGCGGCTCCATCACCAGCGCGCGGGCGATCGCCACGCGCTGCTGCATACCGCCGGACAACTCGGACGGCCGCTTGTCCATGGCATGGGCGAGGCCCACCGCATCGAGCAGTTCGCGCGCCTTGGCCAGTTGCGCAGCGCTCACCCGCCCCTCGGCCATGAGCGCGGGCAGGGTCACGTTTTCCAATGCGGTGAAGGCCGGCAGCAGGTGGTGGAACTGGAACACAAAGCCCAGGCGGTTGCGCCGACGCATGGTGAGGCCGTTGTCGTCCAGGCCCTGGACTTCTTCCCCCTGGAACCGGTAGGTGCCCGAGCTCATGCGTTCGAGCAGGCCGAGGATGCTGAGCAAAGTGCTCTTGCCCGAGCCCGAGGGGCCGATGAGCGCAATGAATTCGCCCGGCATCACGCGCAGGTTCAGGCCGTGCAGCACCTCGGCCTCGCTGGGCAGGCCGGCGTTGTAGGTCTTGCGGACGTCGCTGAGATCGATCAGCGGGGCACTGCCGAAGGTGTTCATCACGTCAGAGGCGGATGGCCTGGCCCGGGTCCATGGCTGCGGCGCGGCGGGCCGGCGCGATGGCCGCCAGGACGCCGCACACCGTGGCCAGCACGGCCACCTGCAACGCCAGCAGCGGTGGCAGCGCAATGGAGAACAGCGGCTGTCCGTCGGATCCGCGCACGAAGGTGGTGAACACCCAGATCATGAACACAGCCAGAGCAACGCCAAGCACCGAGCCCACCGCGCCCACCACCGCCCCTTGCACCAGGAACACCCGCAGCACCTGGGCCCGCGTGGCGCCCATGGCCCGCAGGATGCCGATCTCGCGGCGCTTCTGCACCACCGACACCACCAGCACGCTGGCGATGCCCAGCACCACCACCACCAACACCACGCCCCGGATGAGGCCGGTGCTCACCGACTGCGCGTTGAGCGCAGAGACCAGTTGGGCATTGCTCTCCTGCCAGCTCTCCAGCTGGTAGGGCAGTTGGCGGCGCAGTCCATCGGCCAACCCCTGCGCGGCCCAAACGTCGTTCACCGTCAGATCGATCGTGGTGGCGCCGCCGGGCAGTCCGAGCAGGCTTTGCGCGCCCCGCAACGGCACGATCACGGTGCGGCGGTTGAGCTCCTTCACACCAAAATCGACCAGCGCAGTGACACGCACCGATTCGCTCACGGTGGTGGTCTGCACCGTGAGGCGGTCGCCCACGCGCACCCCCAGATCGCTCGCCAGGTCGCGGCCCACCACGGCTTCGCCCGGCGCCAGGCGCGCGGTGCCGCTGACCACCTTGCTGCGCAATCCGACGATGCGGTCGTAACGGTCCAGCTCCACCCCGAACAACGAGATGGATTGCGTGGCTTCGCCGCGCAGCGCCAGCGCGCCCCCGGCCACCATGGGCGACACCGCCGCGATGCCGGGCATGCGCTCCAGTTGCGGCACCAGCGCCTGCCAGTTGGCCACCGAGCGCAGGCGCTGCGCGCGCGGCTGCGCTTCGGTCAAAGTGGTCGTGCCCGCGGCCCTGATGGCGGGTGGCGCCACCACGTCGTCCGGTGCGCTGAGCGTGATGTGGGCCTGCGCGCCCAGCGTCTTGTTCAAGGTGTTGGTCTGCAGGCCGGTGATGAGCGCCGAGATGTAGGCGATCACGGCCACCCCGGCGGCCACGCCCACGATGATCAGCACGGTCTGCATGCGCCCCTCGCGCAAGAAGCGCAGCGCCACCCGCCGCTCGAAACCCAGCCACGCGCTCATGGACGTGCCCTCACCGTTCAACGCCCCATGGCGTTGGTCAGCGCGGCCCCGGCATCGGGCGCAGCCGCACCAGCTGCCATGCGCTGGCCCGGCTGCCAGGGCACCCGCCGTACGCGCACACGCTCGTCGACGTGGGGCGTGCCACCGATCAGCACCACGTCACCTTCGGCCAACCCGTCAAGCACCTCGGCCGCGTCGAGCGTGCGCAAGCCGAGCTTCACCGCGCGGCTGCGCGCGTGGCCCTCGGCGCTCACCATCACGGCGGGCGAACCGTCTGGCAGCGCGGGGCGCAACGCCGCCAGCGGCAGCACCAGCGCACGCTCGCGGCGGGCGGTTTCCACCTCCACCGACACCGTCATGTCCTCGCGAAGAAAGGTCGGCGCGGGCGCATCCAGCGCGAGCTTGACCTCAATGGCGCCGCGCTGCGCATCGACCGACGGTGCGATCGAGAGCACGCGCGCGGTCAGCGGCTGGTCGGCAAACGCGTCGGACACCACCCGTGCGCTCTGGCCGCTTTGCAGTTGATCGAGGAAGCGTTCGTCCACCTGCGCGCTGATCTGCGTGGGACCGGCCAGCGCCAGGCCCAGCAAGGCCTTGCCGGGCTGCACGATCTGACCGGGCTCGACCTCGCGCAACAGCACCTGCGCATCGGCCGGCGCCACCAGCGTGGTCTGGGCCAGCCGGGCACGCGCCGCCTGGGTGGTGGCCTGTGCCACGGCCAGCTGGGCCTGGGCCTGCACCAGGTCGGTCCCGGTGTCTTCGTTGGCCTGCGTCTGGGCGCGCGCGCTGGTCTGCTGGGCCCGGGCCACGTCCAGCGCACGCCGGACCTCGTCCAGGCGCGAAGCGCTCACGAACCCCTGGGCCACCAGCTGTTCGGTGCGCGTGAGCTCGGCCTGCGCGGCACGCACGGTGGCCTCGGTCTGGGCCAGCGCGGCCTGGGCGGCGGTGCGTCCGGTGCTGCGCAGGCCCGCCAAGCGGGCAGCGGCCTGGCGCTCGCCCGCCACCGCCTGCGTCAGCGCGGCGGCGAGTTCGTCGGATTCCAGGCGCAGCAGCACGTCGCTGCGGCGAACCTGCGCGCCTTCTTCAACCAGCACGGCCTGCACCCGCCCGGTGATGGTGCTGCCAATGTCCACCCGCGAGAGCGTGGCCACGCGGGCCGAAAACTGCAGACTGCGCACCAGGGGCGCCGCCTGCAGCTCCACCGCATCCACCGTGGGATGGCGCCAGAGCCACCCAGCCCAGAAGGCAAGCACCAGCAACACACCTGCTGCGCCCCATCCCCAGCGACGTTGAGCGGACGACAGGGTCATGGGTGAAACGGCTTCAGTTGCCGGGCTGGAACAGCCCGTTGTCGGTGGCGGGCGGGGCCACGCCCAAGTGCCGGTAGGCCGCCAGCGTGGCGATGCGCCCGCGTGGTGTGCGCTGCAGAAAACCCTGCTGGATCAGGTAGGGCTCGATCACATCCTCGATGGTGTCTCGCTCCTCGCCGATGCTCGCGGCGATGTTGTCCAGCCCCACCGGTCCGCCGTCAAAACGGTGGATCACGGCTTCCAGCAGCTTGCGGTCCATCAGGTCAAAACCCTGCGGATCCACGTCGAGCATGGCGAGTGCGCGGTTGGCGATGTCCTGGGTGATGGTGCCCGTGCCCTTGACCTCGGCAAAGTCGCGCACGCGGCGCAGCAGCCGGTTGGCGATGCGCGGCGTGCCGCGCGAGCGCCGCGCGATCTCGAAGCCGCCCTCTTCGTCCATGGGTGCATTGAGCAAGCCAGCGCTGCGCTTGACGATGCGGCCCAGCTCTTCGGAGGTGTAGAACTCCAGCCGCGCAACGATGCCGAAGCGGTCGCGCAGCGGGTTGGTGAGCATGCCAGCGCGGGTGGTCGCACCCACCAGCGTGAAGGGTTGCAGGTCCAGCTTGATGCTGCGCGCGGCCGGGCCTTCGCCGATCATGATGTCGATCTGGTAGTCCTCCAGCGCGGGGTACAGGATTTCCTCGACGACCGGGCTGAGCCGGTGGATCTCGTCGATGAAGAGCACGTCGTTCGCTTCGAGGTTGGTGAGCAGCGCGGCCAGATCCTTGGGTTTTTCCAGCACCGGCCCACTGGTCTGGCGCAGGTTCACGCCGAGTTCCTGCGCAATGATGTGGGAGAGCGTGGTCTTGCCCAGGCCCGGCGGGCCGAACAGCAGCACATGGTCCAGCGCCTCGCTGCGCTTCTTGGCCGCGCCAATGAAGATCTCCAATTGCTCGCGCACCTTCACCTGGCCCACGTACTCGTCGAGCAGCTTGGGCCGCAGCGCGCGCTCGATCGCCTCTTCCTTGGGCGAAGCCGGCGCGGCGGACACCATGCGCGGCGCGGGGGTGAAGTCGTCGGTCTGGATGCTCATCTTTTTTACTTGGCCAGTGCTTTGAGCGCGAGCTTGATGCCATCGCTCACCCCCACGTCAGCCGGCAGGGGCTTCAAGGCGGCTGCGGCGTCTTTGTCGCTGTAGCCCAGCGCCATCAGGGCCTGCTGGATGTCGCTTTGCACGTCGCTCTGCGCCGGGCCGCCGCCGGTGAACTGAAGGTCGGCGCCCAGCTTGCCCTTGAGTTCGAGCAGCAGGCGCTCGGCGGTCTTCTTGCCGATGCCGGGCACCTTGATGATGCGGCCGCTGTCCTGTGCGCTGATGGCCTGGGCGAGATCACCCACGCTCATGCCCGAGAGCACCGAGAGCGCGGTGCGGGGGCCAACGCCGCTGATCTTGATGAGCTGGCGAAAGGCCTCACGCTCGGGTGCGGTGGCGAAGCCGTAGAGAATCTGGGCGTCCTCGCGCACCACGAAGTGGGTGAGCAGGGCCACTTTTTCCCCGGTGCCGGGCAGGTTGTAGAAGGTGCTCATCGGCACGTCGACCTCGTAACCGACACCGTGGCAGTCCAGCAGGATCTGGGGTGGGTTTTTCTCCAGCAGCGTACCGGTCAACTTGCCTATCATTGGACGATCCTTTTGAGGAATTATCGGCTTGATTCTCAGACACACCTTCTCCCCGCCCGACAACGTCCGCATGGGTCACCTCTGCGGCCCCCTGGACACCCACATCCGCAGCATCGAGGCGGCCTTGCAGGTCAAGGTGGCGCACCGTTTCGAGCAGTTCCGCATCGAGGGCACCAAGCCCAAGGTGAACCAGGCGCTGGAAACCCTGCAGGCCATGTACGAGATGGCGAAGAAACCGATCCCGGCCGAACAGGTGCAGCTCATGCTGAGTGGCGACACCGCGCTGGCCGACCCGGGCGACGGCGCGCTGGCCATGCAGACGCGGCGCGGCGAGGTGCGCGGGCGCACGCCCAACCAGGCGCGCTACCTGGAGAACATGGCCACGCACGACATCACCTTCGGCATCGGCCCGGCCGGCACCGGCAAGACGTACCTCGCCGTGGCCTGCGCGGTGGACGCGCTGGAGCGCAGCGCGGTGCAGCGCATCGTGCTCACGCGCCCGGCGGTGGAGGCGGGCGAGAAGCTCGGCTTTCTGCCTGGCGACCTGGGTCAGAAGGTCGATCCCTACCTGCGCCCGCTGTACGACGCGCTCTACGACCTGATGGGTGCCGACAAGGTGCAGAAGGCCTTCGAGCGCCAGCAGATCGAGATCGCACCGCTGGCCTTCATGCGCGGGCGCACGCTCAACCACGCTTTCGTGATCCTCGATGAGGCGCAAAACACCACGGTGGAGCAGATGAAGATGTTCCTCACCCGCATCGGCTTTGGCGCCAAGGCGGTGATCACCGGCGACGTGAGCCAGATCGATCTGCCGCGCACCGAGCTCAGCGGCCTGATCGACGCCGAGCGCGTGCTCAAGCGCGTGCAGGGCATCGCGATCACGCGCCTCTCGAGCGCCGACGTGGTGCGCCACCCGCTGGTGGCGCGCATCGTGGACGCCTACGACGCGCGCACGCCCCATGTCGAAGACGCCACGCCGGCCAAACGCGCGCGCCGCAAGGCAGCCTGACGATCACACCATGCACCCCCGCCCCCTCACCCGAGCACTCAGCGGCCTGCTGGCCTGGCTGCCTCTCGCAGCCTTCGCCCAGAGCAGCCCGTCCACCCCCGCCGCCCCCACCCTGATCTTCAGCAGCCAGGCGGTGCAGTACCGCTGTGACGGCGGCACCGAGATCGAACTGGTCTACCTGAACCTGAGCAGCGGCAATGCGTTTGCCGCCCTGCACTTTGACGGCCTCACCATGATGCTGCAAGGACGCCGCGCCACCACCGGCGTGCGCTTCGTGGCACTCGACGAGCAGAACAGCTTGCGCTGGTATACCCAGGGCATGAAGGGCGAACTCAGCAAGCAGGCTGCCGACCCCACCGCGCAAGAGCAGACCCTGCTGGCCAACTGCTTCGCCCAGCCGGCCAAACGCTGATGGCTCTTCACGCACTCACCCTGTCATTGCAGTTCGGCGAACTGCTCGACGCCGCGCCCCACCGCGCAGCCCTGCCGCGCCACGCAGTGGCGCGCTGCATCCGCCACGCGCTGGATGCCGACGCCGAGATCACCGTGCGCATCGTCGACGCCGAAGAAGGCCAGGCCCTCAACCGCGATTACCGGGGCAAGGACTACGCCACCAACGTGCTCACTTTCGACTACGCCACCGAACCCCTCGTGATGGCAGACCTGGTGTTGTGCGCACCGGTGGTGGCGCGCGAAGCCGCCGAGCTGAAGAAGCCGCTGGCCGAGCACTATGCGCACCTGCTGGTGCACGGCACGCTGCACGCGCAGGGCTGGGACCACGAGACCAGCGAGGCCGATGCCGAGGAAATGGAAGCGCGCGAGACCGAGATCCTTCGCGGACTCGGCCAGCCCGACCCTTACGCCTGACCAACGCCGTTCGCCCTGAGCCTCTCGAAGGGCTCACGCGGTGCGGGCGGGCGAGGGCTTCGACAGGCTCAGCCCGAACGGAAATGTTGTCAGGCCCCCATGCGCAGCGGGATGGTCACCGGCCCGTCGTTGACCAGGTGCACCTTCATGTCGGCGCCGAAACGGCCCGTCTGCACCACCGGGTGCGCAGCGCGCGCTGATCTCACAAACGCCTCGTAAAGCGCCTCGCCCAGCGCGGGCGGCGCAGCCCCGGTGAAGCCGGGCCGGTTGCCGCTCTTCGTGTCGGCCGCCAGGGTGAACTGGCTCACGATCAACAAACCGCCTGCCATCTCCTGCACGCTCAGGTTCATCTTCCCGGCGGCGTCGCCAAAGATGCGCAGCTTCAGGATCTTGGCCAGCATCTTCTCGCCCACGGCATCGGTGTCGTCGGGCTCGGCGCACAGCAGCACCAGCAGGCCTGGTCCGATCTGCCCCACCACTTCACCCGCGATCTCCACGCGGGCCTCGCTCACGCGCTGCAGCAGCGAGATCATGACCGCGGCCGCCCGGCCGCCCGAAGGCCGCGGTGCGCCCCCTCGGGGGGCAGCGACACACGCAGTGAGGAGCGTGGGGGCTTCATATCAGGTCCTTCTCATCGTCAAAGTGCGCTTCCACATCGCTGGGCAGCAGCTGGATCGTGGCCCGCAGCCCCGGCACCGCGCTCATCAGCGCCTGCTCCACACTGCCGCGCACGGCAGCAGCACGGCCCAGCGACCAGCTCGCCGGCATGTGCATGTGCATGTCCACGAAACGGCGCTGCCCCGCCTTGCGCGTGCTCACGTGGTCGAAGCGGATGATGCTGGCCTCACCTTCAACGGAAGCAAAGCCGTCGAGCGTCTGCTGGATGGTGGCCATCACCTCGGGCTCCAGCGCCTCGTCCATCAGGCCCTGCGACGAACGCCACATGAGGTGAAAACCTTCCTTCAGGATGTTGGCCGCCACACCCATGGCCACCACCGGGTCAAGCCAGAGCCAGCCGGTGAAATGCACCAGAGCGATGCCGACCACCACGCCCACCGAGGTCCAGACGTCGGTGACCAGATGCTTGGCATCGGCCTCCAGCGCAATCGACCTGTGCTCGCGGGCGGCACGAAACATCACCCAGGCCAACAGGCCGTTGAGCGCGGAGCTCAGCACCGAGAGCGCCAGGCCCCAGCCCACCTGTTCGATCGGCTGCGGATCGAACAGACGGTGCCCGGCGACCCAGATGATCCCCAGCGCCGCGGCAATGATCAGGATGCCCTCGAAACCCGACGAGAAGTACTCGGCCTTGTGGTGACCATAGGGATGGTCCTCATCCGCCGGGCGCGCCGCGATCGTCACCATCACCAGGCCGAACACCGCGCTGGCCAGGTTCACCAGCGACTCCATCGCGTCCGACAGCAGGCCCACCGAATCGGTGATGACCCAGGCACCGGTCTTGAGGGCAATGGTCATGAGGGCCACCACCACCGACGCCATGAGCAGGCGCTGGGGGGTGAGCAGGCGGGCGTGGTCTGAGGTCATGCCCTGATTGTCTTCCACCGCCACCCGGGAAATGTCGGTCTGGAGCGCGAGCGGTGCCAGAATGGAACGACCAAGCACGAACATGACCACCACACCCCCCCCATCCCCCACCGCAGCCCCCTCCAGCGCCAGCTTCTGGCTCGGAGAGACCGATGTCTGGCTGCTGGCCGAAGGCAAGCACCTGCGCCCCTGGCAGAAGCTCGGGGCCCACGCCACCACGCTGGACGGGCAGGCGGGTACCGCCTTTGCCGTGTGGGCACCGCACGCCCGGCATGTCGGGCTGGCGGGCGACTTCAACCAATGGCGCCCGCAGCCCATGCGCCTGCGCCCCGAGTGCGGCGTGTGGGAGCTGTTCGTGCCCGGCGCGGCGGTGGGCGACTGGTACAAATTTGAAGTGCAGGGCAGCGATGGCCGCCACGTCTTCAAGACCGACCCCTACGCCCGTGAAACCGAGCTGCCACCAGGCAACGCCGCGCGCGTGTGCGAACCCCTGCGGCCACCGGCGGACCGGGGCGGTGCCCACCACGAGCGCCCCGCCGCGCCCATGGCCATCTATGAAGTGCACGCAGGCTCGTGGCGCCGGCCCGATGGCCCCCACACCGTGCCCACCTGGGACGACCTCACCACCCACCTCGTGCCTTACGCGGTGGACATGGGCTTCACCCACCTGGAGCTGCTGCCGGTCAGCGAGCACCCGTTCTACGCCTCGTGGGGCTACCAGCCCACCGGCCTGTACGCGCCCACTGCGCGCCACGGGTCGCCCGAATCGTTTCGCCTTTTCGTGCAGGCGGCGCACGCCGCCGGGCTCAAGATCATCCTGGACTGGGTACCCGCCCACTTTCCCACCGACGAACACGCGCTGGCCCGCTTTGACGGCACGGCGCTCTACGAACACGCCGACCCGCGCGAAGGTTTCCACCGCGACTGGAACACCCTCATCTACAACTTCGGCCGCTTCGAGGTGCGCAACTTCCTGGTCGGCAACGCGCTGTTCTGGGTCGAGCAGTACGGCATCGACGGCCTGCGCGTGGACGCGGTGGCCTCCATGCTCTACCGTGACTACAGCCGCCCCGCCGGCGAGTGGGTGCCCAACGAGCACGGCGGGCGCGAGAACTACGAGGCCATTGCCTTCCTGCGCGAGGTGCACGACGTGCTGCAGCAGGAAGCACCGCGCGCCACCACCTACGCCGAGGAATCCACCGCCTTCCCGCGCGTGACCGGCCCCGTGGCCGAGGGCGGGCTGGGTTTCGACCACAAATGGAACATGGGCTGGATGCACGACACCCTGGCCTATTTCGCGCTCGACCCGATCCACCGGCGCTGGCACCACAACAAGCTGACCTTCGCGATGATGTACGCGCACACCGAAGACTACGTGCTGCCGCTCTCGCACGACGAAGTGGTGCACGGCAAGGGCTCGCTGCTGAACAAGATGGCCGGCGACCGCTGGCAACAGCTGGCCAACCTGCGCGCGCTCTACGCCTGGATGTACGCCCACCCGGGCAAGAAGCTGCTCTTCATGGGCGCCGAGCTGGCCCCACCCACCGAGTGGGACCACGACGCCGAGCTGCCCTGGCACCTGCAGCAAGACCCGGCGCACGCCGGCGTGCAGCACCTGGTGCGCGACCTCAACCACGTCTACCGCAGCGCCCCCGCCCTGCACGCGCGCGACACCGACCCCTACAGCTTCCAGTGGCTGGTGGTGGACGACGCCGACCACTCGGTGCTGGCCTTCGCGCGCTACGGCCACGCACTCGAAGACACGGTGGTGGTGGTGGCCAACCTCACACCCATGGTGCGCCACGGCTACCGCGTGGGCCTGCCACACGGCGGCCACTGGCAGGAGCGGCTCAACACCGACTCCAGCCACTATGGCGGCAGCAACGTGGGCAACCACGGCCGCGTGCTGGCCGAAGACCTGGCCCAGCACGGCCAGCGCTGGTCGGCCGCCCTGACGCTGCCACCGCTGGCTGTTTTGTGGCTCCAGCCAGAACAGGCATGACACCCCCCTGCGGCGCTCCTGCGCTGGGTGCGCATCCCGGCCACCAGGGTGGCGCGCACGGCGTGAACTTTTCGGTCTGGGCACCCGACGCCCAGGGCGTGGATGTTTGTCTGTTCGAGCCCGGTGCCCTGGTCGAACACCGGCGCGTGGCGCTGCAACCCGCGGGCGACGGCGTGTGGTCGGCCTTCGTACCCGGTGTGGGTGCGGGCCAGCTCTACGGCCTGCGCGCCAGCGGCCCGTGGGCACCCGAGGCCGGCCACCGCTTCAATCCCACGCGCCTGCTGCTAGACCCCTGGGCGCTCGCCCTGGTCGGAAACACCGAGCATCTGGCCCTGCAGACCGGCCACGCCTGCGCAGACCCGCTGCACCCCACGCAAGCCTGGAGCGAACACCAGAGCGACCCCGCCGACAACGCCGCCCACATGCCGCGCTGCGTGGTGGTGGATGCGCAGGCCGAGCTGGCTGCGGGCCTGGCCATTGCGCCCCGGCCCGCCATCGCCGCCGACAGCGTGGTGATCTACGAGGCGCACGTGAAGGCCCTCACCCACCTGCACCCCGAGGTGTCCGAGCACCAGCGCGGCACCTACGCCGCCCTCGCCCACCCCGCCGTGGTGCAGCACCTGCAAAGCCTGGGCATCACCACGGTGTGCCTGCTGCCTGTGCACCAGCACATCAGCGAGCGCCACCTGCTCGAACGCGGCCTGCGCAACCACTGGGGCTACAACACGCTCAATGCGTTTTCGCCCGAGCCGGCCTACGCCGCGGCCAGCGCCGACAACACCGCCGCCGTGCGCACCGAGTTCCGCCACATGGTCGACACCCTGCACCGCGCCGGCATCGAGGTGGTGCTCGACGTGGTCTTCAACCACACGGCCGAGAGCGACCTCGACGGCCCCACGCTCTCCTGGCGCGGCCTGAGCCAGAACCGCTGGTACGCCATGGGCGAGCACGGTGTGCCGCACAACTTCAGCGGCACCGGCAACAGCCTGGCGTTCAGCGAGCCGCGCGTGCAGCAGTGGGTGCTGGACAGCCTGCGCTGGTGGGTGCAGGCCTTCGGCGTGGACGGCTTCCGCTTTGACCTGGCTGCATCGCTGGGTCGCGACGCCGCGCTGGGCCACGCCTTCAACCCGCGCAGCGCCTTGCTGAGCGCCATGGCGCAAGACCCGGTGCTGCGCGACGTGCGTCTGATCGCCGAGCCCTGGGACGTGGGGCCCAACGGCTACCACCTGGGTGGCTTCGAGGCCGGCTGGCTGGAATGGAACGACCGCTTCCGCGACGGCGTGCGCGCTTTCTGGCTCGGCCACCACGGCACGCGCGGTGAACTCGCCACGCGGGTGTGCGCCAGCGGCGATGTGTTCCACCAGCGCAGCCGCCTGCCCACCGCCAGCGTCAACATGGTGACCGCGCACGACGGTTTCAATCTCGCCGACCTGACCGCCCACCAGCACAAGCACAACGCCGCCAACGGGGAGGACAACCGCGACGGCCACGGCCACAACCTCAGCGCCAACGGCGGTGTGGAGGGCGCCACCGACGACCCGGTGGTGCTGCACCGCCGCGGCCTGTGGCGCCGCGCGCTGCTGGCCACGCTGTTCTGCGCGCAGGGCACGCCGCAGCTGCTGGCCGGCGACGAGCTCGGCCACAGCCAGCAAGGCAACAACAACAGCTACTGCCAGGACAACGCAACCACCTGGCTCGACTGGGCACGGGCCGACCGCGAGCTCACCCGCTTTGTCGCCGACCTGACCGCCCTGCGGCGGCAGCACCCCGGCCTGCGCCATGCGCGCTGGTTCAACGGCGAGCGCCACGAGCACCAGGCATCCTGGCCCGACATCGCCTGGCTCGACCTCGATGGCCAGCCCCTGCAGCCAGAGGCATGGCAAGCGCGCGATCGCCACACGCTGACGGCCGTGATCACCGTGGGCAACTCCGGCGCGCCCCCCCTGGAGCGCCTGCTGCTGGTCTGGCATGCCGACCATGGCCACGGCCAGCTCACCTTGCCCCCCGGTGACTGGGGCGTGCTGCTGGACAGTGCACGGGCCCGGGTGGCCCTGCCAGACCAGACACGCGACACGCTCACCGGCCGGCTGACACTGCACGAGGCGGGCGTGTGGGTGCTGGTCCAAGGCTTGCATGCGGCCGATGGCACCCCAGTGGACCTGCCATGAACACCGCCATCCACCCCTTTCTGTCGCGCCGCACCAGCGGCGTGCTGCTGCACATCACCAGCCTGCCCGGCCCCAACGGCTCGGGTGACCTGGGGTTGGGCGCGCGCCATTTCGTGGACTGGCTGGCCTCGGCCGGTCAGTCGATGTGGCAGATCCTGCCGCTGTCGCCGGCCGGCCCGGGCAATTCCCCCTACCAGAGCGTCTCGGCCTTCGCCGGCAGCCCACTCATGGTGGATCTGGACGACCTGGTGCAGATGGGCTGGCTGCCCTGGATGCCGACCCAGGGCTTCGATCACCACCACTGCGACTTCGAGCGCGTGGCGCCCTGGCGCATGGCCTGCCTGCGCAAGGCCTGGGACGGTTTCAGCCAGCACGCCAGCGCCGACTGCCGCGAAGCGCTGGCCGAGTTCTGCACCGAACATGCGCACTGGCTCGACGACTACGCCCTCTTCATGGTGCTGCACGAGCGCCATATCGGCAGCTGGCCGCAGTGGCCTGCACCGCTTGCGCAGCGCGATCCTGTGGCACTCGCCGAGGTCAGGCAGCACTCGCCCAAGGCGCTGGGCTTCTGGCAGTTCGTGCAGTGGCGCTTCTGGGTTCAGTGGCAGGCGCTGCGCGAGTACGCCCGCAGCCGCGGCGTGCAGATCGTGGGCGATGCGCCCATCTTCGTGGCACACCACAGCGCCGATGTGTGGGCACACGCGAATCAATTCCTGCTGAACGACGACTTCGAGCCCGAGGTGGTCGCCGGTGTGCCGCCCGACTACTTCAGCGCCACCGGTCAGCGCTGGGGCAACCCGCTCTACAACTGGCCGGCCATGGCGCAGGACGGCTACCGCTGGTGGAAGGACCGGGTGGAACACCTGTTCCAGCAAGTCGACGTGGTGCGGCTGGACCACTTCCGCGGCTTCGAAGCGCATTGGGAGATCCCGGCCAGCGAGCCCACCGCGGTGGCCGGCCAATGGCAAAGCGGCCCGGGCCTGTCCCTGTTCGCTGCCTTGCAGGAGGAGCTGGGTCCGCTGGCCATCATCGCGGAAGACCTGGGTCTCATCACACCCGAGGTGACGGCGTTGCGCGAGGCCTGCGGCTTCCCCGGCATGCGCATCCTGCAGTTCGCCTTTGGCGGTGACGCCGCCAACCCCTACCTGCCGCACAACCTGGAGCGCAACTGCGTGGCCTACACCGGCACGCACGACAACGACACCACCCTGGGCTGGTGGCGGGCCGCGTCCAGCCACGACAAGGCGGCCGCGCGCGCCTACCTCGGCCCGGCGGTGGACACCGAGCCACACTGGACGCTGATCACGGCGCTGTCGCAATCGGTGGCCAACACCCTGGTGCTGCCGTTCCAGGACGTGGTGGGCCTGGACGGCAAACACCGCATGAACACGCCCGGACACGCCACCGGCTGCTGGGAATGGCGCTTCGACTGGCGCCAGATCGATCACCGCCCCGCCGAGCGCCTGCTGGCCCTGACCCGCGCACACGGCCGAATACCCTGAATGGCAACGGCCCGGGCTGTCCCTGTTTCACGATTCCCGTTTCAATGAGCCAGTGCGCAACAAGACGCACCCGACCCACAACCACCGGAGACAAGCATGGAAAAAACTTCGCCCCAGCAACTGGCCCGACGCACCATTGCCCTGGTGCTGGCGGGCGGACGCGGCTCGCGCCTGCACGCCCTCACCGACCGGCGTTCCAAGCCCGCCGTCTACTTCGGCGGCAAGTTCCGCATCGTCGACTTCGCGCTCTCCAACTGCCTGAACTCGGGCGTGCGCCGCATCGGCGTGCTCACGCAGTACAAGTCGCACAGCCTGCTGCGCCACCTGCAACGCGGCTGGAGCTTTCTGCGCAACGAGTTCAACGAGTTCATCGACCTGCTGCCCGCCCAGCAGCGCATGGATGACGAGAGCTGGTACCTCGGCACGGCGGACGCGGTCTACCAGAACCTGGACATCCTGCGCGCGCACAAGCCCGAGTACATCCTGGTGCTCGCGGGTGACCACATCTACAAGATGGACTACGCCAGCCTGATCGCCGACCACGTCGCGCTGGGCAAGAAGTGCACCGTGGCCTGCATCGAGGTGCCGCTGGCCGAGGCCAGCGCCTTCGGCGTGATGGACATCGACGAGCAGCGCAACATCGTGCACTTCCTGGAGAAGCCGGCCCAGCCGCCCCACATGCCCGGCAAGCCCGACGTGGCACTGGCCAGCATGGGCGTGTACGTGTTCAACACCGAACACCTGTTCGCGGCATTGAAACAGGACGCGGTCACCGCTGGCTCCAGCCGCGACTTCGGCAAGGACATCATCCCGGCCATGGTGGCTGCCGGCGAAGCCGTGGCCCACCCGTTCGGCATGTCGTGCGTGAAGAGTTCGCCCTACGCGCCAGCCTACTGGCGCGACGTGGGAACGATCGACGCCTACTGGGCCGCCAACCTCGATCTCACCAACACCATCCCCGAGCTCGACATGTACGACCGCGAGTGGCCCATCTGGACCTACCAGGAGCAGCTGCCCCCGGCCAAGTTCGTGTTCGACGACGACGGCCGCCGCGGCTCGGCGGTCGACTCGCTGGTCTCGGGCGGCTGCATCATTTCGGGTGCGCTGGTGCGCCGCTCGGTGCTGTTCTCCCGCGTGCGCGTGCACTCCTATGCGTCGGTGGAAGAGTCGGTCATCCTGCCCGAGGTCGACATCGGCCGGGGCTGCGAACTGCGCAAGGTGGTGATCGACAACGGTTGTGTGATCCCGCCGGACATGAAGATCGGTGTGGATGCGGCCGAGGACGAACGCCGCTTCTTCCGCACACCCAGCGGCGTGGTGCTGGTGACCCGCGAAATGTTGGAAAAACTGGAATGAGTCTCAAGGTTCTCTACGTCTGCTCCGAAGTCTTCCCGCTGCTCAAGACCGGCGGGCTGGCCGATGTGAGCGCCGGTCTGCCCCCGGCTTTGAAGGCCCTGGGCGCCGATGTGCGCCTGTTGTTGCCCGCCTTTCCGAGTGTGGTGGCCGGCGTCACGCCCGAAGGCCCGACGCTGCTGGTGCCGGCCGGGGGCGGCAGCGGCCTGCCCGCCGGCATCGGACCGCATGCCATGTCGGCCCACGGCCCCACGCCGTGGCTGCGCGCCGGTCGCATCACCGACAGCGGCATGCCGGTGTGGCTGCTGCACGCGCCGGGTCTGTACGAGCGCGGCGGCAATCCCTACCTGGACGCCTCGGGCCAGCCCTGGCCCGACAGCGCCGAACAGTTCGCCTGGCTGGGCTGGGCTGCGGCCTTGCTGGGCACCGGCCTGGACACGGGCTGGTTGCCCGATGTGGTGCACGGCCACGACTGGCACACCGGCCTGGCCTTTGCCTACCTGCGCGAACTCGCGCAAACATCCCCGCACCGGCCAGCCACCGTGTTCACCATCCACAACCTGGCCTACCAGGGCGTGTTCAACGCCGGGCTGCGCCCCCGCCTGGGCCTGCCCGATGCGCTTTTCCACCTGCAAGGCGTGGAGTTCCACGGCCAGATCAGCTTCATGAAGGCGGGCCTGAAATACAGCGACGCCATCACCACCGTGAGTCCGACATATGCGCGCGAGATCACCGGCGCCGAACAAGGTTGCGGCCTGGACGGCGTGCTGCGCCAGCGCCAGGCGCACCTGCACGGCATCTTGAACGGGGTGGACGACGCGGTATGGAACCCCTTGACCGACCCGCTGGTGCAGCCCGGCTTTGACGCCGACCACCTGCAGGGCAAGGCCCAGGCCAAGGCGCGGCTGCAGCAGCGCATGGGACTGAAGCCCCGGCCCGATGCGCTGCTGCTGTCGGTGGTCAGCCGCCTCACCGAGCAGAAGGGCCTGCACCTGCTGCCCGCCGTGATCGACGAACTGGTGCAGCGCGGCGGGCAACTCGCGGTGCTGGGCTCGGGCGATGCCGCCATCGAGCAAGCCCTGCGCGACTGCGCGCAGCGACACCCTGGTGAGGTGGCGCTCACCGTGGGCTACGACGAGGCCCTGGCGCACAGCGTGATTGCCGGGGCCGACGTGATCCTGCTGCCCTCGCGCTTCGAACCCTGCGGCCTGACCCAGCTTTATGGCCTGCGCTACGGCACGCTGCCCCTGGTGCGCGCTGTCGGCGGCCTGGCCGACACCGTGGTCGATTGCAGCCTGGAACATCTCGACGACGGCAGCGCCAGCGGCTTCGTCTTCCAGGAACTCGACGTGAGTGACCTGCGCTCGGCCATGCGCCGGGCCTTTGCACTGCAGCGCCGCCCGACCGACTGGCGCGCCGTGCAGCGCCACGCCATGTCGCTGCGCTTCGGCTGGGAGCGCGCGGCCACCGACTATCTTCGGGTCTACGCCTCGGTCATGCCGGCGCCGGCCAGCACCTGAGCGCCTGCACGTTTTTTGCTTCTGCCCATCAGCACCACCACGGAAGCCCAACGCCATGCCCAACGATCTTCCCAGCACCACACCCGCCATCGAACGCGTCCCGTTCGAGTACGACCACCTGGACAACGGCGTGGACGCCCTGCGCAAGTCCATCGCCAACCGCCTGGTCTACTCGGTCGGCCGCGACCCGCGCTCGGCCACCCGGCGCGACTGGCTCTTCGCCCTGTTCCACGCCGTGCGCGACCGCATGATGCACCGCTGGCGCGAGACCCTGGCCACCTCGCAGGACAGCGATGCCAAGCGCGTGTACTACCTGTCGCTGGAGTTCCTCACCGGCCGTGCGCTGACCAACGCCCTGCTGTCGGTGGGCATCCTCGACGAGGCACGCACCGCCTGCCTCCAGCTGGGTGTGGACTTCGACTCGCTGATCGACCTGGAGGCCGACGCCGGCCTGGGCAACGGCGGCCTGGGTCGGCTGGCCGCGTGTTTCCTCGATTCCATGGCCACGGTGGGCATTCCGGGCATGGGCTACGGTATCCGCTACGACTACGGCATGTTCGCGCAGCGCATCGTCGACGGCCGCCAGATCGAAGAGCCCGACTACTGGCTGGTCAACGGCAACCCCTGGGAATTCATGCGCCCGGAGTTCAGCTACACGGTGAAGTTTGGTGGGCGCCTGGTGCAGAACGACACGCACGTGCGCTGGATCGAGACCGAAGACGTGATCGCCACCGCCTACGACACCGGCGTGCCCGGTCACGAACTCAGCAGCGTGGCCACCATGCGCCTGTGGACCGCGCGCGCCACCAGCGGCATCAACCTGGATGCCTTCAACAAGGGCGACTACATGCGCGCCGTGGAGGCCAAGAACGAATCGGAAAACGTCTCGCGCGTGCTCTACCCCGACGACAGCACCGAGCACGGCAAGGAACTGCGCCTGCGCCAGGAGTACTTCTTCGTCAGCGCCTCGCTGCAGGACATCGTGCGCCGCTTCCTCAAGCACCAGGGCAACTTCGCGCTGTTCGCCGACCGCGTGGCGATCCACCTCAACGACACCCACCCCGCGCTGGCCGTGCCCGAACTCATGCGCCTGCTGGTCGACGAGCAGGGCCTGGAGTGGGACACCGCCTGGGACATCTGCCGGCGCGTGTTCAGCTACACCAACCACACCCTCATGCAGGAGGCGCTGGAGACCTGGCCGGTCGACCTGCTGGGCCGCCTGTTGCCGCGCCACCTGCGCATCATTTACGACCTCAACGCGATCTTTCTGGCCGAGGTGCACGAGCGTTTCCCGGGTGAAAACGAGCTGCTGCGACGCGTGTCATTGATCGACGAGCGCGGCCAGCGCCGCGTGCGCATGGCCTACCTCTCGGTGCTGGCCAGCCACAAGATCAATGGCGTCTCGGCACTGCACAGCCAGCTGATGGTGCAGACCATTTTTTCCGACTTCGCGCGGCTCTACCCCGAGCGCTTCTGCAACAAGACCAACGGCATCACGCCCAGGCGCTGGCTCTCCCAGGCCAACCGGCCCCTGTCAGGCCTGATCGATGCGCACATCGGCACCACCTGGCGGCGCAACCTCGACGAACTCGAACGGCTGCGCCCGCTGGCCACCGACCCCGAATTCGTCAGTGCCTTCCAGGCCGCCAAGGCACAGAACAAGCGTCGACTGGCCGAGCGCATCGCCACAGAAACCGGTGTGGTGGTGAACCCAACGAGCCTGTTCGACGTGCAGATCAAGCGCATGCACGAATACAAGCGCCAGTTGCTCAACGTGCTGCATGTGGTCACGCGCTACCAGCAGATCCTGGCGCACCCGCACGCCGACTGGGTGCCGCGCACGGTGGTGTTCGCCGGCAAGGCGGCCTCGGCCTATTTCATGGCCAAGCTGGTGATCAAGCTCATCAACGACGTGGCGCGCGTGGTCAACCACGACAAGCGCGTGGGCGACAAACTCAAGGTGGTTTTCATCCCCAACTACCGCGTGTCGCTGGCCGAGGTGATCATTCCCGCGGCCGACCTCTCCGAGCAGATTTCCACCGCCGGCACCGAGGCATCGGGCACGGGCAACATGAAGTTCGCGCTCAACGGCGCGCTCACCATCGGCACCTGGGACGGCGCCAACATCGAGATCGCCGAACACGTGGGGCTGGAGCACATCTTCATCTTCGGCCACCGCACCGAGCAGGTGGCGGCGCTGCGCGCCAGCGGCTACAACCCGCGCCGCTACTACGACCACAACTACGACCTCAAGACCACCATCGACCGCATCGCCGAGGGCGCTTTCAGCCCCGAGGAGCCAGGCCGTTTCCACGACATCACGCGCACGCTGCTGGAGTCCGACTACTACCTGCTGCTGGCCGACTACACCGACTACCTGGCCACGCAGCACAAGGTCGACGAGCTCTACCGCAACCCGACCGAGTGGACGCGCCACGCTGTTCTGAACGTGGCCGGCATGGGTGCCTTCTCATCCGACCGCACCATCCGCGAATACGCCAGCGAGATCTGGAACGTCAAGCCGCTGTTCCCCTGAGCGAAAGCCGCGCACCGAGGCGCGTGCCAGAATCCGCGGCATGCGGCAGCCTTGGCGTTTCTCGTGGTGGTGGGTGGTCGGCGGGGCGGTGGCTGCCCTGGCCGGCGCGGCGGCCATCGCGCGCCAGTCGATTGCACAGCAGCACGCGTTGTTCGAGACCGACGCGCGCATCGTGCACCGGCTGTTGAGCCAGCAGGTGGTGCAGCACGACGCAATCCTGGCCACGCTGGCGCTGCTGCAGCCCGCGCCCGCCGCGCCCGGCACCGGCTCCCCCGAGCAGCGCCTGCCCGCGCTCTATCCGCGCATCCTCTCGGTGCAGCGCAGCGACGCCACCACCCCCTGGCCAGACCCCTCACTGGCCGAAGCCGAACGCCGGTCACGCCAGAGCGGCCGCGCCGCACTCGCGCCGCCGGACCTGCCCAGTGGCCGCTACCGGCTGGTGCTGGCCGCGGTCCCCGCCAGCTATGCGCTCACCATCGACCTGCAGGCCCTGGTGCCGTGGGCGGAGTGGCCGATGGCGGCCGGGACGAGCGCGGTGCGGGTCGAGCTGGTGCACTCGGGTCAGCGCCATGTGATCCAGCCGGGCCGGCTGCAGGCTGGCACCGGCTCGGTATTCGAATTCCACAAGCTGCTGGCGGCCGAGAGCCAGCCGTTCGACGTGGTCGCCACGCAAAGCCTGGGCTGGCGCCAGTGGCCCTGGGCCCGCATGCTGGCCTGGGTGCTGGCCGTGGCGGCCCTGCTGGCGGTGGCACGGCACCTGCAGCGCCAGCGCACGGCGCGCCGCCGCGCCGAAGAGTTGCTGCGCCTGGGCCAGGTGGCGCGCCTGAACACCCTGGGCGAACTCGCCGCCGGCATGGCGCACGAACTCAACCAACCCCTCACCGCAGTGCTGGCCAACACGCAGGCCGCGCAGCGCCTGCTCGACGACGACCCACCCGAGCTGGCCACTGCGCGCGGCGCCATGGCACAAGCCGCTGCGCAGGCCCGGCGTGCCGCCGAGGTGGTGGGTCGGCTGCGCCGCGCGGTGGAGCGGCCCGACAGTGGCGACCAGCGCCAGGCGATGGACATGGCCGACGCGGTGCGCCGCGCCCTGTACCTGCTGGAGCCCGAGTGCCTGCGGCGTGGCGTGGCGCCGACGCTCGAAGGCGCGCCCGCGCTGGCCGTGATGGCCGACCCGGTGGCGCTCGACCAGATCGTGCACAACCTGATCCTCAATGCACTGCAGGCGCTGGAACAGGTGCCCGCCGCACAGCGTCGGCTCACACTCAACTTGCGTTCGGTCGACGGGCGGGGCGAACTCTCGGTGGCCGACAGCGGACCCGGCATTCCTCCCGACGTGCTGCCGCGCCTGTTCGAGCCCTTCTTCTCCACCCGCGAAGGCGGCCTGGGCCTGGGGCTGAGCCTGTGCGAAACACTGGCCAGCGGCATGGACGGCTCAATCAGCGCGGCCAACGCAGCCACTGGCGGCGCGGTGTTCCGGTTGCGCCTGCCACTCGCCGTCGACCAGGCATGAGCACCGACACCCTCTCCCCCACCGTCCACCTGATCGACGACGACCAGGCGGTGCGCGAGAGCCTGGCCCTGCTGATCGGCACCGTGGGCCTGCGCGTGCAGCCCTGGAGCGATCCGCAGGCTTTCCTGAGCACGTTCGACCGCGAAGGCATCGGCGCCATCGTGCTCGATGTGCGCATGCCCGGCATCAGCGGCCTGAGCGTGCTCGACACCCTGGTGGCGCAGGGCGTGGACCAGCCGGTGATCATGCTCACCGGCCACGGCACGGTGGACATGTGCCGCCGCGCCTTCAAGGCCGGCGCGGCCGAGTTTCTGGAAAAGCCGGTGGACGACGAGGCTCTGCTGGAGGCGCTGCAGAACGCCGTGCGCCAGCACGTGCGCTCGCGCCACCGCCACCAGACCGACCGCGCCGCGCGTGAGCGCTACGCACAGCTCTCCGAACGCGAGCGCGAGGTGCTGGGCTTGATCGTGGAGGGACTGACCAACAAGGAGATCGGCCGCGCGCTGGGCCTGTCACCGCGCACGGTGGAGACCCACCGCGCCAACCTGTTCAGCAAGCTGCAGGCGCCGTCGCTGGCGCAGTTGATCCGGCACTACGCCGCGCTGGTCGACGCCGGCGATGCCGGCACTGCGTAGTTCTACGGAGGGCCGCGCGTAGCCCCCCGAATGGTGATTTCGCGCTCGAATTTCTACAGTTCTCCCACGGTTGATCGAACCGTTCAACAACACCGGAGAACCCCATGAAATTCGTCGCTCAGGCATCCATCCTCGCCATGTCCCTCATCGCCTGCGCCGCCAGCGCCCAGGCCGTTCGCGTGGAGAAAAACATGTCGCTGGACCTGGCCAACCAGATCGCCGCGGCCACCGTTGCGTCGTGCAGCGCCAGCGGCTACAACGTCGCAGTCGCCGTGGTGGACCGCGCCGGCACCCTGCGCGCCCTGCAGCGCGCCGACAACGCCGGCCCGCACACCATCGGCGCCGCGCAAGGCAAGGCCTACACCTCGGCCTCGGCGCGCAACACCACCGCCGCCATGCTGGAGAGCGTGCAGAAAAACCCCGGCGCCGCCACGCTGGTGGACATCCCGGGCTTCCTGGTGCTGGGCGGTGGCGTGCCGGTGAAGGTGGGCAATGAGGTCATCGGCGCCGTGGGCGTGGGCGGTGCACCCGGTGGCCATCTGGACGAGCAGTGCGCGAACGCGGGCATTGCCAAGGTGGCCGAGCTGCTGAAATGAAAACGCTGTTGGTGCTCCTGTCACTGGTGTTCGCCGGTGCGAGCGCTCAGGCCCAGGTCGCCCCCAGCGCGGCCGAAGCAGCGGCCTACACCGGCTTGCACGCCGCGGCGCACAAGGGCGACGCCGCGAAGATCGCGCGGCTGGTGGCCGGCGGCGCGGCGCTGAACGCCACCGACGCGCACGGGCGCACGCCGCTGCACGTGGCCACTTTCGCGCGGCAGCGGGATGCGATCGCCGCGCTGGCCAAGGCGGGCGCCGAGATCAACCGGCTGGAAAACGATCGTTACGACGCGGTAACGATCGCGTCGGTCGCGGACGACGAGGAGACGCTGCGCGTGTTGCTGCAACTGGGCGCCAGCGCGAAGCAGACCACCAGCCGCTACGACGGCACCGCCCTGATTGCCGCCGCGCACCTGGGGCACGACGGTGTGGTGCGCCAGTTGATCACCGCCGGTGCGCCGTTGGACCACGTGAACAACCTGCACTGGACGGCCGCGATCGAAGCGGTGGTGCTGGGCGATGGCGGATCACGCCACCAGGCCACGCTCAAGGCCTTGATCGATGCGGGTGCGAACCTGCAGCTGGCCGATCGGCATGGCCAGACGCCGCTGGCTTTGGCGCGGTCGCGTGGGTATTCGGCGATGGTTTTGATGTTGGAGAGAGCTGGGGGCCGTTAGCTTCTTCGCCTGCTGAGCTGGTGCGGCCACATCTCGTCAGATCGGAGCGCCATGCCGCTCCGATCTTGCGAGGTCAATGAGCGAAACGCAACGAATGAAGTAGCTGTCAGCTCAAGGAGACGCGAGCAAACTTCCGCTTCCCGACCTGCACCACAAACGTCCCCGCAGGCAGCTTCAAGCCCTTGTCGCTGATCACCGCCCCATCCACTCGCACCCCACCGCCCTCGATCAAACGGTTGGCCTCGCTGGTGGACGGCGCCAGGCCCGCCGACTTCAACAACGACCCGATCCCCAACGGCGCACCCGACAACGACACCTCGGCAATGTCATCCGGCACACCGCCCTTGCTGCGGTTGATGAAGTCCTGCTCCGCCGCATCGGCCGCGGCCTTGCTGTGGAAACGCGTGGTGATCTCCTTGGCCAGCGCCACTTTCGCGTCCTTCGGATTCGCGCCCTGGGCAATGGCCTGCTTCAAGCCGTCGATGTGCGCCAGCGACTGGAACGACAACAGCGTGTACCAGCGCCACATCAGCGTGTCGGAAATGCTCAGCACCTTCGCAAACATCGAGTTCGCCGCTTCGGTGATCCCGATGTAGTTGTTCTTGCTCTTGGACATCTTGTCCACGCCGTCCAGGCCTTCGAGCAGCGGCATCGTCAAAATGCACTGCGGATCCTGGCCGTATTCGGCCTGCAGGTGGCGGCCCATCAGCAGGTTGAACTTCTGGTCGGTGCCGCCCAGCTCCAGGTCGCTCTTGAGCGCCACCGAGTCGTAACCCTGCATCAGCGGGTACAGGAACTCATGCACGCTGATCGGCGTGCCGGCCTTGAAGCGGTCGTGAAAATCGTTGCGCTCCATCATGCGCGCCACCGTGTACTTGGCCGCCAGCTGGATCATCCCCATCGAACCCAGCGGCAGGCTCCATTCGCTGTTGTAGCGAATCTCGGTGCGCGCGGGGTCCAGCACCAGGCTGGCCTGCTTGTAATAAGTCTCGGCGTTGACCTGGATCTGCTCGGTGGTGAGCGGCGGGCGCGTGTTGTTGCGGCCCGAGGGGTCGCCGATCAGGCTGGTGAAGTCGCCGATCAAGAAGATCACCTGGTGCCCAAGGTCCTGCAACTGGCGCATCTTGTTGAGCACCACCGTGTGGCCGATGTGGATGTCGGGCGCGGTGGGGTCCAGCCCCAATTTGATGCGCAGCGGCTGTCCGCTCTGCTCCGACCGTGACAATTTTTTGATCCAGTCGGCCTGGGGGATCAATTCCTCGCACCCCCGAAGTGTCACGCCCAAGGCATTTTTCACACCGTCCGTCAGGACGCCCTCAACAGGATGGTTTTGGTGAGTACTTTGTTCTGCCAGGGTGCTGGGTTTCATACGCGTTTTCTCAGATGCGGGCTACATGGCGCTGGCTATACTTCGCGCCGAGTGACGGATTTTAGTTGGCGCGCTTTTTGCACACCCTGGACCCGGTTCATCGCCCCGGCGCAATTCGTGTGAACTTGTTCCGCCCCGGCCTCTCAGCCTGTGTGCCCCAACCAACAGACCGTTGGACCTCTTTCCAGGAAGCCCCGATTTTGATCCGCTCGCTGCTCCACTCAACGACCCTGGTCGCCGATGCCATCCGCCAAAGCCTCGCACGCCATCCCCGCCGCATCATGGGCGGCATCGGCGTCTTGCTGCTGGGCACCGGCGTCACCGCCTTCGGCATCGCGCCGCTCGCACCCGACGCTTCCCAGCTCCCGGTGCGTGAGGTCATCGAAGCCATCGACACCTCCGCATCCACATCCGCCAACGTGCTCGGTGCGCCCGCCACCGACTTCGTGCTGTTCCGCAGCGAAGTGACCCGGCGCGATGACACGGCCCAAAGCCTGCTGCAGCGCCTGGGCGTGGTCGACTCCGAAGCACAGGGTTTCCTGCGCAATGACCCAACGGCCCGCCAGTTGCTGCAAGGCCGCGCCGGCCGGCTGGTGAATGTGGAAACCAATGACCGCCAGGAACTGCAACGCCTGACCTCGCGCTGGCTCGCCGGCGATGATCGCAAGTTCTCCCGCCTGGTGATCGAGAACAGCGCCGAGGGCTTCAAGTCCCGCCTTGAAACCGGTGAACTCACCGCCTCGGCCCGCCTGGCCAGTGGCGTGATCCGCAGCTCCCTGTTTGCCGCCACCGACGCCGCCAACATCCCCGACCCCGTCGCGGTTCAGCTGGCCGAGATGTTCTCCAGCGACATCGACTTCCGCCGCGACCTGCGCCAGGGTGACCGTTTCAGCGTTGTCTACGAGAGCCTGGAGGCCGATGGCGAGAGCATGCGCACCGGTCGCGTGCTCAGCGCCGAGTTCGTCAACGGCGGCCGCAAACACGAAGGTGTGTGGTTTGAAGAGCCCGGCCAACGCGGTGCCTACTACGGCTTCAACGGCGAGAGCTCGCGCAAGTTCTACCTGTCCTCACCGCTGGAGTTCTCGCGCGTGAGCAGCGGTTACGGCATGCGCTTTCACCCCATCTCGGGCGTGAACAAGGCCCACCTGGGGGTCGACTACGCGGCTCCGACCGGCACCCCTGTGCGCACGATCGGTGATGGCGTGGTCGAATTCGCTGGCGTGCAGCGCGGCTATGGCAACGTGATCCACATCCGCCACCGCAGCAACCAGACCACGGTGTTTGCCCACTTGAGCCGCATTGGCGTGCGGCAGGGCCAGAAGGTGAGCCAGGGCGACATGATCGGCAACGTGGGCTCCACCGGCGCGTCCACCGGCCCCCACCTGCATTTCGAGTTCCGCAACAACGGCATTCCCCAGGACCCACTGGCCATCGCCCGCCAGAGCGAGTCCATTCCAATCAACCCCTCGGCCCGCGCCCGCTTTGATGCCCTGGCCCAGCTGCAAAGGGTGCAACTCAACGCAGCAGCCAGCGTTCAGCAGGCCAGCGCCGAATAAACCTGAAACAAGCAGACATGAAAAAGGGGAGCTTCAAGCTCCCCTTTTTTATTGGCGCGTGGATCGCGTGAGTGGTTCAGACGCTGAAACTGGAGCCGCAGCCGCAGGTGCTGTTGGCATTGGGGTTCTTGATCACGAACTGCGCGCCTTCCAAGTCTTCCTTGTAGTCGATCTCGGCGCCCACCAGGTACTGGTAGCTCATGGCGTCGATCAACAGCGACACGCCGTTCTTGGACATGGTGGTGTCGTCTTCATTGACCACCTCGTCGAAGGTGAAGCCGTACTGGAAGCCGGAACATCCGCCACCTTGCACGAACACGCGCAGCTTCAGATCGGGGTTGCCTTCTTCGGCCACCAGCTCCGCCACTTTGGCGGCTGCGCTGTCGGTGAACACCAGCGGCGCCGGCATTTCAGTCTGGATGTTTTCTGCCACTGCACTCATGGATGACCTCTTGGAATGTTGTGGCCCTTGGGCAGGTCCACGGAGAAAAGATCGGGCGCACCGCGCACCGGGGTTGGGAAAGATAGTAAATCAATTTGGTCGGGATTGCGCTCAGCCATTGTTTGCCGCTAGTTTCAGTGTGGGTTTGTCTTCCACACCGCCGACCATGGGCTTGAGCTGCCCCGTGATGGTCGCGCCCTGATGCATTTCCAGTGCCTTGTACGACACATCGCCTTCGATGCGCGCCTTGGGCTGAAGCTCCAGCAGCTCGAAGGCCTGCACCGGTCCCTTGACGTGGCCATTGATGATGACGTGGTCGGCCAGGATCTGCCCCGTGACCACAGCCACTTCGCTGATCACCAGGATGCTGGGGTGTTCGTCGCTGGCGCGGATGTCGCCCACCACCTCGCCGTCGACCCGCAGGCCATCGTGAAACAGGACATTGCCCTCAATGCGGGTGCCCTGCGCAATCAGGCTCTTGATGGGGGGCTGTTTTTTCTTGCCGAACATGGGCTTCTCCAAACGACGGAACGCTGCTGTCACAGCTGGAATGTTTGTACCGACCGCACCGAGCTTCCTTGAAGTACCTTGGCCGTCACGTTTTTTACCATGGCCTGCGCGGGCACATCGACGATGCCCTCCAGGCGCAAATAGCCTTTGATCAACACCGGCTGCGGTGCTGGCGCCTGCGCCAGCGACCACGCCTTGCCGTCCAGCGTGCCGGTGAAAGTGATTTCGAGCGTTCCCTTGAAATCGGGCGCGTTCTTCGTGGCCTGCATCATGAGCGCCTGCCATCGCCACTGGGTGGCGGACACCCGTTCGGCCTGCAAGCCGCGGATGCTCAGCGCATCGCTACCCGAGCCGGGGATCAGGCGCTCGAAAAACCCGAGGTCGGTCCGCAGCAGTTCGTTGTCCGCTTCAAGCTGGCGGATGCGCATGGCGAGCTGCTCCTGCACGCTGCGCTCGGTCGTGAGCAGGCTCTCGGAGGTGTTGGCCACCGACTGCGCATTGAGCAGATCGGCGCGCAAGGTCTGCACCTCGCTGCGCAGTTGCGTGAGCTCCTGCTTGGACGCCCGGTCCAGGCCAGCGATGTCCCGGCCGAACTCGAAGGCCCACAGCGCCAACGCCCCAGAGAAGCCCAGCACGACAGCACCGAGCAACCAGCGAAACGGCCAGGGCAACGCGCTGCGAACCGCCATGCGCGGCGCGCTGACGGTGAGTTTTCTGCGCAGAAGCCGAAACCGCATGCAAACCTTTCAAGTGAAAGCAAACGCAACCCGGGCCCAGAAAGCAAAAACCGCCCCAAGTTCGACTTGAAGGCGGCTTTTGCAGTTGAGGCCAGACAGATTAGCGTTTGCTGAACTGCTTGCGACGGCGTGCAGAGCGCAGACCGACTTTTTTCCGTTCGACTTCGCGGGCATCGCGCGTCACGAAACCGGCTTGCGACAGGCCTGCTTTGAGCGTGGCGTCGTAGTCGATCAGGGCGCGGGTGATGCCGTGGCGCACGGCGCCGGCCTGGCCGGACTCACCACCACCGTGCACGTTGACCTGAATGTCAAACGTCTCGGCGTGGTTGGTCAGCAGCAGGGGCTGCTTGGCGATCATGATGGAGGTTTCGCGGCCGAAGTAGGCCTGGATGTCCTTGCCATTGACCGTGATGTGGCCACTGCCTTTTTTCAGGAAAACACGGGCGACGCTGGATTTGCGACGGCCGGTTCCATTGTTCCATTCACCAATCATCTCAAGGCTCCTTTAGAGTTCCAGCACTTGCGGCTGTTGGGCGGTATGCGGGTGCTCTGCACCGCCGTACACCTTGAGCTTCTTGATCATGGCGTAGCCGAGCGGGCCCTTGGGCAGCATGCCCTTGACAGCCTTTTCGAGCGCACGGCCTGGGTGCTTGGCCTGCATGTCGCGGAAGTTGGTGCCGTAGATACCGCCGGGGTAACCCGAGTGACGGTAGTAGACCTTGTCGAGGGCTTTGTTGCCCGTGACGCGGATCTTGGCTGCGTTGATGATGACGATGAAGTCACCGGTATCGACGTGAGGCGTGTAAATGGCCTTGTGTTTGCCGCGCAAACGGAGAGCCACTTCACTGGCAACTCGTCCGAGGACCTTGTCGGTCGCGTCAATCACAAACCACTCGTGCGTCACGTCAGCGGGTTTTGCGCTGAACGTTTTGGTCATGAGTTTTCTCTTGGAGAGGTGGTTTGGCGGCTCTTTTCCACGGTCGGTCGTTCTCTGACGGAACGCTCTTAGGTGGGTTTTGAACACTTCGCCGCGGAGCCAGCAGTTCGCTGCGAAGCCATCGATTGTACGAAATTGCGGGGGTGGCTGGCAAATTTCAGTTTTGCAAACCCGCCCGGCGTGGTCAAACCGCTACCATCAACGGATGTTCAGCTACCGACACGCCTTCCACGCCGGCAACCACGCCGACGTGCTAAAGCACACCACCCTCATCGCCACGCTGCGCCATCTGATGCAGAAAGAGGCCGGCATCACCTTGGTCGACACCCACGCGGGGGCCGGCCTGTACCGCCTGGATGGTGACTACACCGAGACCGGGGGCGAGGCCAAGGACGGCGTGGTCAAGCTGATGGCGGCCCTTCGGTCGGCCGACCAGCCGCCGGCCAAGGACGTGTCGCCCGCGATTGACGACTACCTCGACACCATCGCCAGCTTCAACCCGTCAGGCGCGCTGCGCGTCTATCCCGGCTCACCCTTCGTGATGCAGCAGCTCATGCGCACCGAGTCGCGCGACCGGCTCAAGCTGTTCGAACTGCACCCCACCGACAGCAAGACGCTCGCGGCCAACATCGCCCAGCTCGACGCCGGACGGCAGATTGCGGTGGCCCGCGAGGACGGCTTTGAGGGCCTGCGCCCGCTGCTGCCTCCGCCGCCCTCGTCCACCGGCTCCAAGCGCGCTGTGGTGCTGATCGACCCGAGTTACGAGATCAAGAGCGATTACGCAAAAGTGAGCGCCTGCATACAAGAAGCCATCAAGCGTTTCCCGACCGGCACCTATCTCGTCTGGTACCCGGTGATTCCGCGGCCCGAAGCGCACGACCTGCCGCGCCGTCTCAAGACGCTGGCCAACCAGGCGCAGAAACCCTGGCTCAACGCCACGCTCGCCATTGGCCAGGACCCGACACACGGTCCCGAAGATCGGCCCGGACTGACGGCCAGCGGCATGTTTGTCGTCAACCCGCCGCACACACTCAAGGGTGTGCTGCAACAGGCGCTGCCGCAACTGCTGGCCCACCTGGGACGCGGCCGGGGCAAGTCCCAGGCCCTCGAATCGGGCGGTTGAAAATTAGCCGACCGCTCGGTCGGTTAACTGGATATACTGCGACTCACGCGCCCGGCCAGCGGCGCAGGAGACGCGCATGTACACCCAGTCGTTCAACGTTCCCGACGCCGACACCAAGTCCGGCACGCCGCTGAAAGCGGTGCCCCACGACACCGCCTTGCAGGCGCACTTTGACGCTGTGGTCGACGCCGACGGCAAGATCGAGCCGCGCGACTGGATGCCCGACGCGTACCGCAAGACGCTGGTGCGCCAGATCAGCCAGCACGCGCACAGCGAGATCGTGGGCATGCTGCCCGAAGGCAACTGGATCAGCCGCGCGCCCAGCCTCAAGCGCAAGGCCATCCTGGTGGCCAAGGTGCAGGACGAAGGTGGCCATGGCCTGTACCTCTACAGCGCAGCCGAGACCCTGGGCACCAGCCGCGACCAGATGTTCGACGCGCTGCACTCGGGCAAGGCCAAATACAGCTCGATCTTCAACTACCCCACGCTGACCTGGGCCGACGTGGGCGTGGTCGGCTGGCTGGTGGACGGCGCGGCGATCATGAACCAGATCCCGCTGTGCCGCTGCAGCTTCGGCCCGTATGCGCGCGCCATGATCCGCGTCTGCAAGGAAGAAAGCTTCCACCAGCGCCAGGGCTTCGAGTCGCTGATGACCATGATGCAGGGCACGGCCGAGCAGAAAGCCATGGTGCAGGACGCGGTGAACCGCTGGTGGTGGAAGTGCCTGGCGATGTTCGGCCCGCCCGACGCCGACAGCCCCAACAGCGTGCAGGGCATGCGCTGGGGCATCAAACGCATTTCCAACGACGACCTGCGCCAGAAGTTCGTGGACGCGACCGTGCCGCAGGCCGAGGTGCTGGGCGTGACGCTTCCCGATCCCGACCTGAAATGGAACGAGGCGCGTGGCCACCACGATTACGGTTCGATCGACTGGGACGAGTTCTGGGCCGTGGTCAATGGCGACGGCCCCTGCAACAAGGAGCGCCTGGCCACGCGCGTGAAGGCCTGGAACGACGGCGCATGGGTCCGCGAAGCGGCGCTCGCCCACGCGGCCAAACAACAGGCACGCACCATGAAGGAGGCCGCATGAACACAGCCGCACTCAAGGAATGGCCCTTGTGGGAAGTCTTCGTGCGCAGCAAGCAGGGCCTGGAGCACAAGCACTGCGGCAGCCTGCACGCCAGCGACGCACCCCACGCACTGCAGATGGCGCGCGACGTCTACACGCGCCGCCAGGAAGGCGTGAGCATCTGGGTCGTGCCGTCCAACAGCATCACCGCCAGCGAGCCCGACAGCAAGGACAGCTTCTTCGACCCGGCCGCCGACAAGGTGTACCGGCATCCGACCTTCTACGAGATCCCGGACAAAGTGGGGCACATGTGATGGTTTCAGCGCCCACCCACGCGCCCGTGGCCTATTTGCTGCACCTGGCCGACAACGCCCTGGTGCTCGGCCAGCGCAACGCCGAGTGGTGCGGCCACGGGCCCATCCTGGAAGAGGATCTGGCCCTGGCCAACAACAGCCTGGATCTGCTGGGCCAGGCCCGCATGCTCTACCAGCACGCCGCCGCGCTCATCAACGACGATGCCGACCTGACGCAGCGCTTCCAACACCTGCAGGGCGCGCGCACCGATGGCCGCGTGACCGAAGACACCCTGGCCTATTTCCGCGACACGCACGAATTCCGCAACCTCACGCTGCTGGAGTTGCCGCACAGCGGTCCCCTGGCCAGCACCTCATCGGGCGACCGCGATTACGCCACCACCATCACACGCAACTTTCTCTACAGCGCGCTCATGGTGCTGGTGTGGGACCGGCTGCAGACATCGGCGGACGCGCACCTGGCCGCCATCGCCGCGAAATCGCTGAAGGAGGTGCGTTACCACCTGCGCCATGCCAGCGACTGGCTGGTGCGCTTTGGCGACGGCACCGACGAATCACACGCCCGCGCGCAAGCGGCACTCAACCACCTGCTGCCCTACTGCCAGGAGTTCTGGATCGGCAGCGAAGCTGAAACACAGGCGGTGCAGAGTGGCACGGGCGTGGATGTCGCCAACCTCAAGGCGGACTGGGACGCATTGGTGGATGACACAGTGACCGAAGCCACGCTCCAACGCCCTGCCGTGCAAGGCTACGTGCCGCAGGGCAAGCTCGGCGTGCATTCGGAACACATGGGTTTTCTGCTGGCCGAAATGCAGAGCCTGGCGCGCACGCACCCACAAGCGGTGTGGTGATCGCCATGACCATCGCCGTCGTCCACGAACACGCCGCCATTTGGGCCTCGCTCGCCGATCTGAGCGACCCCGAAATTCCGGTGGTCAGCCTGAGTGAACTCGGCATCCTGCGCGACGTGCGCACGGGTGCCGACGGCACCCCCGAGGTGGTGATCACGCCCACCTACAGCGGCTGCCCGGCCATGGGACAGATCGAGGACGATGTGCGCGCCACCCTGGCAAGCGCGGGCATCCGCGCCCGCGTGGTCACGCAGCTCGCCCCCGCCTGGACCACCGACTGGATGAGCGAGGCCGCACGCGAGAAGCTGCGCGCCTACGGCATTGCGCCACCGCAGTGCGGCAGCAGCGCCAACGCGGGCGGCAACGTGCTGAAGTTTTCACGCCAGGCCCTGCAACGCGAGGTGGTGCCCTGCCCGCAATGCGGCTCGACCCACACCACCGAAACCTCGCCGTTCGGATCGACCGCGTGCAAGTCCATGTACCGCTGCCTCGATTGCCTTGAGCCCTTCGACTACTTCAAACCCTATTGATGCCATGAGCACCGCACACCGCTTCCACGAGCTGCCCATCGCCCGCATCAGCCCCGAAGCTGCCGGCGCCGTGGCCATCACCCTGGCCATACCGGCCGAGCAGCGCACGGCGTTCGCTTTCGAGCCGGGCCAGTTCCTCACCTTGCGCGCCACCATTGGCGGGCAAGACGTGCGGCGCAGTTACTCCATCAGCAGCCCGCGCAGCCTGCTCACGCAGCGGGGCGAACTCACGCTGGGCATCCGGCCGGTGGACGGTGGTGTGTTTTCCAACTGGGCGGCCAGCGAACTGCGCGCCGGCGACACGCTCAAGGTAATGCCACCCGACGGCCGCTTCACCGTGCACAAGCCGCGTGCACTGCACCGCGTGGGCTTTGCGGCTGGCTCAGGCATCACGCCCATCCTCTCGCTCATGGCCAGCACGCTCGAAGAATCACCTCAGGCCAAGTTCACCCTGGTCTATGGCAACCGGCGCATGGACAGCGTGATGTTCAACGAAGCGCTGCAGGACCTGAAGGACAGGTATGCCGACCGACTCACGCTGATCCACATCCTCTCGCGCCAGGCACAGGAGGTGCCGTTGCTCGAAGGTCGCATCGACGGCGACAAGGTGCGCGCGCTCATCGCCACGCTGCTGCCCGTGGCCAGCATGGACGAGGTGTTCATCTGCGGGCCTGAGGCCATGATCGACGCCACCGAACAAGCACTGCTCGACGCCGGCGTGCGGCCCGACCGGGTGCACACCGAGCGCTTCACCTCGCCCACGCTGCAAGCCCTGCCGGCCGAAGCGCGCAAGGCGGTGGTGCTCGGCCATGCCGATGCGGCCGTGCGCACCGACGGTGACGTCGCGCTCACCGTGCTGCTCGACGGCAAGCCGCACGCGCTGCGCATGAACCGCGACGAGCGGGTGCTCGACGTGGCCCTCAGCGCAGGCCTGGACCTGCCCTGGTCGTGTCGCGGCGGCGTGTGCTGCACCTGCCGCGCCAAGGTGATGGAGGGTTCGGTGGCGATGGAGAAAAACTACACGCTGGAGCCCTGGGAAACCGACAAGGGTTTCGTGTTGAGCTGCCAGGCGCGACCCACGAGCGATGCGCTCGTGATCAGCTTCGACGAGCGCTGAAGCGCCGCCTCAGAAGCGCCAGCCCAGACCCACGCCCAGGAGAATCGGGTCCACCTTGAAGGTGCCGATGTTGCTTCCAGCGGCGATCACGTCGGTCTTGATGTAGACCTTCTTCACGTCGACGTTCAGGTACAGGTTCTTGGACAGCGGCACATCAACGCCGGCCTGCAAGGCCAGACCATAGCTGTTGCGCTTGAGGTCCGCGCCACCACCGAGCAGATCCACCGAGCTGAAGCGCGTGTAGTTCAGACCGGCGCCCAGGTAGGGCTTGATGCCGTTGCTGTGGTTGAAGTGGTACTGCAAGGTGAGCGTGGGCGGCAGGTGCTTCAAGCTGCCGATCTGGGTGGCGCCGGCGTACACGCGCTGCTTCTGCGGCACGGTCAGCACCAGTTCGGCCGCCAGGTTGGGGCTGAAGAAGTACGTGAAGTCGATTTCGGGCAGCGTCTTGTTGTTGATCGAAAGATCCAGGCCGGTGCTGTCCTTGTTGGCGCTGTCCAGATGAACGGCGCGGGCGCGCACCAGCAGCGAGCCTGCGTTGAAGTCTTGTGCAAGGGCCGCGCCCGATGCCATCAGCACGAGGGAGGCGAGAGCCACAGTGGTCTTTTTCATGGTGTTCAGTGATCGAAGCGGGAACATTCCCGACATCGATTACAGAAGACCCCGACCCGCGACATATTGCGCTGCATCAATACGGCCGACCACGCCCTCGGCGATCACACCGGCGTTTGACGCAGATCAATTTTCGGCGGCGGCCACGGCGAGCGGTGACCGCATTGAAAACTCAGGACGGCTTGACGTTGCCGATGCGCACCACCTCGGCCCAGCGCGGAATCTCGCGCGCGATGAGCGCGGCAAAGTCCTGCGGCTTCGACGGCATGGGTGTGGCGCCTTCGCGCGTGAGCGGCTCCAGCACCTCGGGGTGGACCAGCGCCGCGTTGATCTCTGCGTTGAGCCGCGCCACCAGGTCGGGTGGCATGCCGGCGGGGCCGACGATGCCGTACCACTGATCGGCCTCGAAGCCGGGGTAACCGCTCTCGGCCACCGTGGGCACGTTGGGCAGGGCGGGCAGGCGCTGCGGGCTCGACACCGCCAGCGCACGCAGGCGGCCACCCTGCACGTGCGGCAGGACGGCTGGCGCGCCGGTGAAGGTGCAGTCGACGCGACCACCGATCACGTCGGTGATCGAGGGCGCCGTGCCGCGGTAGGGGATGTGCAGCATGAACATGCCCGCGCGCTGCTTGAGGTATTCAAAGGCGATGTGGGCGGCGCTGCCATTGCCGCCCGAAGCGTGCGTGAGCTGGCCGGGCTGCGCTTTGGCGCGCTCGATGAGTTGCTTCAACGAGGTGATGGGCAGCGATGCGTTGATCACCAGCACGTTGGGCACACGGGCCACCCAGGCGATCGGGGCGAAGCTCTTCTGCGGGTCGTAGGCCAGGCCGGGGTAGATGGCGGGGTTGACGGCCAGCGTGCCGGTGTGGCCCATGAGCAGCGTGGCGCCATTGGGCGCCGAGCGCGCCACGTCCGTGGCGCCCAGTGAACCCCCGGCACCCGGTTTGTTGTCGATCACCACGTTCACACCGAGCGCGGCGGCCAGCCGGGGCTGCAAGGCCCGGGCCAGGATGTCGGGCGAGCCGCCGGGCGGGAACGGCACCACCAGCCGGATGGTGCGGGGCAGTGTCTGGGCCCTCAGCGCGGGCGCGGCCACGGTGGCCGCGACGGCCATCAACACGGTGCGGCGGTTCAATGAAGCAGGGGAATGCATACGGGCTCCTGATGTGAGGGCGTGCAGCCTGATCGCTGCCATCTCGCCCAGTTGGAGGCTACCAGTTCCAGCCCGGTCATCACCGGGCGAAGTTCGTCCATGAGCATCCGGCGGGCCGCGAGGCACTCATTCGGCCAGCAGCACCACCGTCGCCGTGCCGCTGCCCAGCAGGCCGACCTGCGCCGCGGCAGCGCGGCTCAGGTCGATGATGCGACCCCTCACGTGGGGACCACGGTCGTTGATGCGCAGCAACACGTCTTGCCCGGTCGCGAGGTTGCGCACCCGCAAGCGCGTGCCGAAGGGCAGCGTCTTGTGGGCGGCGGTGAGATCGTGCATGTTGAAGATCTCGCCGCTGGCGGTGCGCCGCCCATGAAAGGGATCGCCGTACCACGAGGCCTGGCCCCGCTCGATCTCGCGCTCTTCCAGTACCGCGGCTGGCTCGTCCCCCTCAACCGGGTCGGGCTGCGAGGGCGCACGCGTCGCACAGCCGCCCAGCCACAACACAGTGGCCAGGGCGAGCGTGAACGCGGACTTGAAACTCATGACAGCTGCAGGCGCTTCGCGATTTCCAGCGTGGCCGCGCTCTGGTTCATGGTGTAGAAGTGCAGCGCCGGCACGCCGCCGTTGCGCAGCTGGTCGCACAGGTCGGTCACCACGTCCAGGCCGAAGGCCTTGATGGACGCCGTGTCGTCGCCAAAGGCCTGCAGGCGCAGCCGGATCCAGCGCGGGATCTCGGCGCCGCTAGCGTCCGAAAAACGCATGAGCTGCGTGGAGCTGGTGATGGGCATGATGCCGGGCACCACCGGCACGTCGGCGCCCAGCTTGTAGGCGTCGTCCACAAAGCGGAAGTAGGCGTCGCTGTTGAAGAAGTACTGGGTGATGGCCGAATGCGCGCCCGCGCGCACCTTGGTCGCGTAGGCCTGCAGATCCGACTCGGGCGACTTCGCCTGCGGGTGCACCTCCGGATACGCGGCCACCTCGATATGGAAATCGTCGCCGGTCTCCGCGCGGATGAAGGCCACCAGGTCGCTCGCGTAGTGGAACTCGCCACCCGCGCCATAACCGCTGGGCAGATCACCGCGCAGGGCCACCAGGCGCTTCACGCCCATGGCCTTGAGCGTGGCGAGCTGCTCCCGCACCGAGGCCTTGGTGGCACCGATGCACGAGAAGTGCGAGGCCGCCGGCACCGATTCGGCGAGGATGTCGCGCACCGTGTTGAAGGTGCCTTCTTGCGTGGAGCCACCCGCGCCGTAGGTCACCGAGCAGAACTCGGGCCTCAACGCATACAGCTGCTGGCGCACCGCGCGCAGCTTCTCCACACCCTCGGGTGTCTTGGGTGGAAAAAATTCAAAACTCACGGGCAGACCCATGGGGTTCTCCAGAAATGTGCGGGTCCGGCGCCGCCTCCAGCTTCAGGCCGGCAGGCGGGCGAACACCAGAAATTCGCGATTGCCGTCACCCCCGGTGATCGGGCTCTCGAAGTAGTCCAGCAGCGCCAGGCCGCTGTCTTGGACCACCTGCTCGATGCGCTCACGCACCAGCGGGTAGCTCGCTTCGCTCTTCACGAGGCCGCCCTTGCCGATGTGCTCGGGCTGCAGTTCAAACTGCGGCTTGACCAGCATGAGCACATGCCCACCCGCTGTGAGCAAGGGGACGAGCGCTGGCCACACCAGCGTCTGCGAGATGAAGGACAGGTCGCCCACGATCAGGTCGAACGGTGCGGCGGCAGCTGAGCCGCCCGCATCCATCAAGGCCTCAACGGTGAGATCACGCGCATTGCAGCGCTCGATACACACCACCCGCGCGTCAGCGCGCAGGCGCGGATGCAGCTGGCCCTGGCCCACGTCCACGCCCACCACCTGCTGTGCGCCGCGCTGCAGCAGGCAGTCGGTGAAACCACCGCTGCTCTGCCCCACGTCGAGGCAGCGCAGGCCACGCACGTCAAGCGCCACGCGTTGCAGCGCACCGTCGAGCTTGAGGCCACCGCGCGAGACAAAACGCGTCTCGGCGTTGTCCACCGCTTGCAACTCCACCGTCTCGCGCAGCTCTTCGCCGTTCTTCGAGACGGTTTTCCAGTCGCCCGGCGGCAGCCGCCAGCGCACACCCGATGCAATCAGCCGTTGCGCTTGCGACTTGGAAGCCGCCAGCCCGCGCTCGACGAGCAGTTGGTCTGCCCGCATGCGGATCAGTAGCGGTAGGTGTTGGCCTTGTACGGACCTTGCTTGGAGACGCCGATGTAGGCCGCCTGCTCGTCGCTCAGTTCGGTCAGCATGGCGCCGACTTTCTTCAGGTGCAGACGCGCGACCTTCTCATCCAGGTGCTTGGGCAGCACGTAGACCTTGCCGGCTTCGTACTGGTCCTGCTTGGTGAACAGCTCGATCTGCGCAATGGTCTGGTTGGCGAAGCTCGACGACATCACGAAGCTGGGGTGGCCAGTGGCGCAACCCAGGTTCACCAGGCGGCCCTTGGCCAGCAGGGTGATCTTCTTGCCGTCGGGGAAGGTGATGTGGTCGACCTGGGGTTTGATCTCGTCCCACACACACTTTTCGAGCGAGGCCACGTCGATCTCGTTGTCGAAGTGACCGATGTTGCAGACGATGGCTTCGTCTTTCATGGCGGCCATGTGCTCGTAACGGATCACGTTCTTGTTGCCAGTGGCGGACACAAAGATGTCGCACTTGTCGGCTGCGTATTCCATGGTCACGACCTTGAAGCCTTCCATTGCGGCCTGCAGGGCGTTGATGGGGTCGATCTCGGTCACCCAGACCTGGGCGCTGAGGGCGCGCAGGGCCTGGGCCGAGCCCTTGCCCACGTCACCGTAACCAGCGACCACGCAGACCTTGCCGGCGATCATCACGTCGGTGGCGCGCTTGATGGAGTCGACCAGCGACTCGCGGCAGCCGTACAGGTTGTCGAACTTGCTCTTGGTCACGCTGTCGTTGACGTTGATGGCGCGGAACTGCAGTGTTCCCTTGGCCGACATCTCGTTCAGGCGCAGCACGCCGGTGGTGGTCTCTTCGGTCACGCCGATGATCTGCGCCGCCTTGCGGGTGTACCAGGTCTTGTCTTCGGAGAGCTTGGCCTTGATGGCGTTGAACAGGCAGATCTCTTCTTCGCTCTGTGGATTGTTCAGGACGGAGGCGTCCTTCTCGGCGCGCTGGCCCAGGTGCATGAGCAGGGTGGCGTCGCCGCCGTCGTCCAGGATCATGTTGGGGCCTTCGCCTTCGGTGCCGGCGGCGCCGAATTCAAAGATGCGGTGGGTGAAGTCCCAGTACTCGTCCAGCGACTCGCCCTTGTGTGCGAACACCGGCGTGCCGTTGGCCACCAGTGCGGCGGCGGCGTGGTCTTGCGTGGAGAAGATGTTGCACGAGGCCCAGCGCACGCTGGCGCCCAGGGCTTGCAGGGTTTCGACCAGCACGGCGGTCTGGATCGTCATGTGGATGCTGCCGGTGATGCGCGCACCCTTGAGCGGCTGCGCCTTGGCGAACTCTTCGCGGATGGCCATCAGGCCGGGCATTTCGGTCTCGGCGATCTTGACTTCCTTGCGGCCCCAATCGGCCAGGGTGATGTCGGCGATCGCGCAATCGGTGAAGGTGGGGTTGTTCAGACGGGCATTCATGGTTCGCTCCAGTAAGGATGGATAAACCACATCAGCGGGCGAAAAAAAGCTCATCGCACGGATGTGGATGAGCGTCGTTGCATGGATGGTCCGAGCCTCACGCCCCGCAAATGGGGACGCTGCAACGCTCCTCGGATGCGGGATTTTAGCCCAGCAAGCCTGCGGGTGGGTGTTTGTAGGGACTCAAACCCGGACCTGCTACACGCCTGTGCGACACTCCCGGCCCCATGCCGACCCTCCCCACGCCCTCCCCGCTCGTCCTGTGGCCCGCCGCGGCGCGCGCGCGCATCCATGGGGTGTTGACCGACATCGACGACACATTGACGACCAACGGTGCCATCACGCCCGATGCGCTGGACGCCTTGCACCGCCTGCGCGCCGCTGGCCTGCCGGTGCTGGCCATCACCGGCCGGCCGGCCGGCTGGAGCGAGGCCTTTGCACTGGCCTGGCCGGTGGACGCGATCGTGGCGGAAAACGGCGCCGTGGCGCTGTGGCGCAGCGACGACGGCCGGCTCCGCCGGGACTACCTTCAAGACGCCGCCACCCGAACCACCAACTTCGCCCGCCTGCAGGCCACGGCACAGCGCGTGCTGCGCGAACTGCCGCAAACCCGGCTGGCCACCGACAGCCCCGGGCGCGAAACCGACATCGCCATCGACCACAGCGAGTTCGCGCACCTGAACGAAGCCGAGATCGCGCAGGTGGTGGCGCTGATGCGCCGCGATGGCCTCAACGCCACCGTGAGCTCGATCCACATCAACGGCTGGATCGGCGATCACGACAAGCTGGCCGGCGCGCGCTGGATCGTGCGCACGCGCCTGGGCCGCGACCTGGATACCGAACTCGACCGCTGGGTCTACGTGGGCGACTCCACCAACGACGCGCGCATGTTCGGCCACTTCCCGCACAGCGTGGGCGTGGCCAACGTGGCGCGCTTCTGGGCCGCGCTCAGCCACCACCCGCGCTTTGTCGCGCAGGGCGCGCGCGGCGCGGGATTTGCCGAAGTGGCGGACGCGGTGCTCTCGGCCATCGACAAATGAGCGAACACCCGCTGCCGCCGCAGCACAGCCAGGCCCTCACCGGCACCGCGCCCAGCGCGCTGGTGCCCGCACAGGCGCGCCTCGGGCTGGTGGCCATCTTTGGCTCCACCTTCTTCCAGCTGGTGGGCTACTTCATGCTCATGCCACTGCTGCTCTTGCGACTCAAGGGCGATGGCGTGTCCACGGCGCTGGCCGGCGTGTTCGTGGCCACCGGCTGGCTCGGCGTGTTCGCCATGACACCGTTTGCCTCGGCCATCACGCAGCGCCTGGGCAGGCGGCCCTCGCTGTGGCTCGCGGCCTTCGTGCCGGTGGTGGCCATCATGGGTTTCCTGTTCAGCCACTCGCTGGTGTTGTGGTTCGTGTGCATCCTCATCGAAGGCATGGCCGCCGGCCTGCGCTGGGTGCTGGCCGAAGCCGTGGTGGCGGAGTTTTCACCGCCCACACAGCGAGGGCGCAACGTCGGCATTTTCGAGACCATGGTCGGCACCACCTTCGTGCTCGGCCCGCTGGTGCTGGCCTGGTACGGCGCGCAGAGCGATGCGGCGCTCTGGCTGGCGCTGGCGCTCACCGTGTTCGGCCTGGGCTGGAGTCTGCTCATTCCGCGCCTGCCTGCCGCCGCCGATGCGCACAACGCCAAGGTTGGCCTATCGGGCGTGTGGCACGCGCTGCGCCTGCACCCGCTGATCATGACGGTGGGGTTTGTGGGCGGTTTCTTCGAGAGCGGCCTCACGTCCATCCTGCCGCTGTACGGTCTGGCGCTGGGCCTGGGCGCCACCGCCGCTGCGCTGCTGGTGTCGGCCAGCGGCCTGGGCAGCGCCATCATGATGCTGCCCGCCGGCCTGCTGGCCGACCGCCTGGCCCACCACCCTGCACAACGCTGGGGCAACGCCCGCGCCAGCCGCCTGACGATCATGCGGATGTGTGCGCTCATCACGCTGCTGGCCACGCTGGTGATTCCCTTCGTGGCCGGCACACCCTGGCTGGCCGCGCCAGTGGCCTTTTTATGGGGTGGCGCCGGCGGCAGCCTCTACACCCTGGCCATGATCGACATCGGCTCGCGCGAAGACGGCATCACGCTGGTCAACAGCACCGCCGTGCTGGTGCTCTCCTACACGCTGGGCGGCGTGCTGGCGCCGGCCGCCGGCGCCGCGGCCCTGCAGTGGGCGCCCACGGTGGGATTTCCGGTGCTGTTGTTGTCGGTGGCCGGGCTGGGCTGGTGGCTGTTGAGACGCGCAGCGCCGTCCCCATCTGCGGGAACCCCACGGGGTTAAGCTGCTCCCAAGGGTGCATTCCGCGTTTCCGCCCTGCGAAAGGACCCTCCCCATGGCCATCCCCTGGCTGCTCGCCCTCAAAGTGATTCCCTGGGGCGACGTGATCGAACACGCGCCCAAGGTGCTCAACGCCGCGCGCAAACTGATGGAGCGGCAGAAGACGCCCGAGACAGCGCCCGTCACCGGCGCGCCCATGGACCTCGTGTCGGACACACCGCCCAGCCTGGGTGAACTGCGCAACCGGCTCATTGAAGCCCGGCAACTGATCGACCAGCAGACGCAGACACAGACCCAGATGGCGCAGACCCTGGCTGAGCTGGCCGAGCAGAACGCGCGCCTGGTCGCCGCTGTGGAGTTGCTGCGCGTGCGCACGCGCGTGCTCATGTTTGTGCTCGCCGCGCTGGGCATCGGCGTGGTCGCGCTGTTCGCGCGCTGATCAGCCCCGATCGCTGTTCAGGTGGGCATCGCACCCCCCACCCGCGGCAATCCACCGCCCCGCCAGCTTCTGCAACACCGGTGCCGCCCAGCGCCAGCGCGGGCCCAGCACACCGGCGGCATCAGTGATGGCACCGCAGCGGTAGACCGATTGCACTTCGTCCCATCGCAAGGCATCACACGCCCCGCTGCGCTTGCGTGAAAGCACCTGCCCGAGTGGGCAAGGCTCGGCCAGGCAGCACACGCCACAGCCGTTGCAGGGTGCGCCCAGCGCAGGCTGGAGAGGTGCGGCCGGGTGGATGTGGATGACCTGGTGTGCGCTCACGCCTTGCCTTGTTTGAATCGAACCCGCATCCGTTCGGGCTGAGCCCATACCCGTTCGGACTGAGCCCATACCCGTTCGGGCTGAGCCTGTCGAAGCCCCGCCCACCAGCATCGCGCAAGCCCTTCGACAGGCTCAGGGCGAACGGACAAGGTGAGCTCAGGGCAAACGGGGGAAAGGACGTTCATCAAGCACGCGCCAGCACCGGCCCCAGCACGCGACCGGTGTGCGTGTCCAGCCGCACCACCTCGTCGGGCGGGGCTGCGGCCACGATGAGGCCACCGCCACCTCCGCCCTCGGGGCCGAGGTCGATGATCCAGTCGGCTTCGGCCATCACGTCCAGGTCGTGCTCGATCACCACCACGCTGTGGCCGCCGTCCACCAGGCGGTGCAGCACGCGAATGAGTTTTTCCACGTCGGCCATGTGCAGACCCACGGTGGGTTCGTCCAGCACATAGAGCGTGTGCGGCGGCTTCTGGCCGCGGCGCGTGATGTCGTCGCGCACCTTGCTGAGTTCGGTCACCAGCTTGATGCGCTGCGCCTCGCCGCCACTGAGCGTGGGGCTGGGCTGGCCCAGCGTGAGGTAGCCCAGGCCCACGTCTTTGAGCAGCTGCAGCGGGTGGCCGATGCTGGGCATGCTGGCGAAGAAGTCGACCGCTTCGTCCACCTCCATCTGCAGCACGTCGCCGATGCTCTTGCCCTTCCAGGTGACGGCCAGGGTTTCCGGGTTGAAGCGCGCACCATGGCAGACCTCGCAGGGCACCTTCACGTCCGGCAGGAAGCTCATCTCGATGGTGCGCATGCCCTGGCCTTCACAGCCCGGGCAGCGGCCTTCGCCGGTGTTGAAGCTGAAGCGGCCCGGGCCGTAGCCGCGCGCCTTGGCTTCGAGCGTGTCGGCGAACAGCTTGCGCACCGTGTCCCAGAAGCCGATGTAGGTGGCCGGGCAGCTGCGTGGCGTTTTGCCGATGGGTGTCTGGTCGACTTCGAGCACACGGTCCACGGACTCGAAGCCGCTCACGCTGGCGCAGCCGGACCACGCGGGGAACTGGCCTTGGTCCATGGCGTCGCGGCCGGCTTTGGTGCTGCGCTGGGCCACGGCGGCGGCCACGTTGGTCAGCAGCACGTCGCGTGCGAGGGTGGACTTGCCGGAGCCGGACACGCCGGTGATGACCACCAGGCGTTGCAGGGGGACGGCGGCATCGAGCTGGTTGAGGTTGTGGAGTTGGGCGCGGTGCACCTGCAGCCAATGACTGGCTTCCTCCCCCGCTGGGGGAGGGCTGGGGTGGGGGCTCGCCTGAGCCGCTGCATTCGGAGCGCCGGCCCCCATCCCTGCCTTCCCCCAGCGGGGGAAGGGGTCGAGCGGGGTCACCTCGCGCCGCGGCTGCAGTGGATGCTTCATCGCGTGCAGCAAATACCGGCCCGTCACCGACTCCGGGTTCGCCGACAGGTCGTCCACACTGCCCTGCGCCACCACACGCCCGCCGCGTTTGCCAGCACTCGGGCCGATGTCGATGATGTGGTCGGCGCGACGGATCGTGTCTTCGTCGTGCTCCACCACCACCAGCGTGTTGCCCATGTCGCCGAGCTTGTGCAGCGCGTTGAGCAATATCGCGTTGTCGCGTGCGTGCAGGCCGATGGTGGGCTCGTCGAGCACGTAGCACACGCCCTGCAGGTTGCTGCCGAGCTGCGCCGCGAGGCGGATGCGCTGCGCCTCGCCGCCGCTGAGCGTGGGCGCGCCCCGGTCCAGCGTGAGGTAGTTCAAGCCCACCTCTTCCAGAAACGCCAGGCGGCTTTCGATTTCGGGCAGCAGGTCGCGTGCGATGCCGGTTTCGCGCGTGGACATCACGGCCTCTTTCATGAGGCCTTGCACCCAACTCCGAACCTCGCGCACCGACAAGCGCGCCACGTCGGTGATGCCCACCGCGCTGAACTTCACCGCGCGGGCCTGGGCGTTCAGGCGGGTGCCTTCGCAACCCGGGCAGACCTCGTCCACCAGGTCTTCCACCTCGGGTTCGGCAAAGCTCTGTTCGCGCCCGCGTTCCCTGTCGTCGCGCACCGAATCGTCGAGCACGCTGCGCTGGTCGCGCGAGAGTTTGAGGCCCGTGCCCACGCAGTCGGGGCACCAGCCGTGTTTGCTGTTGTACGAGAACAGGCGTGGGTCGAGTTCGGGGTAGCTGGTGGCACACACCGGGCAGGCGCGCGTGGTGGAAAACACCTCCAGCCGACCCAGCTCGCGCGTCGAAGCACCCTCTTCCAGCGCCCGCGCCAGACCGTCGAGCGGGTGCAACACGTGCACCACGCCTTTGCCGATCTCCAGTGCCTTGGCGAGCTGGCTGCGCAGCTGGGCTTCCTGGTCAGCGTTCACCACGAAGTCGGCCACCGGCAGCTCGATGGTGTGTTCCTTGAAGCGGTCGATGCGCGGGAACCCGGTGGTGGGGAGGAACTCGCCATCGACGCGCAAATGAGTGTGGCCGCGCGGGCGCGCCCAGTCGGCCAGCTCGGTGTAGACGCCCTTGCGGTTGACCACCAGCGGCGCGAGCAGGCCGATGTGTTGGCCCGCGTAGCGCTTGAGGATGGAGGCTGCAATGCTGTCGGCGCTCTGCGGCATCACGGCCGCGCCATCGTGCACACAGTGCTGCGTGCCCAGCTTCACATAGAGCAGGCGCAGGAAGTGCCAGACCTCGGTGGTGGTGCCCACCGTGCTCTTGCGCCCGCCGCGCGAGAGTCTTTGCTCGATCGCCACCGTGGGCGGAATCCCGTAGACCGCGTCCACCTCGGGCCGGCCCGCGGGCTGCACGATGCTGCGCGCGTAGGCGTTCAGGCTCTCCAGGTAGCGGCGCTGGCCTTCGTTGAACAGGATGTCGAAGGCCAGCGTGGATTTGCCCGAGCCACTCACGCCGGAGATCACGTTGAACTTCCCGCGCGGGATGTTCACGCTCAGGTTCTTGAGGTTGTGCTCCTTGGCGTTGACGATGCGGATGGCGTGACCATGTTGGTCGCTGCGCCGGGCGGCTGCGGCCAGACCGCTGGACTGGCCCAGGTAGTCGGCCACGCGACCCTCGCGCACCGCGTGGACCTCGCCCATGGACAAGGCGTACTCGCGCAGCGCCTTGGCCGTGTGGCTGCTCGCGTGTTCGCGCACCTGCTCGGGCGCGCCTTCGGCCACCACCAGGCCACCCGCGTCACCACCTTCGGGGCCGAGGTCGATCAACCAGTCGGCCGAGCGGATCACGTCCAGGTTGTGTTCGATCACCACCAGCGAGTGGCCGGCGTCGAGCAGCTTGCGCAAACTGCGCATGAGCTTGGCGATGTCGTCGAAGTGCAGGCCGGTGGTGGGCTCGTCGAACAGGAACAGCGTGCCCTTGCGCGAGAGGGGTTGGCGGCTCGCGCTCGCGCTCTTGGAGGCCTCGGCCAGGAAGCCCGCAAGCTTGAGGCGCTGCGCCTCGCCGCCCGACAGCGTGGGGACAGGCTGGCCGAGCTTCACGTATTCGAGGCCCACGTCCACGATGGGCTGCAGCACGCGGATCACTTCGCGGTCGTTCGCGAACAACGCGGCGGCCTCGCTCACCGTGAGGTCGAGCACGTCGGCCACGTTGAGCGATCGATCGCCGCGTTCGATGCGCACCTCCAGGATTTCGGGCCGGTAACGCTTGCCGTCGCAGTCCGGGCAGCGCAGATACACGTCGCTCAGGAACTGCATCTCCACGTGCTCGAAGCCCGAGCCGCCGCAGGTGGGGCAGCGCCCGTCGCCGCTGTTGAAGCTGAACTTGGCGGGGGTGTAGCTGCGCTGGCGCGAGAGTGGCGCGTCGGCGAACAGCGCGCGGATCGCATCCCACGCGCCCACGTAGCTCACCGGGTTGGATCGCGCTGTCTTGCCGATGGGCGACTGGTCGACGAAGACCACCTCGCTCAGTTGCTCAGCGCCGAGCAGGCGGTCAAACGCGCCGGGCGTGTCGGTGGACTTGCCGAAGTGGCGCAGCAGCGCTGGGGCCAGCACGTCTTGAATCAGGCTGGACTTGCCCGAGCCGGAGACACCGGTGACGACCACCAGGCGCTGCAGCGGGAACTCGACCGACACGTCCTTCAGGTTGTGCTCGCGCGCACCTTCCAGGATCAGGCGCGGCGTGCTGTCGGTCACCGCGCGCTTGAAACCCATGCCGATGGTCTTGCGCGCGCCCAGGTAGGCGCCGGTGAGCGTGTCGGCGCTGCGGATCGACTCGGGCGTGCCGTCGAAGACGATCTGCCCGCCGCGCTCGCCCGGGCCTGGGCCCATGTCGATCAGGCGGTCGGCGGCCAGCATCACGGCCGGGTCGTGCTCGACCACCACCAGCGTGTTGCCCGCGTCGCGCAGGCGCAGCATCGCATCAACGATGCGCGCCATGTCGCGCGGGTGCAGGCCGATGCTGGGCTCGTCGAGCACGAACAAGGTGTTGACCAGCGAGGTGCCGAGCGCCGTGGTGAGGTTGATGCGCTGCACCTCGCCACCGGACAGCGTGCGGCTCTGGCGATCGAGGGTGAGGTAGCCGATGCCGACCTCGCAGAGGTAACGGATGCGGGTGTTGATTTCGTCAAGCAGGAGTTTGAGGGCCTGCGCCTGGCCGGCATTCGGCTCCTTCCCCCCTTGGGGGAAGGTTGGGATGGGGGCTTGTTGGCCAGCGGGGGAGGGAGCCAGAGAAGCGAAGAACGTGCGCAACCGGTCCAGCGGCAACAACATCAAATCGTGCAGACACAGCCCCGGCAAGGCCTCCACCTGCGCTCGGCTCCACTTCACGCCTTTCGGCAAATAGCGTTTCGCCACGGGCAGCACCGCATCCGCCTGCGCCTTCGTGCCCAGACGCCAGAGCAGGCTGTCGGTCTTGAGACGGGCGCCGCCGCAACTCGGGCATTCGGTGTAACTGCGGTACTTGGACAAGAGCACACGGATGTGCATCTTGTAGGCCTTGCTTTCCAGGTATTCGAAGAACCGGTCCACGCCGTACCAGTGCTGGTTCCACTTGCCGTTCCACTGCGGCGAGCCGGCCTTGACCCAGTGCTTCTGCTCGTCGGTGAGCTTGGCCCAGGGCGTGTCGCGCGGGATGCCCGCGGCCTCGGCGTGCCGCATCATGTCGTCCTGCGCCTCTTTCCAGGCCGGCGTCTGGAACACCTTGATCGCACCGGCGCGCAGCGTGAGCTTGTCGTTGGGAATCACCAGCCCGTAGTCCACCCCGATCACCCGCCCGAAGCCCCGGCAGGCCTCGCAAGCCCCCACCGCCGAGTTGAACGAAAACATCGACGGCGTGGGCTCGCTGTAGCGGATGTCGCTCTCGGGGCAATGCAGGCCGGTGCTGAACCTCCAGATCTCGGGCTCAGCCGCCGCACCCAATTGGGGGTCAGATTCCAATTTCAGGGCATAGACCATGAGCTTGCCACCGCCGCGCTTCAAGCCCACTTCGATGGCTTCCATCACGCGCGCGGGTTCGGTGGTGCCGATACGGAAGCGGTCGGCCACCACGTCAAGCACCTTGATGGCCTCCATGGGCGCGGCCTTGGCCTTGCCTTTGGTTTTGACTTTGTCATCCACAGCCGGTGCGGCGCGGTGCACGACGCGTTCGGCCTGCACGCGCGTGTAGCCGCTGGCCGAGAGCCACTGTTCGATTTCTTCGGGTGTGGTGCTGGCCGGCAACTCCACCGGGAAGGTGACGACGAGTCGCGGGTCACCTTGCGCTGCGGCGCGCGCACTCAACTCGGCATAAATCGACTCCGGTGAGTCGTGCCGCACTAGCGCCGCGGTGTCGCGGTCGAACAGCTCGGCGCCGCGCGCGAACAAAAGTTTGAGGTGGTCGTTGAGCTCGGTCATGGTGCCGACCGTGGAGCGCGAGCTGCGCACCGGGTTGGTCTGGTCGATCGCGATGGCCGGTGGCACGCCTTCCACCCGATCCACTGCAGGCTTGTCCATGCGGTCCAGAAACTGGCGCGCATAAGCGCTGAAGGTTTCCACATAGCGCCGCTGGCCCTCTGCAAAAAGGGTGTCGAACACCAGGCTCGACTTGCCCGATCCGCTGGGTCCGGTGACCACCGTGAGCTCACCGGTGCGGATGTCGAGATCGATGTTTTTCAGGTTGTGCTGGCGCGCGCCGCGGATGCGGATCAGCCCGGTGCCACCTTCCGTCGGTCGGTCGCGCCCCTCGTGGTCGGACGCGGGTTGAATCGCGGCCGCAGGCAGCTCGTCGGGCAAAAAGGCATCGGACATGCAGGGGCTCCAGAGGGGGACGCAAAGATTCTACGGAGCCGCGCGGCATACCCCCCGTCGTGTACGTCATACCCACAATTTCCCGCCTGGCCAGGCTGCCTAGACTCAGCCCACCTTCAGAGACACATCCCCATGAAAAATACCTTCACGCCCTGGCCCAAGAGCCTCGCCACCGTCGGCCTGGTCGGCCTCGTCCTGTTCACCGTGCCCGCCTGGGCCCAGCTGCGAATCGGCAATCCTTCGGGCATCACCGGTTCGGTGGCGGCCGGGGTCAAAGAGAACATCGACGGCGCCAGGCTTTACTTCGATGCGGTGAACGCGCGCGGCGGTGTCAACGGTCAGAAGATCGAACTGGTGTCGGTCGACGACCAGTTCGATCCCAAGGTCACGGTGGAGGTGTCGCGCCAGCTCATCACGCAACAGAAGGTGCTGGCCTTGTTCCTGAACCGCGGGACGCCGCACTCGCAAGCGCTGCTGCCCCTGCTGGCCGAATACAAGGTGCCACTGGTGGGACCGAGCACGGGCGCCATGGTGCTGCACGAACCGGTGAACCCCTGGGTCTTCAACGTGCGCGCCACCTACCAGCGCGAAGCCGCCAAGGCCATCGAACACCTGGCCAGCATCGGCATGACACGCATCGCGCTGCTGGAGACCGACGACTCGTTCGGCGCCGACTCGGCCGCCGGTGCGCTCAAGGGTTTCGCAACCGTGAAGCAGACGCCGGTACTGCAGGAGAAATTCCCGCGCGACAAGCCCGACTTCACCGAACTGGCCGACCGCGTCGCCAAGAGCAACGCCCAGGCGGTGATGGTCATCGGCTCGGCCGGCAACGCCGCCAACGGCATGAAGGCGATCCGCGCGGCGGGCTCGCGAGCCCAGCTGGTCACGCTGTCCAACAACGCCTCGGAGGGTTTCATCAAACTGCTCGGCGAACACGCACGCGGCGTGATCGTCACACAGGTGTTCCCCAACGAACGCTCGGTGGCCTACCCCTTGATCAAGGAAGCACAGAACCTGGCCAAGGCCAAGGGACTGGACGGTGTGTCACCGGCCATGATGGAAGGCTTTGCCGCCGCCAAGGTCGTCACCGAAGGCCTGCGGCGCGCCGGCCCCAACCCGACACCCGTGGCCTTGCGCGACGCGCTGGAAGGCCTGCGCAACCACGACATCGGCGGGCTGCAGATCAACTACAGCGCCACCGACCACACGGGGCTGGATTTTTCCGATCTGTCCATCGTGAACGCCGCCGGCAAGTTCATGCGCTAAACCATCCCCTACGACTTCACGATCAGCACGGGCATCTTGGCGTGGGTCAGCACCTTTTGCGCCACGCTGCCCAGAATGAGGGCCTTGACGCCTTGGCGCCCGTGTGAGCCCATCACGATCAGGTCGCAGCCCTCGGCCTCGGCGGTTTCGATGATCCCCTCGTACACCACGTTGCGCTCGATGGTGTCGCCCGAAAACGGCACCTCGTCGGCCGCGCAGGCCATGCGGGCGGCGTCCAGCGCCACGCCGGCGGCCGCCTTGGCTTCGGTCAGGTAGGCCTGCAGGCCGATGGCCGAGGCATCGCCGATGCCGATGTAGGGGAACGGATCGATCACATAGACGCCCACGATGTGCGCGCCCTGGCTTTTGGCCAGCTTGACGGCGGCGCGGGTGGCGAAGACACCGAGTTCGGAGCCGTCGGTGGGCAGCAGGATCTTCTTGAACATGGTTGCTCTCCTGAAGGGGGTGGATGAACCGGGCCGCGCGCGGCGGCACCCGTCCATCGTAGGAAAGCGCGGGCCCGCAGACCTTGCGTCAGATCAAACCCGGACCGATTCCTGCGTGGACACCGAGGGCCGCACGTCCACCGCACAGTACTTCAGTTCGGCGATCTTGCCCACCGGGTCCAGGGCCGGATTGGTGAGCAGGTTGGCCGCGGCTTCGGCGTAAGCGAACGGAATGAAGGCGGTGTCCAGCGGCATGGCATCGTCCAGCCGCACCGGCAACGCCACCTCACCTCGGCGCGAACGCACCTGCGCCAGCGCACCGGCCTTCAGACCCAGCCGCTGCGCGGTGGTGGTGTGCAGGCTCACCACCGGGCCGGGTTCGAGCGCATCCAGCACCTCGCTGCGCCGCGTCATGCTGCCGGTGTGCCAGTGCTCCAGCTGGCGTCCGGTGATGAGCACCATCGGGAACGCGGCATCGGGCACCTCGGCCGGCGGCGTGACGCTGGCACCCACCAGCGTGGCGCGCCCGCTGGCGGTGGGAAAACCGTCGGTGAACACCACCGGGTGGCCCGGGTCGCTCTCGCTGCTCACCGGGTAGGTCACCGCGCCTTCGCGCTGCAGCCGCGCCCACGACAGGCCGGCGATGCTGGGCATCATGGCGCGCATTTCTTCAAACACGGCGCCGATGCCGCCCAGCGCATCCGTGGCCGCAGTGCCGTCGGCAGCCACACCGTAACGCCAGTCCAGGCCGAGCCGGCGGGCCAGCTGCTCGGTGATCCACGCGTCGGCCATGGCTTCACCGGGTGCGCGCACGGCCTTGCGGCCGAGCTGCACGCAGCGGTCGGTGTTGGTCACGCTGCCGGTCTTCTCGGGCCAGGCCGTGGCGGGCAACACCACGTCGGCCAGGCTGGCGGTTTCGGTGAGAAAGATGTCCTGCACCACCAGGTGGTCCAGCCCGGCGAGCGCTTCGCGCGCGTGGGTGGCGTCGGGGTCGCTCATGGCCGGGTTCTCGCCCTGGATCAGCATGGCGCGGATCTCGCGGCGGTGCGCGGCGTCGATGATTTCCACCACGGTCAGGCCGGGCTCGCTGCCCAGTGTGCCGGGGGGCAGGTGCCACAGGTGCTCCGCCTTCTCGCGGGTGTGCGGATCGCTCACCTTCTGGTAATCGGGCAGCACCATGGGGATGAGCCCCGCGTCGCTCGCGCCTTGCACGTTGTTCTGCCCGCGCAGCGGATGCAGGCCGGTGCCGGGGCGACCGATCTGCCCGGTGATGAGCGAAAGCGCGATCAGGCAGCGCGCGTTGTCGGTGCCGTGCGTGTGCTGGCTGATGCCCATGCCCCAGAGGATCATGGCGTTCCTGGCCGTGGCGTAGGCGCGCGCCACCTCGCGCAGCGTGGTGGCGTCGATGCCGCAGACCGGCGCCATGGCTTCGGGCGAGAAGTCCACGAGGTGCGCTTTCAACTGCGCAAAGTCCAGCGTGTGAGCCTCGATGTAGGCCGGGTCGGTCAGCCCTTCGAACACGATGGTGTGCAGCAGCGCGTTGAGCAGGGCCACGTCGGTGCCCGACTTGAAGCCCAGGTGCCTCCAGCTGTGGCGAGCGAGCTCGGTGCGGCGCGGATCGGCCAGCACCAGCTTCATGCCGCGCTTGATCGCGTTCTTGATCCAGGTCGCGCCCACCGGGTGGTTCTGCGCCGGGTTGGCACCGATCAGCAGCACGAAGTCGGCGTGTTCCACATCGCGCAGCGGGTTGGTGACCACGGCCGAGCCCAGGCCTTCCATCAGCGCGGCCACGCTGGAGGCGTGGCACAGGCGCGTGCAGTGGTCGACGTTGTGGGTGGCAAAGGCTGTGCGGATCAGCTTCTGGAACAGGTAGGCCTCTTCGTTCGTGCCCTTGGCCGAACCGAAGCCGGCCACCGGGCCCTGGCGGCCGCGTGCAGGGGTGCTGGCCATGGCCTGTTTGAAACCGTTCGCGGCAACGTCGAGTGCTTCGTTCCAGCTGGCTTCGCGGAACAGTTCGCGCCAATCACGCCGCATCACCGACTGCGGATCTTTGGGCGCGTCGGCACGTCGGATCAGCGGGCGCGTGAGCCGCTCGGGGCTGTGCGCGTAGTCGAAACCGAAACGGCCCTTGACGCACAAGCGCCCTTCGTTGGCCGGGCCGTCGATACCTTCGACGTGTTCGATCTTGTCTTCGGAGACAAAGTAGGTGAGCTGGCAGCCCACACCGCAAAACGGGCAGACCGAATCCACCTGCCTTTGCGATGGTTGTGCGTACGCGCCATTGGCCGGCGCGATGGCGCCCGTGGGGCAGGCCTGCACGCATTCACCGCAGGCCACGCAGGTGCTCGCGCCCATGGGGTCGTTCTGGTCGAACACGATCTGCGCGTGGCCACCACGGAACGCCAGGCCCAGCACGTCGTTGCCTTGCGTTTCGCGGCAGGCGCGGATGCAGCGCGTGCACTGGATGCAGGCGTCGAGGTTGACAGACATGGCCGGGTGACTCAGGTCTTGCGCAGCGGCGGCCCGAGCCGGGAAACGCCCTGCCCTGGCACCCGCCAGCTCCGCCCAACGCGCCAGCTCGCTGTCGTGTTTGAGCGCAGCCGTGTCGGGCGCGTCCGACAACAACAATTCCAGCACCGTCTTCTGCGCAGCGCCCGCGCGCGGGCTGTCGGTGGTGACCACCATGCCCGGCGTGGGCGCGCGGCAGCACGAGGGTGCCAGCACCCGCTCGCCATCGATCTCCACCACGCAGGCCCGGCAGTTGCCCGGGCTGCGCAGGCCGTCCTTGTGGCACAGGTGCGGCACGGCCACGCCGGCGCGCTGCGCGACTTTGAGCAGGGTCTCGCCCGGCGCGGCTTCCACTGCGCGGCCATTGAGCGTGAAGGCGATCGGGGCGGCGTGGTCCGGCAAGTCGTTGGCCTTCATGCGCGCACCTCGTGAGAAAAGAACCGCAGCACACTGTCCACCGGGTTCGGTGCGGCCTGGCCCAGGCCGCAGATGCTGGCATCGCGCATCACCTGCGAGAGCTCGGCCAGCAATGCGGCGTCCCACACCGGCGCCTGGATCAGTTCCACCGCCTTGGTGGTGCCGGCGCGGCAGGGCGTGCACTGGCCGCACGATTCGTGTTCGAAAAAGCGCATGAGGTTGAGCGCCGCGTCGCGCGCCTTGTCGTGCTGGCCCAGCACCACCACCGCCATGGAGCCGACAAAGGCACCGTGCTCGGCCAGGGTGTCGAAGTCCAGCGGCACGTCGGCCAGCGCCGCCGGCAGGATGCCGCCCGAGGCGCCGCCCGGCAGGTAGGCGTACAGCGTGTGGCCCTCGGCCATGCCGCCGGCGTGTTCGTCAATGAGTTCGCGCAGCGTGATGCCGGCGGGCGCGAGGTACACACCCGGCTGCTTCACGCGGCCCGACACCGAAAAACGCCGCAGGCCGTTGCGCCCGGCGCGTCCGTGCGCAGTCAGCCACGCTGCGCCGTGCGCCAGGATCTCCGGCAACCACCACAGGGTTTCGGGGTTGTGCGCCAGCGTGGGCCGGCCGAACACACCGTGCAGCGCGACGATGGGGGGCTTGAGGCGCGGCAGGCCGCGCTTGCCTTCCACCGATTCGATCAGCGCCGACTCTTCGCCGCAGATGTAGGCGCCTGCGCCACGCCGGAGTTCGATGATGGGCGGCGTGTAGCCCGGGTACTGGACGGTCAGCGCTGGCAGCCGCATCGCCAGCGTGTCGAGTTCGCGCTGCAGCAGCACGCGAGCGTCGTGGTATTCGTCGCGCAGGTACAGCCACACGTGGTCGATGCCGACCACCTGCGCTGCGATCAACAGACCCTCCAAGACCTGCGGTGCACCGGCCTGCGCGCTGGTGAGCACGTGGCCGTCCTTGAAGGTGCCCACCTCGCCCTCGTCGATGTTGACCACCATGTGGCGCGGGCCGCTCTGCGCGCGCACCGTCTCCCACTTGCGCCAGGCCGGAAAGCCCGCGCCGCCCAGGCCACGCAGGTTGGAGGCCTTGAGTTCGGCCAGCACCTGCTCGGCGCCGAGTTCGCCGGAAAGCACGCGCTGCAACTGCTTCAGATCGGAGGCGTCGGGTACCGGCAGTTCGCGTGGGCCGGTGTCACCTCTGGCCAGCAAAGCCTGCACCGCATCCACGCTCGCATGCGGCAACTGCCGCTGGCCCACGCAGGCGGCCGGTGCACGGTGGCACTGGCCAATGCAGGGCGCAGCCTGCACGCGCACCGAAGCGTCGTGCGCCAGCGAGGCCTGCAGCTCGGCCATCAGGGTCTCGCTGCCTGCCAACGTGCACGAGAGACTGTTGCACACGCGCACCACGGTGGCGGGCACGGCCGCCTCGTCGTCCACGATCTCGAAGTGGTGGTAGAAGCTCGCAACCTCGAACACCTCGACCTGGCTGAGCCGCAGGTGTTCGGCCAGCGCTGCCAGCTGCCCGTGGCGCAAAGCCCCTTCCCCGTCCTGCAGCCGGTGCAGGTGCTCGATCAACAAGTCGGCGCGCGGCGCCAGGCCGGCGCACAAGGCCAGCACGCGCTCGCGCGCGGCGGGCTGCACTTGCCGGCCCTTGGGCGCATGGCGTGCGGCACCGCGCAGAGGCGTGCGGACAGGGGTGTCCACGGAGCGGATGGGGATCACGGTGTTCATGCCTTCAGCCTAGCACCGTGGGCGGGTTTTAATATGTTCTCCATTTCATAAATAGCCCCATGCTGAGCATCACCCTGCAACCCCAATGGCGCATCAGCCAGGACGACGGCTCCGCGCTCGACGCCAACACCTTGCTGCACCTGCTGGCGGCCGTGCAGGCCTCGGGCAGCATCTCGCAGGCGGGCCGCGAACTGGACTTGTCGTACCGCCACGCCTGGGGCTTGCTGCAGCAGGCGGAAGCGCTCTTTGGCCAGGCGCTGCTGGTGCGCGGGCGGGGCCGGGGCTCGGTGCTGACCGAGCTGGGGGAAAAGCTCATCTGGGCCGACGCTCGGATCGGCGCGCGGCTGCAACCGCTGCTGGATTCGCTGGCCTCGGAGCTGCAAGGCCAGCTCGGGCGCGTGCAACGCCGCCAGCGCGCGGTGCCGCGCCTGCACGCCAGCCACGGCTTTGCCGTGGCCGCGCTGTGCGAACAGCTCGCCGCGCGCCAGGTGCCGGTGGAGCTGCGTTACCGCAACAGCCTGGAGGCGGTGGCGGCGCTGGCACAGGGCGAGTGCGAGCTGGCAGGGTTTCACGTGCCGCTGGGCGAATTCGAAGCCGCGGCGGCCCAGCGCTACCTGCCCTGGCTCCAGCGCGATCAACACCAGCTGGTGCATCTCGCGGTGCGCACCCAGGGTCTGTTTGTGGCGGCCGGCAACCCACTGGGCATCCACGGCCTGGACGACCTCACCCGCCACGGGCTGCGCTTTGTCAACCGACCCGAAGGCTCGGGCACCCGGGTGCTGACCGATCTGCTGTTGCAGCGCCAGGGCATCGCGCCGCGCGCGGTGGCCGGCTTTGAAAACACCGAACTCACCCACGCGGCGGTGGCCGCCTATGTGGCCAGCGGCATGGCCGATGTGGGCATCGGTGTGCAGACCGCTGCGCACCGCTTCGGCCTGCATTTCATTCCCTTGCTCAAGGAGCGCTACTTCTTCGCCATGCCGGCCGATGCGATCCAGCGCGACGAATTGCGGCCGGTGCTCACCGTGCTGCGTTCACCGGCCTTTCGGGCGCGGGTGGCTGCGCTCAAGGGCTACGAGGCGGCCAACACGGGCGAGGTGCTGAGCGTGCGCGAGGCGTTCGCGGCGTGATCCGTCAGCGCCGGCGCACGCCCTCGGGCCGTTGCGCCGCAGCGTCCCAGCCACCGTCAAACCAGGCGTCGCCCTCCAGATGGGCGCGCAACATCGGCAACGCGTCAAAGCCCCAGAACACGCGGCCATCCACCACCACCGACGGCACGCCGAACAGACCGAGCGCCATGGCTTCGTCGGTGTTGGCGCGCAGCCGCTGTTTCACCACCTCGCCGTCGGGCGGGCTCCATGGCTTGCCGCGCTGGACCATGTGGTCCTGCAGGCGGGCTTGCAGCTCGGCCAGGCGCGCCGGGTCGGCGGCGTCCTGTCCGCCGTGCCACACGTGGTGGAAGAGTTGTTCGGTCACATACCGGCTGGTATCGCCGGGGGCATCGTCTGTGGCGCAAGCCAGGCCCAGGCGCAGCAAGGGCAGCGGATTGAAGGGATGGGCCGCGGGCAGCTCCAGCCGCACGCCATGGTGGTGGCCCAGCCACGCCACCTGGCGGTAGGTCCAGTCGCGCTTGGCGGGGATCTCTGCCGGGCCGAGCTGACCGTGAGCCTTGAGCAGCGCGGCAAACAGCACCGGCTTGTAGCGCACCGCCACGCTGTGGCCCATGAGCGCCAGGGGCAGGCACTCGAACGCAAGATGCGCATAAGGCGAGATGGGGTCGTAGTGGAACGTGATCTCGCGAAGTTCGGTGTTGGTCATGGTCTGGTGCTGGTGAGGGCGTGGACTAACTCAGCCCGAACGAAGGACGGGGTCACGGACCCGGGGCCAGGCTCACCTGCCGGGCTTCGATCTGCTGCCACACCACCAGTTTCTCGGCATCCCCCATGCGGCTCCACTGGGAAATTTCGGCCAGCGTGCGAAAGCAGCCTTTGCACGACAGCTTGGCCTCGTCCATCTCGCAGACCGAGATGCAGGGCGACGGCACGCCGGGCGCGATGCCCGCTTTGGCGCGGGCGGCCTGGAGCGTGACAGGAGGGCGGGTGGGCAGGGACATGGTGAGACGGGTTTTCAGGCCACGGTGACGTCGTGCACGGGTGCACCGGTCAGGGTCTGGAGTTGTTGGGGGGTGAGGGGAAAAACGGCGTGCGGATGGCCCGCAGCGGCCCAGATGGTGTCAAAGCGGAACAGCTGTGCGTCGATCAGCGTGACGACCCTTGTTGCGTGCGCCAGTGGCGAGACACCACCGATGGAAAAGCCGGTGGCGCTTTTCACGAAATCGGCGTCGGCGCGGCCGAGCTTGCCGCCTTCGCCGCAGACGATGGCCTGCACCTTCTTCTCGTCCACACGCAGGTCGCCCGAGGTGACGACCAGCACCGCGACCTCATCGGACTTGCGGCGAAACACGATGCTCTTGGCGATCTGGCCCAGCGCCACGCCCAGCGCGTCGGCGGCCTGCTGCGCGGTGCGCGCGGCGTCTTCAAGCATGCGCGGGGAGTGCGGATGGCCGAGCGCACGCAAGTGATCGGTCACGCGTTGAACGGCCGGGGTGGTGGAGGTGGAAACATCGCTCATGGCACCGATGGTATCGACCCTCCAAGGACGCTGCTGACATGGGCTCGCGAAGCGATGGTTGACGCATGGGCAGGCGGACAAACTGATCCCCCATCCGCCAACCTCCCGAAGGAAGCCCCATGTACGGTCAACTGGACTACATACCAGCTCACGTCGACGCCCCCTGGACCGTCAGCTATTTCCTGTGCCGGGATCTTGCATTGCCGGACTTGACCCTGGCTCAAGCGTCCGCACGAGGCCAGACGCTCAAGCAGATCCGCAATGAAGTCTCCGACCTCACGGATGCCCAGCTCAACGGCCTGAGCACCATCGCCCGAGGCTTGCCAGTCGATACGGGCGACCTGCTGTCCGATCTGTACCTTGCGCTGGCCCACCTGCGGCTGCCCGACGCGCAGCGCAAGGCGCGCGAGGCCCGCATCGCCACGACGCTGGATGCCCATTTCAACGGCACGCCGACCTTGCCCAGCATGATCGACGGCCTCCGGCACATCCGGCTCCTGGCGCCATTGGCGCCCGATGCCTTCCTGGAAATCATGGTCCGCAGCCAGGCCGCCCGGCTGCAGATGGTGTCCATGGTCGATCCGGCCTGGGAGGCCCAATGCCAGGACTTCGTGACCCGTCTCGATGCGCTGACCCACACACTGGGCATTGAGTCGAGAACAGCAGACGACGTTCTGCTGGTCAGCGCCGGCTTCACGCGCGCATGGGCCGACCGGCAGGGGTTTCTCGAACTGCTGGCGCAGGCCGCCCAACACCACCTCGCTGGCGCCGTGCAGTGCACCCAGCAGGCCCTGCTCGGCGCTGGCCTGCTGGTGGCATCCGAGGGGGACATTCTGGTGAGCGTGTTGCAGGATTGCATGGCGGCGGGATTGGACGGCTCGATGAAGACAGCCATTGAAGATATCGTGACCAACCAGGTGGCGATGGGCCGCGCGGCCGACCTGGCCCGCGCCCAGGCGGTCATCGAGGCCACCGTCGATGCCACGCGCGCAGGGGTGCCCCTGGGCACCAAGGTGCAGCAGCAGAACCTGGCTGCCATCACGGCGGCCACTCAGGTCTGGCTGCAACAGCTTCTTCGCATGACACCCCAGCGCCTGCGCCTCTACAACAAGCTGGCACGGACACCTGCCCCCGCCAGGAGCGACGACCCATCCGGCCCACCCAATCTTGACCCGGTCAACACGTGGTCCGTGAACCGTCTGTTGCGGTGGATCGAGGGTCCCATCAGCGAAGGGACTCCGAAGCGACTGGATCGCAAGGCCATCGTGGCCTCGGAAAAAGCAGTACGCCAGGAAGCTCGGGTCAAGACAAAGATGCCGGACAAGCTCGCACGCGCCGACCTGGACCTGACCGAGGCGGACGTCGACCTCGCGGTGCAGAACGCGTTGAGCACCACCGCCGCGTTCTTCATCGGGGACATCGAGGACATGCTGTTCCGGGTGAAGGCGCTGGACAACACCTCCACCGCCTCGCAAGCCTGCTCGGACCTGCTCGCCCCGCTCCACAGGCTGAAGGACGACCTCCAATCCGACGATCAGAAAGCCCGCGCCCTCCTGCACCAGGCGGAGGTGGCGATCGGTTTGCTGCGCAAGGACATCCGTGTCCTGGAGATCGATGCACGCACCCGCCAACGCTTTGCCCTGCAACTGCAAATGGCCCTGGCAGGGGAGTCCATGGTGGAAGGCAAGCGCCATGGTGGCGTGATCAACTGTCCTCTGCATCGCACCGACTGGCCCTGGGTGGCCGAACAATACAACCAGCGCTGGCTGCCCTGGCCCGGCCAGATCACGATCGACGGCGTGTCCCAGCCCCTGCAACCCGATCAGGCGCTGGGTCTGTACGTGACAGGCAAAAGCCTCAGTGGCTACGAGTTTGATGTGTCGGTGCACCTGTGGCAGCGCAAGCCCGGTCGGCGCGGCACACCGGGCACGACGGTGGCGCCTTACGCCCCCATGAATGCGGAAGACTGGATCGACACCTGGATACCGTGCACCGTGCTGCACGTGCCGCCCGCCGGCTGAGCGCTCCCCGGACGCTTGCGGAATCGGGGTGACTCAGGCCGCGCGCTTGACCAGCAGCAGGCTCGCCCCCATGGCCATGAGCACGCCGCCGAACACGCGGTTTTGCGCGCGCCGTGCCTTTGCTGTCGCCAGCCAGCGCTGGGCGCGCGAGGCGAGAAACGCGTAACCATGCATGACCACCAGATCGACCCCGATGGTGGTGAGCAGCAACACCACCAATTGCAACCACAGGGGTCGCTGCGGATCGATGAACTGCGGCAGCACCGCCACCATGAACACGATGCCCTTGGGGTTGGTCACGTTGGTGAAGAAGCCGGTGACGAAGCGCTCGCGCGCGCTCGGTACACCCGGCTGTGCGGGCAAGGCCTCACCGGTGGCGGCCTGCGCGTTCACGGGTGAGCGCCATTGCTTCCAACCCAGCCAGATCAGATAGGCCGCGCCAGCGAACTTCACCACCGTGAAGGCGGTGGCCGACGCCAGCAGCAGCGCGCCCACACCCACGCCCGCCACCAGCAGAATCACCGCCAGCCCCAGCTGCAGGCCGGCGATGGTGGCGCTGGTCTTCTGCACGCCATAGGCGAGGCCGTGCGTCATGGACAGCACCGCACCCGACCCCGGCGACAGGGCAATGGCCCACGAGGCCAGGAAATACGCCAGCCAGACTTGCAGTTCCATGTTCGTTTGCTCCTTCAGCCCGCCCGCTTGGCCAGCAGCGCGCGCGCCACGCGCGAGCCGCTCGGCCGGCCCAAATGCTCGCTGATGTAGGCACCCGCATCGACCAGTGCGTCCAGATCGATGCCGGTCGCTATGCCCATGCCGTGCAGCAGGTACACCACGTCTTCGGTGGCCACGTTGCCAGTGGCGCCCTTGGCATACGGGCAACCGCCCAGGCCGGCCACGGACGACTGGAAGTTCCACACACCCAGCTCCAGCGCGGCCAGCGTGTTGGACAGCGCCTGGCCATAGGTGTCGTGGAAGTGGCCGGAGATGTCGTCGATGCCGTAGTGCTGCAGGGTGGCTTCAAGTGCGGCCTGCACCTTGCGCGGCGTGCCCACACCAATAGTGTCGGCCACGTCCACGCGCTGCACGCCGATGCCCTTCATGAGCCCGGCGAGATACGCCACGCGCCCGGGCGCGATCTCGCCTTCGTACGGGCAACCCACGGTGCAGCTCATGGCGCCGCGCACCGCGATGCCGGCCGCGCGCGCGGCCTCCACCACCGGCGCAAAGCGCTCGATGCTCTCGGCGATCGAGCAGTTGATGTTCTTCTGGCTGAACGCCTCGCTGGCGGCGGCGAACACCACGATCTCGTCGGGCTTGTCGAGCACCGCCGCCTCGAACCCCTTGAGGTTGGGCGTGAGCACCGAGTAGCGCACGCCACCCTGGCGCGACATGCCGGCCATCACCTCGTGGTTGTCGGCCATCTGCGGCACCCACTTGGGGCTTACATAGCTGGTGACTTCGATCTCTTTCAGCCCAGCGGCCTGCAGGCGGTGCACCAGCTCGATCTTCACCGCGGCGGGCACCGGCTGCTTTTCGTTCTGCAATCCGTCGCGCGGGCCGACGTCGATGAGCCTGACTCGGGAGGGGATGTTCATGGGAGGTTTGCTTTCAATATCCACGGTCGCGGTGCACCACACCCGCGATCGGCTCGCCGCGCGACAACGCCACGATCTTGCCGGCGATCTGCGCGATGCTTTCGTCGCGCAGGGTGCGGGCCGAGGTGTGCGGCGTGACAGTGACTTTGGGGTGTTGCCAGAAGGGGTGATCGGCCGGCAGCGGCTCGGTGCGAAACACGTCGAGCGTCGCGCCGGCGAGGTGCCCGCTGTCGAGCAAGGCCATCAGATCGTCTTCGACCAGGTGCGCGCCGCGCGCCACGTTGATCACATAGCCACCGGGCTGCAGGCGGCCCATCGTTTCCCGGTTGAGGATGTCCTGCGTGTCGGGCGTGAGTGGCAGCAGGTTGACCAGCACCTTGCTGGCGGCCAGAAACCCGTTGAAGCCTTCGCTGCCCGAGTGGCAGGTGACGCCGTCGATCTGCTTGGGGCTGCGGCTCCAGCCGTGCACCGGAAACTCGAACACGCTCAGGGCGCGCGCCACGCGCTCGCCGAGCACGCCCAGGCCCATCACGCCCACGGGCCAGTCGGCGCGGCTGCGCGGCTTGCGGTAGGACCACTGCCCGGCCGCGATGTCGGCTTCGTAGCCGTCGAACTCGCGGAAGTGGCGGATCACGGCGTGGCACACGTACTCAGCCATCTGCACCGACATGCCGGCGTCGTCCAGCCGCACCACCTGGGTCTGCGGCGGCAGGCGCAGCTTCATGATGGCGTCGACCCCGGCGCCGATGTTGAACATGGCCTTGAGGCCGGCTTGTTCGTCCAGAAACGCTTGCGGCGGCGACCACACGATGGCGTAGTCGGCCTGCGGGTCGCCGGCTTTCCAGGTGCTCACATGGGCATCGGGCAGCAAGGCGCGAAAGCCCTCTTCCCAAGGGGCGGCTTTGGTTTGGGCAACGCAGATGGTGATGTTCATGCCGCGAGCTTAAAAGAAGCCGCCCGCGAGCGCAGTCACCCCCATCACACGGCGGTGATCTTGAGCAGCTCGGCGCCTTCGTTCACCTGGTCACCCGGCGCGTACAGCAGCTCGGCCACGGTGCCGTCGGCGGGCGCAGCGATGGTGTGCTCCATCTTCATGGCCTCCATCACGGCCAGCGCCTGGCCTTTCTTGATCACGTCGCCCGCCTTCACCGCGAACGAGAGCACCTTGCCCGGCATGGGTGCTGTGAGCCGCCCACCGTCGGCTGCGGCCACGCCGGCGTGGGCCAGCGCGTCGATCTCGGTGATCTGCGTGGCGCCGAGCGCGCAGAAGATGTGCACGATCTCGCCCTGCTGCCAGGTCTGCACGGTCTGCCGCTGACCCTGGAACCGCAAGTCCATGCGGGCGCCACCCTCGGTGGGCAAGGTGTCGAACTGCAGCACGCCGCTGACCTCGCCAAAGGCGAGCTGCAAGGCGCCGTCGTGCAGGTAGGTGAGGTGCGCGAGCAGGGGCTCGCCCATGTAGTCGAAATCGAAGCGGCGCACGGTCAGGCCGTGCGGACGCCAGCCGTCGCGGCGCGAGAACGGGTCGGCAGCCTCCAGCGCGCGCTCGCCCACCAGCGTCTGCGCCACGGCAGCGGCCACCGCGAGCGCCAGGCCCACCTTGTCCTGGTGGAACAGCACCGCCGCCTCGCGCGGGATCAACGCCGTGTCCAGGTTGGCCTGCGCAAACGACGGGCTGTTCACCACGTGGCGCAGGAACTGCACGTTCGTCGAGAGGCCGACGATGCGCGTTTCGGCCAGGGCCGCGTCCATGCGCGCCAATGCCTCCTGCCGCGTGGCGCCATGCACGATCAGCTTGGCGACCATGGAGTCGTAGAACGGGCTGATGGTGTCGCCCTCGCGCACGCCGTCGTCCACACGCACCACGCCGCGTTCGAATGCGCTGCAGGCCGGCTTGCGGTACACCGCCAGCGTGCCGGTGGCGGGCAGAAAGTTGTTGTCCGGCGTTTCGGCGCAGATGCGCGCCTCGATGGCGTGGCCATGGATGCGCAGCTCGTCCTGCCTCAGAGGCAAGGGCTCGCCGGACGCCACGCGCAACTGCCACTCCACCAGATCCAGCCCGGTGATGGCTTCGGTCACCGGGTGCTCCACCTGCAGGCGCGTGTTCATCTCCATGAAAAAGAAACGCATGCCGCCCTCGGGCGGTTGTTCGACGATGAACTCCACCGTGCCGGCGCCCACATAGTTCACGGCCTTGGCCGCCGCCACCGCCGCCAGCCCCATCTGCTGGCGGAACTCGGGCGTCATGCCCGGCGCGGGCGCTTCCTCCAGCACCTTCTGGTGACGGCGTTGCACCGAGCAGTCGCGCTCGAACAGGTACACGCAGTTGCCGTGCGTGTCGCCGAACACCTGGATCTCGATGTGGCGCGGGCGCTGCACGTATTTTTCGATCAGCACCGCATCGCTGCCGAAGCTGTTGCGCGCCTCGCGCTGGCAGCTCGCCAGCGCGGCCGCAAAGTCCTCGGCCTTGTCCACCGCACGCATGCCTTTGCCACCGCCACCGGCGCTGGCCTTGATGAGCACCGGGTAACCGATGCGGTTGGCCTCGTGCTGCAGCATGGCCGGGTCCTGGTCGGCCTCGTGGTAACCGGGCACCAGCGGCACACCGGCTTTTTCCATCAGCTGTTTGGACTCGGCCTTCAGGCCCATGGCGAGGATGGCAGAGGCCGGCGGGCCGATGAAGGCGATGCCGGCGTTGGCACAAGCGGTGGCGAACGCGTCGTTCTCGCTGAGGAAGCCGTAACCGGGGTGGATGGCCTGTGCACCGGTGGCCTTGGCGGCTTCGATGATGCGCTCCCACCGCAGGTAGCTGTCCTTGGGAGCGCTGCCGCCGATGTGCACAGCCTCGTCGCACGCCGCAACATGCTTGGCGCTGGCGTCGGCGTCGGAATACACGGCGACGGTGCGCACGCCGAGACGGCGGGCGGTGGCGGCCACACGGCAGGCGATCTCGCCTCGGTTGGCGATCAGGATCTTGGTGAACATCAGGTTTCCTTGGCAGGTCCGGAGAAGAAGCGCTGCGTGCGGCGAAACACCGCGCGCAGGAATTTGAAAAGCATCCAGGTGGCGACCCACATCAGCACCACGGTGATGAGCAGCAGCACACCGAAGGCGACGGGGTGGTTGGTGGCCAGCCACACGGCACCCACCACCAGGCCGTCTTCGACCAGGCTCATGGCGATGTTGGAGAAGGGCTCGGGCGAGGCGTTGATGGCCGCGCGGGTGGTGGTTTTGGCGGCCTGGCTGGTGGCCGCCAGCGAGCCGCCCAACAGTGCGGCGGCCAGGGCCGTGGCGCCGCTGTCGGCGCCGAACACGCTGGCCGCCAGCGCCGCGCCAGCCGGAATGCGCACCACGCTGTTGACCACGTCCCACATCGAGTCGACCACCGGAATCTTGTCGGCAAAGAACTCGATGGACAGCATGAAACCACTGGCCCCCAGCAGCAGCGGGTGCTGCAGCACCTGCAGGCCTGCGGGCAGCTCCATCCAGCCCAGCGCACCGGCCGCGCCCACCAGAAACACCACCGCGTACAGACGGAAACCGCTGGCCCACCCGAGCGCGCCCGCCAGAGCAAGCAGCTCGGGGGTTCCCAGGGAAGCGAGGGCGTCCGTCATGACCGATCAGCCTGGTGGCAACCAGCCGGGTGCGCGTTTGCCCAGGAAGGACTGCAGGCCCTCGCGGCCTTCGTCGCTGGCGCGGATGTCGGCGATGCGGCGCGCGGTCTCGCTGCGCAGTTCGGCGGTGATCGGCACGCCGCTCACATCACGCACCAGGCGCTTGCATTCGCGCGATGCCTTCGGGCCATTGGCGACCAGGTTGGCCACGATCTCGTCGACTTTCGCGTCCAGCGTCTCGGGCGTGGCGAGCTCGTGCACCATGCCCAGCGCGTGCGCGCGCACCGCACTGAAGCGCTCGGCGGTGACCATGTAGCGCCGCGAGGCTTGCACACCCAAGGCTCGTGCCACATAGGGGCTGATGGTGGCGGGCAGCAGGCCCAGCCGGGCTTCGGACAGGCAGAAGGTCGCGCCCTCCACCGCCACCAACACGTCGCAGATGGCGGCCAGCCCCATGCCGCCGGCATAACAGTCGCCCTGCACACGGCCCACCACCGGCACCGGGCACTGGTCCAGCGTCCAGAGCATGTCGGCGAGCTTCTGCGCATCGGCGCGGTTCTCGTCCCAGCTGTAGCCGGCCATGGTCTTCATCCAATTCAGGTCGGCACCGGCGCAGAACGCTTTGCCGTGCGCGCCGAGCACGACCACGCGCAGGTTCTCGTCCTTGGACAGCGCTTCAAAGGTGGCGGTCAGCGCGGCAATCACGTCGTCGTTGAACGCGTTGCGCACATCGGGGCGGTTGAGCCACACATGCGCCACATGGGCGCTGGGGCGGGTCACATCCAGCACGTTGCTCATGGTCAATACCTCTTGGCCACTTCTTCGAGCATCACCTCGGTGGCGCCACCGCCGATGGCCAACACACGCGCGTCGCGCCACAGGCGCTCGATGGCGGTTTCGCGAATGAAGCCCATGCCGCCGTGGAACTGCTGGCAGGTCTGCACCACCTCGTTGACCAGCTCGCCGGTCAGCGCCTTGAGCATGGACACCTCTTGAACGATGTCGTGGCCCTGCGTGACGCTCCAAGCGCAGTGGTACATGAACTGCCGCGCCGCGCGCACCTTGGCGTCCAGCATCGAGAGGCGCTGGCGGATGGTCTGCTGGTCCCACAGCGTGGCGCCAAAGGCCTGGCGCTGGCGCACATGGTCCAGCGTGATCTTGAGTGCCTGCGTGCAATGGCCGATGGCCATGGCGCCCAGGGCAATGCGCTCGGTCTGGAAGTTCTTCATCACCGAGTAGAAGCCCTTGCCCTCCTCGCCCAGCAGGTTCTCGGCGGGGATGCGCACGTTGTCGAACACGAGTTCGGCCGTGTCGCTGGAGAGCCAGCCGGTTTTCTTGAGCGCACGGCCCACGGTGAAACCCGGCGTGCCTTTTTCGACGATGAACATCGACATGTCGTGCCGCGCGCTGCCGGTCTTGGCAGCCACGAAATACAGGTCACCGTGCACGCCGTTGGTGATGAACATCTTGGTGCCGTTGATGACCCACTCGTCGCCCTCACGCCGGGCCGTGGTGCGCATGCCGGCCACGTCCGAGCCGGCACCGGGCTCGCTGATGCCCACCGCCGTGATCAGTTCGCCCGCCGTCACCTTGGGCAGGTACCTGGCCTTCTGCGCCGGGGTACCGGCGTGGTGCAGGTGCGGGCCGGCCATGTCGGTGTGCACGAGCACGGTGATGATGAAGCCGGCGAAGGTGCTTTGCGACAAGGCCTCGGCAAACACCAGGTTGGTCATGGCGTCGGCGTCGGCACCGCCGTACTCGCCTTCAAACGCGATGCCCAGCAAACCGGCCTGACCCATGCGGCGCAACACGTCGCGCGGCACCATGCCGGTCTCTTCCCACGCGGCCGCGTGCGGCTCCACCTCGCGCTCGAGAAAACGCGCCACCTGGTCGCGCAGCAGTTCGTGGTCGGGGTTGTCGTAGATGGTGGCGGTCATGGGTTTGTCTCGCGGTTTTTCGTTGTGGTCGTCAAGCGGTCTGCTGCAGGAAAAACACCAGATCCAGCTCGGGCGCGGGTTGACCGAGCATGGTGAGCGCTGCACTGATCTGCCCGCGGTGGTGCGTGCCGTGGTTGAACACGTGGGCCAGCGTGGTGGCGAACGGCAGGCTCATGGCCTGCCCTCGCATGTTGGTGTAGTTGAGCTGCCCGTCAAAGCGCTCGGCGGGCCAGCCAGTGATCAGCGGCTCCCACACCTTGGCGCCGCCTTTCAACGCTTGCGCCAGGCGGTCGCGCTCGGGCTCGACCTCCATGTCCAGTTCCAGCTTCGGGCTCTCGCCCCGCGCAAAGCGCCGCTGCCACAGCATGTGCTCGCCCACCAGCAGGTGGTTGAGCGTGCCGTGAATGCTCTTGAAAAACAGGCGCAGGTCGCGCCGGTAGTCGAACTCGTTCACCGGTTCGATGGCCGAGAGCAGCCGCTCGGTGGCCCACACGTTGTAGCGGGCCAGTTGGGTGAAATGGGCGCGAGCGTCCATGGCATCACATGCGAAACACGCCGAACTTCGGCTCGCCGATCGGCGTGTTGAGTGCGGCCGAGAGGGCCAGGCCCAGCACCCGGCGCGTGTCGGCGGGGTCGATCACGCCGTCGTCCCACAGGCGGGCGCTGGAGTAGTACGGGTGCGACTGGTGGGCGAACTGGTCGAGCACCGGCTGCTTGAAGGCAGCCTCTTCTTCGGCGCTCCAGGTGCCGCCCTTGGCTTCAATGCCGTCGCGCTTGACGGTGGCCAGCACGCCGGCGGCCTGCTCGCCGCCCATGACGCAGATGCGCGCGTTGGGCCACATCCAGAGGAAGCGCGGGCTGTAGGCGCGGCCGCACATGCCGTAGTTGCCGGCGCCGTAGCTGCCGCCAATGATCACGGTGAACTTCGGAACACTGGCGGTGGCCACGGCCGTGACCATCTTGGCGCCGTGGCGCGCAATGCCTTCGCTCTCGTATTTTTTGCCGACCATGAAGCCGGTGATGTTCTGCAGGAACAAGAGCGGCACCTTGCGCTGGCAGCACAGTTCGATGAAGTGCGCGCCTTTTTGCGCGCTCTCGGAGAACAGCACACCGTTGTTGGCGACGATGCCGATCGGCATGCCTTCGATGTGCGCGAAGCCGCAGACCAGGGTGGCGCCATAGCGCGCCTTGAACTCGTGGAACTCGCTGCCGTCGACGATGCGCGCAATGATCTCGCGCACGTCGTAGGGCTTGCGCGTGTCGGTGGGGATCACGCCGTAGATCTCTTCGGTGGGGTAGAGCGGCGCGCGCGGCTCGCGCAGCGCCTGCGTGGCGATCTTGCGTTTGTTGAGCGTGGCCACGGCCTGCCGGGCCAGAGCCAGCGCGTGCGCGTCGTTCTGCGCCAGGTGGTCGGCCACGCCCGAGAGGCGCGTGTGCACGTCGCCACCGCCCAGATCTTCGGCGCTCACGATCTCGCCAATGGCGGCCTTCACCAGCGGCGGGCCACCCAAAAAGATGGTGCCCTGGTTCTTGACGATGATGGTCTCGTCGCTCATGGCGGGCACATAAGCGCCGCCCGCCGTGCATGAACCCATGACCACGGCGATCTGCGCGATGCCGTTGGCGCTCATGTTGGCCTGGTTGTAGAAGATGCGCCCGAAGTGTTCGCGGTCGGGGAACACGTCGTCCTGGTTCGGCAAATTGGCGCCACCCGAGTCCACCAGGTAGATGCAGGTGAGGTTGTTCTGCATCGCCACCTCCTGCGCCCGCAGGTGTTTCTTCACCGTCATGGGGTAGTAGGTGCCGCCCTTCACCGTGGCGTCGTTGCAGACGATCAGGCAGTCCACCCCGCTCACGCGGCCGATGCCGGTGATCACGCCGGCGCAGGGCGCGCTGTCGGTGCCGTCGCGGTCGGGGTACATGTTGAGTGCGGCCAGTGGGCTCAGTTCCAGGAACGGCGTGCCTGGGTCCAGCAGCATCTGCACGCGGTCGCGCGGCAGCAGCTTGCCTCGTTTGGTGTGTTTGGCGCGCGCGGCCTCGCCACCGCCGAAGGTGGACTTGGCCACCTGCGCGCGCAAGTCGTCCACCACGGCGCGCATGGCGGCGGCGTTGGCCTGGAAGTCGGCAGAGCGGGCGTTGAGTTGTGTCTCCAGGGTCGACATGGTGCGGTCCTGTCAGGTTGTCTTGTAGGGAATGGATCATTCTGGCGGATAGCACCGGGGCCGTGTCGGTCACCTGGGTTGCAAATGCCGCCAACGCCCCTGAAAATCCGGGTATGTCCCAGGCTGCCATCCGACGCCCGGCCCCACTGCCCGACGCTGCCCGTCTGCTGGGAGGTCCTGCGCTCACGCCCATGGCACTGATCCGGGCCATGGTGCTGGCCTACGAGGCCCGGGGCGTGGATCCGTCGGGGGCGTTGGAGCAGGCACAAATAACGCCAGCACAACTCAAAAAACCGGGTGCCAGCATCACCGCAACGCAAATGGAGGTGATCTCGGGTGCGGCCATGCGCGAACTCGACGACGAAGGCCTGGGCTGCTTTGCGCGGCCCCTGCCCTGGGGCAGCTACGGCATGCTCGCGCGCGCCTCGCTCTCCAGCCCCACGCTGGGCGTGGCGCTCAAGCGCTGGTGTCGCCACCACGGCCTGCTGGCGCCCGACGCCACGCTGACGCTGGAGGTGGTGGGCGATGTGGCCAGCATCGCGCTGCGCCTGCACCGCGACCCTGGCCCCATGGCCGAGTTGTGTGCGGTCTCGCTGCTGCGCAACATCCACGGCCTGGCCAGTTGGTACGTGGACTCGCGCGTTGCCCTGCTCGGTGCCCAATTCCCCTACGCCGCGCCGCGCCATGCCGACGCCTACGGCGTGCTCTTCGATGGCCCAACCCGTTTTGACGCGGAGCACGCCGCCATTCACTTCGACGCCCGCTACCTGAGCCTGCCGGTACGCCGGGACGAAGCCGCCATGAACCAGTTGCTGCAGCGCGCCCTGCCCCTGACGGTGCGCTCCTACCGGCGTGACCGCCTGCTGGTGCAGCGCGTGCGCCAGGTGCTGGCCAGTCGCCCGCAAGACGCCCACAACGCCAGCGATCTGGCCGCCGTGCTCAACACCTCACCGCGCACGCTGCACCGGCAATTGAAGGACGAGGGGGCTTCGCTTCAGAGTCTGAAGGACGAGGTGCGCCGCCAGCGTGCCACCGAGTTGCTGCTGCGCACGAAGCGCCCGATCAAGCAGGTGGCCGAGGCGGCGGGCTTTCAGAACGAGAAGAGCTTCATCCGCGCCTTCAAGGGCTGGACCGGCAAGTCACCGGGCGATTGGCGAGGTCAGTGAGTCCAGCAGGTCGTGCATGCGGTGGAACACACGGTGCACGCCCTGCCCTTCAAACGCGCGACCATGGCCCTCAGGGCAATAGCCCCACACGGTGGCGCCAGCCGCCAGTCCGGCCTGCGCGCCGGTGCCGGTGTCTTCGATCACCAGGCAGCGCGTCGGGTCGACGCCCAGGTGCGCCGCAGCGGCCAGGTACACATCGGGCGCGGGCTTGGAGCGCGGCAGGTCGTGGCCGCTGAAGATGCGGTCACCAAAATAGGGTTGCATGCCCGCCATCTCGATCTGCATCACCACCTTGGGCCGGTCGGCGCCCGAGGCGCAGGCGATGCGGCCGCCCGTGTGGCGGTGCGCGGCCATCACCACATCGATGGCGCCATGCACCGGCTGCAGCTCGGCGCGCAGGCGCGCGTCACGCCGTGCGTAGAACGCGCGCATCCATTCTTCGGTGAGCGGTTTTCCGGTCTCTGCCTCGATACGGGCGCGTTCGTCGCGCACCGCCTTGCCGATGAAGATGCTCATGCACTCGGCCTGCGTGATCGCCCAGCCGCTCTCGCTGAGCACTTCGCGCAGCACACCGTTGGTGATGGGCTCGCTGTCCACCAGCACGCCGTCGCAATCAAAAAGCACCGCTTCAAACATGGTGTCCCTCAGGTCAGGATGTCGCCATCCACGTAAAACCAATGCCCGTCTTCGCGCACGAAACGGCTTCGCTCGTGCAGGCGCTGCCCCCGGCCCTTCGCGCGGGATCGCGCGACGAATTCCACCTCGGCATGCGTGGCGTCAACGGGCGTGTGTCGCTTCACCTCCAGCCCCAGCCATTTCACGCCGTCGTCGAGCTCGATCGAGGCCGGCCGTGTGCCCGCATGCCAGGTGGCCAGCAAATGCGCAGTGTCACCGCGCACGAACGCGGTGTAGCGCGAGCGCATGAGCGATTCGGCGTCGGGCGCGGGCACACCGGTGCCGATATAGCGGGCGCAGCAGGCCTGAAGGGCGGCGATGCGACCACAGGGGCAGGTGTCTTTCATCGGGTGGAATGGGCGCGGGGCGGGGGTTTGAACGGCGAGGTCAATGGCGTGTGCAACCGATTATCGATGTCCTTGCAGCGCCCGGGTCATGCGAGCCGGGTGTTCAATGCGGCTCTTGTTCAAGAAGGAACCCACATGACATCGCTCACCCATTTCCCCATCGCGCAGAAGTGGCCTGCACAGCATCCCGACCGTCTGCAGCTGTATTCGCTGCCCACGCCCAATGGCGTGAAGGTTTCGATCATGCTGGAGGAGACCGGCCTGCCCTACGAGCCACACCTGGTGAGCTTCGAGACCAACGACCAGATGTCGCCGGCCTTTCTCTCGCTCAACCCCAACAACAAGATCCCGGCCATCCTCGACCCCGACGGCCCCGGTGGCCAGCCACTCGCCCTGTTCGAGTCGGGCGCCATACTGATCTACCTGGCCGAGAAGACCGGCCAGTTCCTGCCCAAGGACCCGGCCGCGCGCTACGAGACCCTGCAGTGGCTGATGTTCCAGATGGGTGGCGTGGGCCCCATGTTTGGTCAGCTCGGTTTCTTCCACAAGTTCGCCGGCAAGGACTTCGAGGACAAGCGTCCGCGCGACCGCTACGCCGCCGAAACCCGGCGCCTGCTGGGCGTGCTGAACCAGCGCATGGCCGGGCGCGACTGGATCATGGGCAAGGACTACACGATCGCCGACATGGCCATCTGGCCCTGGGTGCGCAACCTCGTCGGGTTCTATGGCGCGGGCGATCTCGTGAGTTTCAGCGACTTCGCCGAGCTGCCGAGGGTGCTCGCGGCTTTCGAGCAAAGGCCAGCGGTGCAACGCGGCCTGACCATCCCAGCACGCACCTGAAACGCAACACACGAGGTGCCCCCAACCAAGGATGCCGCGGAACTGGCTTTGCCAGGCCGCAGGCATCGCCCCCTTGAGGGGGTGACGCGCTGAAAGCGCGGCGCGGGGGTGGACCTACTTCCTCCAGAAGTGCCCCGTGAACAAGACCAAAACGGTCAGCAATTCAAGCCGCCCCAGCAGCATCGCAAACGTGCAGACCCAGATCTGGAATTCGTTGAGCACGCCGAAGTTGCTCGCCGGCCCCACCTCGCCCAGGCCCGGGCCGATGTTGTTGACCGTGGCCACCACCGCCGAGAACGCGGTGACGATGTCCAGCCCGGTGAACAGCAACACCATGGTCAGCCCCATGGTGGCAGCACCGTAGATCAGCATGTAGCCCAGCACGGCGGTCATGACCGAGGTGGGCATGATCGCGCCTCCCAGCGTGACCGGGTTGACCACGCGCGGGTGCACGATGCGCACCAGCTCGCGCCGCGCCTGCTTGATCAGCAGCACCATGCGAACCAGCTTGATGCCGCCGCCGGTGGAGCCGGCGCACGAGACGAAACAGCCCAGGAACATGAGCAGCACCGGCGCGAACACGGGCCATTGCGCGTAATCGGTCGAGGCGTAGCCCGTGGTGGTGGCCACCGACACCACGTGAAACGCGCTGGTGCGCAGCGCCTCGGGAAAGTTGTCAACCACGCCCTGCGCTGTCAGCAAGAATGCAACCAGCACCACGGCCACCACCAGCACGGTGACATAGGTGCGGATCTCGCGGTCGTGGGTGAGCGGGCGCAGGGAGCGCTGGCGCAGCACGATGAAATAGCGCATGAAGCTCACGCCGGCCAGCGCCATGAAGACCGTGGCCACGGCCTCGATCGTCGGTGAATCCCAATGGCCGAAGCTCGCGTCGTGCGACGAAAAACCACCCAGGCCCATGGTGGTGCACATGTGCATGAAGGCATCGGCCCAGTCCATGCCGGCCCAGCGGTAGGCCAGCATGCAGGCCACGGAGAACATCACGTACACGCCCCACAGGCCGCGAGCGGTCTCGGAAATGCGCGGGGTGAACTTGGTGTCCTTCATGGGCCCGGGTGTCTCGGCCCGGTAGAGCTGCACACCGCCCAGGCCCAGCAGCGGCAGCACCGCCACCACCAGCAGCATGATGCCCAGGCCGCCCACCAGCTGCAGGAAACAGCGCCATACGTTCACCGACACCGGCAGCGCGTCCAGCCCCGAGAGCGCGGTGGCGCCGGTGGCGGTGAGCGCGCTCATGGCCTCGAAGTAGGCCTTGGTCCAGCCAATGTCGGGCACGGTGTAGAGCAGCGGCACCGCCGCGTAGGCCGGCAACACCAGCCAGACCAGGTTGACGAGCAGAAAGCCGTCGCGCGTCTGCAGTTCGCGGCGGTGCTGCCGGGTGCATTTCCACAACAGCAGGCCGCTGAGGATGGTGACGGCGAAGCCCACGGCCCACACCATGGCGTGGCCCTGTGCGTCCAGAAACAGCGCCCAGCCAAGCGGCACCAGAAATGCCGGCGCGAACGCCAGCAAGATGCGCGAGAACACCGAGAGCACGGGCAGCAGGCTGTGCACGTCGGGTCTAGCCGAAGAAGGTGGCGCCCACCTGGAACAAGCGCTCGACCTCGCGCACGAGGCGCTTGTTCGGGATGAACATGATGATGTGGTCGTCGGCCTGGATCACCGTATCGTGGTGCGGCATCAGCACCTCCGACTTGCGTCCCTCGCCGCGCACGATGATGCCGATGCGCACCCCCTTGGGCAGCCTGAGCTCTTCAACGCGGCGGCCCACCAGCTTGCTGGTCTTCACGTCGCCGCGCGCAATGCCTTCGAGCGCCTCGGCCGCACCCCGGCGCAGGCTGTGCACCGCCGCCACATCACCGCGGCGCAGGTGCGTGAGCAACTCGCCGATGACGGTCTGCGACGGCGAAATCGCGATGTCGATGGTGCTGCCCTGCATCATGTCGGCGTAAGCGCGGCGGTTGATCAACGCCATCACCCGTCCGGCGCCCATGCGCTTGGCCAGCATGGCCGACATGATGTTGTCCTCGTCGTCGCTGGTGAGCGCCAGGAACATGTCCATCTCGCCCACGCTCTCTTCGAGCAGCAGGTCTTCGTCAGCGCCATCGCCATTGAGGATCAGCATGCCCGACGGTACCTGGCTGGCCAGGTACTCGCAGCGCCTGAGGTCATGCTCGATGATCTTCACCTGGCACTGGCCCTCCAGCGAACGCGCCAGGCGAAGCCCGACCTTGCCGCCACCGGCGATCATGATGCGGCGCACCGGCTTGTCGATGTTGTGGATGGCCCCCAGCACATAGCGGATCTTCTGCGTGTCGGCCAGCACGAACACCTCGTCGCCCGCGAGGATGCGCGTGGACTTGGTGGCCTCCATCTCGGTGTCGAGCCGGTACAGCGCCACCACGCGCATCTCGGCATGGGGGAAGCGCTCACGGAATTCACCGATGGTGTGGCCCACGAGCGAACCCCCATGCGTGGCGCGGATGGCGATCAGGCTGGCGCGGCCGTCGGCAAATTCCAGCACCTGCAAGGCTTCGGGGTAGCTGATGAGCTGGTGGATGTAGCGCGTGACCGACTCTTCAGGGCAGATCACGTGGTCCACCGCGAAGCCGTTCCGGCCCAGCAGCTCGTCGCCCTCGGCGAACTCGGGCGAGCGCAGCCGGGCGATGGTGCTGGGCACGTTGAAGATGTCGTGCGCGACCTTGCACACCACCAGGTTGGTTTCGTCGTTGGCGGCGCAGGCGATCACCATGTCGGCGTCTTTCGCCCCGGCTTCGCGCAACACCGAGGGTTGAATGCCGTTGCCCACCACACCGCGCAGGTCGATCCGCTCCTCCAGCATCCTGAGACGCGCCGGATCCATGTCGATCACCGTGATGTCGTTCTGCTCGGAGACCAGGCTCTCGGCGACGCTCTCTCCGACTCGGCCTGCGCCCAGGATGATGATGTTCATGGTGGGGGATGGTACCCCCCGCGCCGCGGCTCAAGACACCCCCTGCGCCGCCTGCGGCGTCACCCCCCAGGGGGAAGCCGCGTCAGCGGCGCAGGGGGTCACAATCCTCGTGCAATGATGATCTTCTGAATGTCCGACGTGCCTTCGTAAATCTGGCACACCCGCACATCCCGGTAGATGCGCTCCACCGGGAAGTCGCTCACATAACCGTACCCACCAAACACCTGAATGGCTGCAGTACAAACCGCCTCGGCCATTTCGCTGGCAAACAGTTTGGCCATCGCAGCTTCCTTCAAACAAGGCTGACCCGCATCGCGCAACGCCGCCGCATGGTGCGTGAGGGCGCGCGCCGCCTCGATCTGCGTGGCCATGTCCGCCAATCGAAACCCCACCGCCTGGTGGTTGAAGATCGGCTGGCCGAAGCTTGAGCGGTCCTTGGAGTACGCCAGCGCACAGTCAAACGCGCTGCGCGCCATGCCGATGCTCTGCGCGGCAATGCCGATGCGTCCGCCTTCCAAGGCGGACAACGCGATCTTGTAGCCCTCGCCCTCGGCGCCGATCAGGTTCTCGGCCGGGATGCGGCAGTGGTCGAAATTGATCTGCGCGGTGTCGCTGCTGTGCTGGCCGAGTTTGTCTTCCAGCCGCGCCACCACATAGCCCGGGGTGCTGGTGGGCACCACGAAGGCGCTCATGCCCTTCTTGCCGGCGCCCTTGTCGGTCACCGCGATCACGATCGCGAGCTGCCCGTTCTTGCCGCTGGTGATGAACTGCTTGACGCCGTTGAGGACATATTCGTCGCCCTCTCGCGTCGCCGTCGTGCGCAGGGCCGAGGCGTCCGAGCCCACATGCGGCTCGGTCAGGCAGAACACGCCCAGCATCTGGCCGGCGGCCAGCGGGCGCAGCCACTGTTCCTGCTGGGCCGCGCTGCCGTAGCGCATGAGGATCGCGTTGACCGGGCAGTTGGTGACCGAGATCGCGGTGCTGGTGCCGCCGTCGCCGGCGGCGATTTCTTCCAGCACCACGGCCAGCGTCACGTAGTCGAGCCCCGCGCCGCCCAGCGCCTCGGGCACGCAGATGCCGTAGGCGCCGAGCTCGGCCAGGCCCTTGTGCACGTCGGTCGGGAAGTGGTGCTCCTTGTCCCACTTCGCCGCATGCGGCCAGAGCTGCTCCTGGGCAAAGCTGCGCACCGCGTCGCGGATCATGAGTTGGTCTTGGTTCAGCATGGCCAGGTCGTGTCCGGGTTACACCAGTTCAATCGCCATGGCGGTGGCTTCACCACCACCAATGCACAGGGTTGCCACACCTTTCCTGCCGCCGCGCGCCTGCAGCGCGTGCAGCAGCGTGACCAGAATGCGCGCGCCGCTGGCGCCGATGGGGTGGCCCAGCGCGCACGCTCCGCCGTTGACGTTGACTTTCTCGTGCGGAATGCTCAGCTCGGTCATGAGCGCCATGGGCACCACGGCGAAGGCTTCGTTGATCTCCCACAGATCCACGTCAGCCACGCTCCAGCCGGTCTTGGCCAGCAGCTTCTGCGTGGCGCCCACCGGGGCGGTGGCGAACCAGTTGGGTTCCTGGGCGTGGGTGCTGTGCGCCACGATGCGCGCCAGCGGCTTGAGGCCCTGGGCCTTGGCGGTGGACTCGCGCATGAGCACCAGCGCGGCGGCGCCGTCGTTGATGGACGAGCTGGACGCGGCGGTGATGGTGCCGTCCTTCTTGAACGCAGGCTTGAGGCTGGTCACCTTGTCGAGCTTGACCTTGCCCGGGCCTTCGTCGGTGCTCACCACACGCTCGCCGCTGCGGTCCTTGACCGTCACGGGGGTGATCTCGGCAGCGAAGGCCCCGCTCTCGGTGGCGGCCTTGGCGCGCGTGACGGAGGCGATGGCGAACGCGTCCTGCTGCTCGCGGGTGAAGCTGTACTTGGCGGCGCAGTCTTCACCAAAAGTGCCCATGGAGCGGCCCGCTTCGTAAGCGTCCTCCAGGCCGTCGAGCATCATGTGGTCGTAGATCTTGTCGTGGCCCATGCGGTAGCCGCCGCGGCCCTTGAGCATCAGGTAGGGCGCGTTGGTCATGCTCTCCATGCCGCCAGCCACCATCACGGTGGCGCTGCCGGCGGCGATCATGTCGTGCGCGAGCATGGTGGCCTTCATGCCCGAGCCGCACATCTTGGACAGCGTCACCGCACCGGCCGACTTCGGCAGCCCGCCCTTGAACGCAGCCTGACGCGCGGGCGCCTGACCCTGGCCGGCCATCAGGCAGTTGCCGAACAGCACCTCGTCCACCTGGTCCGGGTCCACGCCGCTGCGCTGCACCGCCGCTTTGATGGCGACGCCACCCAAGTCGTGGGCCGAGAGGCTTGCGAAGTCGCTCTGGAACGACCCCATGGGGGTGCGGGCGGCGCCGACGATGACGATTGCGTCTTGGGACATGGTGAATCTCCTTGGAAGTGGTGGAAGAAGGGGTCAGGCCAGCGCGTGGGCGAGGAAACGCCGGTCGCGCTCGTATGGGAAAACATCGAACACATGGCCGGCGGCAATGCGCTCCTTGTGTGATTGCCAGAAGGCGGCATCGAGCAGGTCGGCGTGGTGCTTCATGAACACCTCGCGCACCACGGGGTTGCCGAGCAGGAAGGGGCCGAAGGTTTCGGGGAACACGTCGTGCTTGTGCACCGTGTACCAGACCTCGCCCGACATCTCGTCTTCTTCGGTGCGCGGCGCGGGCACGCGGCGGAAGTTGCAGTCGGTGATGTACTCGATCTCGTCGTAGTCGTAGAACACCACCTTGCCATGGCGGGTGATACCGAAGTTCTTCCACAGCATGTCGCCGGGAAAGATGTTGGCCGCCACAAGGTCCTTGATGGCGTTGCCGTACTCGATGACCGTGTGCTCGATCTGCGCATGGGCACCCGCGTCGAAGGCTTCCTGCAGGTGGATGTTGAGCGGGATCATGCGGCGCTCGATGTAGCAGTGCTTCAAGACCACCTCGGTCGTGCCATCGCCATCGCGGTCGCTGATCTCCAGTTGGCTGGGCGCGAACTTCTGGATCTCGGCGATGAGCTCGTCGGTGAACCGGTCGCGCGGAAATCCCACCTCGGAGAACTCCAGCGTGTCGGCCATGCGGCCCACGCGGTCGTGCTGCTTGACCAGCAGGTACTTGCCGCGGATCTGCTCGCGCGAGGTGTCCTTCTGCGGCGGATAGAAGTCCTTGATGACCTTGAACACGAACGGAAAGCTCGGCAGATCGAACACCAGCATGACCATGCCCTTGATGCCGGGCGCGATGCGGAACTTGTCGGTGCTGTGCCGCATGTGGAAGAGGAAGTCGCGGTAGAACAGCGTCTTGCCCTGCTTGGCCAGGCCCAGCGCGTTGTAGAACTCGGCGCGCGGTTTGCGCGGCATCAGGCTGCGCAAAAACTGCACGTAGGCGCTCGGTATCTCCATGTCGACCATGAAGGTGGCGCGCGCGAAGCTGAACAGGATCAGCAGGTCGTCTTCGCCGAAGAGCGCGGCGTCCACCACCAGCCGGCCGTCGGTGTTGTGCAGGATGGGCAGGGCAAACGGCACCTCCTGGAAGCCGTTGATGATCTTGCCCACCACGTACGCACCCTTGTTGCGGAAGAACAGCCCCGAGAGCACCTGGAACTGGAAATTGGCGCGCAGCTTCACGTGGTCGAAGTGCCGCTTCATCGCATCCAGCACCAGCCCGGCGTCGCGCGCCAGGTCTTCAAACGGCACGCGCAGGTCGAAGTCCTGGAGCATGCGCAGCGCCTCGTCCTGCATGGTCTCGGCCGCGGGGTAGTAACAACGGTAGGTGGGCCGTGCGCTGGGTTCCTCGTTCTCGATGTACTCGGTGGAGACGGCGGGGCGCACGAAGATGAAGTCGTTCTGAAAGTAGGCGCGCTGCAGGATCTTGGTGGTGACCGAGTTGAAGAAGGTCTCGGCCAGCTCGGGCTGGTGGTGGTTCACCAGCAGCCCGATGTAATGCAGCTTGACCTGCTCCCACACGTCCATGGGCTGCGCGTCGGCGCCGAACTCTTTCGTCAGCCGCATCACGCATTCCTTGACGCGCAGGTCGTAGAACTCGATGCGCTCGCGCTGCGCGCGCTGCTGACCGAGCCAGTCGCGGGTTTCGAAGCGGTGCTTGGCCCGCGCCGATTCCGTGCGGAACAACCGGTAGTGCCGGTTGAAGCCGTCCATCATGGCCTTGGCAATCGCGTAGGCCAGGGTCGAGTCGAGGCGCTGGGGAAACATGGGTGGATCTGCAGCGCGGTCCCGTCGGGGCGTGAACGGGGGGTGCTGCCGCCGCTCAGCTCTGGCGCACCGAGCCCACGCCGGACACGGCCGAGCGGTAGGCGGCGTCGATCTGCTCTTTGTTGTCCACCGTCATGTGCATGTCGTGCAGCAGGCCGTCGCGCAGGCCGTACACCCAGCCGTGCAGCGTGAGCGGCTGCCCACGCGCCCAGGCGTCCTGCACCACCGTGGTTTGCGCCACGTTCATCACCTGCTCGATGGCATTGAGCTCACACAACACATCGGCGCGGTGTTGCTCGGGTGTGGCTTCGAGCAAGGCCGAGTGCCGGTCGCGCACGTCCTTGATGTGGCGAAGCCAGTTGTCCGCCAGGCCCACGCGCACATCGCGCAGCGCGGCCTGCACGCCACCACAGCCGTAGTGCCCCACCACCATGAGGTGTTGCACCTTGAGCATGTCAACCGCGTACTGGATGGTGGAGAGGCAGTTGAGGTCGGTCGGCACCACCACGTTGGCCACGTTGCGGTGCACGAACACCTCGCCCGGGTCCAGGCCGGTGATCTGGTTGGCCGGCACACGGCTGTCGGAGCAGCCGATCCACATGTACTGCGGGCTCTGCTGGGCCAGCAGGTCGGTGAAGAAGCCGGGGCGCGCGGCCACCATGTCGGCGGCCCAGACGCGGTTGCGCTCGAAAAGGTCTTTGAGTTCGGAAGTCATGGCGCGATCTTAGGGTGTCGGGTGGTGTCTCAGCAGGTCTCGGCAAACAGCTCACGGCCAATCAACATGCGGCGGATTTCGCTGGTGCCGGCACCGATCTCGTACAGCTTCGCATCGCGCCACAGGCGGCCCAGCGGGTACTCGTTGATGTAGCCGTTGCCGCCAAAGATCTGGATGCCGTTGCCGGCCATTTTCGTGGCCTCTTCCGCGCACCACAGGATGACCGAGGCGCAGTCCTTGCGCACCTGGCGCACGTGCTCGGCGCCCAGCAGGTCGAGGTTTTTGGCCACCGTGTAGGCGAACGAGCGGCCAGCCTGCAGCACGGTGTACATGTCGGCCACCTTGCCCTGGATGAGCTGGAACTCGCCAATGCTCTGGCCGAACTGCTTGCGGTCGTGGATGTAGGGGACGATGTTGTCCATGACGGCCTGCATGATCCCCAGCGGCCCGCCGGTGAGCACGGCGCGCTCGTAGTCCAGGCCGCTCATGAGCACCCTGGCGCCGTTGTTGAGGCCGCCCAGGATGTTCTCGACTGGCACCTCGACGTTGTTGAACACCATCTCGCCGGTGTGGCTGCCGCGCATGCCGAGCTTGTCGAGTTTTTGCGCGGTGCTGAAGCCCTTCATGCGTTTTTCGACGATGAAGGCCGTCACCCCCCGCGCACCCATTTCAGGCTCCGACTTCGCATAGACCACCATGGTGTCGGCGTCAGGCCCGTTGGTGATCCACATCTTGCTGCCGTTGAGCAGGTAGTAGCCGCCCTTGTCCTCGGCCTTGAGCTTCATGCTGATCACGTCCGAACCGGCGCCGGGCTCGCTCATGGCGAGTGCGCCCACGTGTTCGCCGCTGATGAGCTTGGGCAGGTATTTGGCGCGCTGGGCCTCGCTGCCGTTGCGCTTGATCTGGTTCACGCACAGGTTGCTGTGCGCGCCGTACGAGAGACCCACGCTGGCCGAGGCGCGCGAGATCTCTTCCATGGCGATCATGTGCGCCAGGTAGCCCATGTTGGCACCGCCGTACTCTTCGCCCACGGTGATGCCGAGCACGCCCAGATCGCCCATCTTGCGCCACAGGTCCATGGGGAACTGGTCGTTCTGGTCGATCTCGGCCGCGCGCGGTGCGATCTCGGCCTGCGCGAAGTCGCGCACTGCGTCGCGCAATGCGTCGATGTCTTCGCCGAGCTGGAAATTGAGGCCGGGCAGGTTGGTCATGGGTCGTGTCTCCAAGGAATGGGTGAACGGGCTTCAGCCCTGGATGTTGTCGCGGCCAACCACGGCCATGAGCGTGCAGCCCATGGTGGCGACCAGTTTTTCGCGCCCACCGTCGATGGCCCAGGCCTGACCTTCGCACACCGTGACGGTGCGTCCGGGCTTGATGACCGTGCCGACCATGCGGAAGCTCTGACCTTGCGCAGGCGCCAGCAGGTTGATCTTGAACTCGATGGTGAGCACCGCGGCGTCGGATGCCATCAGTGAGAACCCGGCGTAACCGCAAGCGGAGTCGAGCGCGGTGGCGACCATGCCGGCGTGCAGAAAACCGTGTTGCTGGGTCAGCGGCTCGGCCCACGGCAGCGTGATCTCCACCTGCCCGGGCTTGACCACCGCGAGCGTCGCGCCCAGGGTGCGCATGGCCGCCTGGCGGGCAAAGCTCTCGCGCACGCGGGCTTCAAAGTCGGGATTTCGAGGTTCGAAGGTAGGCAGGTTCACGGCGGTCTCGGTGCGTGGAAGGAGCCTTGGATTCTACGTTGACGTTTACGTAAACGTCAATTTCAGAGGCGTTGGTGCAGGGCTATGCTCGAGCCGCCATGCCCTTCACCCTGAACGCCCCGGTCCACAGCGACCAGATCCTCAAGAAAAGCCACTTCATCGGCTGCGTGGAACCGGTGGCCGACCGCGTGGCGGCCCTGGCGCGGGTGGCCGCGCTGCGCGCAGAACACCCCGGCGCCACCCACGTGTGCTGGGCGCTCATGGCCGGTGGGCACTCGGCCGCCAACGACGACGGCGAGCCCGGTGGCACAGCCGGACGGCCGATGCTCGAAGTTCTGCGCCACCAGGACCTGGAAGGTGTGCTGGCCACGGTGGTACGTTACTACGGCGGCACACCGCTGGGCGCGGGCGGGCTGGTGCGCGCCTACACAGACAGCGTGGCCCAGGCCTTGTTGAACGCGGACAAAGTGCCGGTGATCCGCTGGCAGGTGCTGCGTTGTGTGTTGCCTTATGCGCTTGAGGGCTGGCTGCGGCGTGAGCTCGATGGTTTCGGCGCCATGCTGGCCGAGGTGCAGCACGGTGAAGGGGTGGACGCCACGGTGCGTGTGCCCGAATCTCGCGCCGCTGCACTGGTGGCGCGCATCAACGACGCCGGGCAAGGCCGGGTGCTGTGGCGGCACACCGAAGACGGTGAAACCGGCTGACGCCTCAGGCCGTGCGGCTCAGGACCACCAACACCAGACCCACCGCCGCCGGCAGCGCCTGCACGTACAGGATCTTGCGGCTCGCGGTGGCCGCGCCATACAGGCCGGCGACCAGCACGCACAACAAAAAGAACACCTTCACGCCAAAGCCTTCGGGCCCCAGCCACAAGCCCCACAGCAGGCCCGCGGCCAGAAAGCCGTTGTAGAGCCCCTGGTTGGCGGCGAGCACCTTGGTGGCCGCGGCCGACGCGGGCGTCTGCCCAAAAGCACGCAATCCGGCTGGCTTGTCCCACAGGAACATCTCGAGCACAAGGAAGTAGACGTGCAGCAGCGCAACCAGGGCAACGACGGTGTGGGCGATCAGGGACATGGCAACTCCAGTGAATGAACTCAAGCCTTCTTTTCCACCTTGCCCAGCAGGGCCCGCGCTTCCTTCTCGTGCACCTTCACTTCGTCGAGGTTGGCCACGAGGTCGGCCATCTGCTCTTCGAGCTGGCGGCGGTGGTCGGCCAGCACGGTGAGGAACTTGCGCAGCTGCGGACCGGTGTCGCGCGGGCTGTCGTACATATCGATGATGTCTTTGGCTTCAGTCAGCGACAAGCCCAGGCGCTTGGCGCGCAGCGTGAGCTTGAGGCGCGTGCGGTCGCGCGAGGTGTAGACCCGGTTGCGTCCACCCGGGCCTTCGCGCTGCGGCTGCAGCAGGCCCATGTCTTCGTAGAAACGGATGGCGCGGGTGGTGAGGTCGAACTCGCGCGCCAGATCGCTGATGGTGTAAGTCGGGTTCGTCGCCATGGGTTCGTGCCCTGTGATTGACGTTTACGTCAACGTCATCCGGCGATCTTAACGGAATCACCGTCGCAAGCGCCCACTCACTCGCCGAGTCATTCGCCCAGCGGCACAGCGGCGCCGCGCAGCGCCTTGCGCCGCTGCGCATGGTCGGGCATGACGCTGGCCACCACGTCCCAGAACTGCGGGCTGTGGTCCATGTGGTGCAGGTGGCTGAGTTCGTGCACCACCACGTAGTCCACCATCTCCAGCTTGAGGTGGATCAGCCGCCAGTTCAGGCGGATGGTGCCGTCGGCACTTGCGCTGCCCCAGCGCGTGCCGGCGCTTGAGAGCCGCAGCTTGGTGTAACGCACTCCAAGCTGCGGCGCAAAGTGGTCCAGCCGCTGGGCGAACAAGGCCTTGGCCTGCTTCATCAGCCAGGCCTGCGCTGCGTCGCGGATCTGCGACTCACCCGCGTTGCGCGCCAGCCCCAGGCGCAACGTGGCCAGCGCATCGGGCGCGGCAGCGGCCTCGAACACCGCTCCCACCTGCGTGAAGCCGTGGGCGGGGTCGAGCACCAGGCGCAGGCGCGCCCCCAGGTAGTCGAACTCGGCGCCATCGGCCCAGGTGATGCGGGCCTGCGCCATTTCGCCGGCGCGTTCGCGGGCGTTCTGCAGTTTCTCCAGCACCCAGGCCGACTTGTCGTGCAGCAGCGCCTCGACCTCGCCCACCGGCGTCCAGCGCGGCGCGCTCACGCTCAGGCCGTCCGGGCTCACCGACAGGCCGATGGTGCGGCGTTTGCCGCGCTTGAACTCGTAGGCCACCTCACAGGAGCCCAGCCGCAGCATCCGGTTGGCGCGCGGGTGGTGCCAGGCCGCGGGCTCAAACACCTGGCTCATCGGCAATGCCGGCGCAGCGGCCACCGCCGGCGGCTGGGGCGCGGGCCGCAGCGGCTCGGGGTCGGGACCACCGAGGAAATCGAGCGCCAGCTGAAGGAAGCGCTGCATGTCGGGGCTCAGCCTTGGGGGTAGGCGTCCGGGTCCAGCCGACGCATCTCGGCTTCGATCCACGCCTCGACCTCGCGCATCAGCTCGTCGGGCTCACGGCCGGCGCTGGGAATCGGCTTGCCGATGGAGAACTCCACCGTGCCGGGCTGCTTGATGAATGCCTTGCGCGGCCAGCATTTGGCCGAGGTCACGGCGATCGGAATCACCGGCGCGCCGGTCTCCACCGCCAGGCGCGTGCCGCCATTCTTGTAGCTGCCCTTCTGTCCGCGCGGGATGCGCGTGCCCTCGGGAAACATGATCACCCAGGTGCCCTGGTTGAGCAGGCGCTGGCCTTGCTCCACCACCCTGTTGAAGGCCTGGGCGCGTTTGCTGCGATCGATGTGGATCATGTCCATGCGACCCATGGCCCAGCCGAAGAACGGCACGTAGAGCAGTTCTTTCTTGAACACATAGGCCAGCGGGTGCGGCATGAGCGCGGGCATGCAGAAGGTCTCCCAGGTGGACTGGTGCTTGACCAGCAACACCGCCGGCGCGGTGCTTCCCACCGGCAGGTTCTCGAACCCGATCACATGGTTCTTGATGCCGAGGATGAAAGTGCCACCGTTGACCGCCAGCTTGAGCCAGCCGGCGCACATCCAGTAGATCTGCGTGCTGTTGAGAAAGGGCGCGGCAATCAGCACCGCGAGCGCCCAGGGCACCACCGTCACCGCCATGAACAGCGTGTGCAGGATCGAGCGCAAGAGGTTGAGGAGAAACATGGAGGCCGTTCAGTTCGTGGACTGCGCAAGCAGCCAGTCGGCAAAGGCGCCGAGGTCGTCGTGTGTGTGGGTGCCGGGCGGCAGGTCGGGCGCGAGCGCGGTGAGATCAGCGCCCAGGCCCAGCCCCAGACGATCGCGCAAATGCTCGGACTGGCCCGTGAGCAGCAAATGCGCCGGACATCCCGCGGCCGCTGCGCCCTTCACATGCCGCAGCGCGTTGCCCGCAGCAGGCACCGACGCCAGCGAGACGCCATACCGCTCGCCGATCTGGGTGAACAGACCCGGCAGTGGCTTGCGGCAGCCGCAGGCCTCGTCGGGCGCGTGCGGACAGAAAAACACCGCATCCACCCGTGCCCCGGCGGCCGCGAGCTTGCGGTGCATCTTGGCGTGGATGGCGTTGAGCGAGGCCATGTCGAACAGGCCGCGCCCGATGCCGGACTGGTTGGTCGCCAGCACCACGCGCCACCCGCCCTGGTTGAGCCGCGCCACCGCTTCCAGCGCACCGGGCAGCGCTTCCCACTCGTCCGGCGAGGCGACGTAGTCGTCGCGGCTGCGGTTGAGCGTGCCGTCGCGGTCGAGGATGACGAGTTTCATGGGTGGCTTCCGGAGGAGGGACGCAGCGCAGGGCCGCCCCAAGCAAGGCCGCGCCCCCCAGGGGGGCAGCGACCCGCGAAGCGGCGGAGCGTGGGGGTCTTCATGCAGCCAGGCGCGACAGGTCGGCCACGCGGTTCATGGCGTCGTGCAGTTGCTTGAGCAGGCCGAGGCGGTTGGCCTTGAGTGCCGGATCGTCGGCATTGACCATGACGCCGTCGAAGAAGGCATCGACCGGTGCACGCAGGGCGGCAAGCGCTTGCAGGCTGGCGGTGTAGTCGCCGGCGTCGAACTTCGTGTTGGCGGTCGGCACGGTGGTCTGCATGGCAGCGAAGAGAGCTTGTTCGGCGGGCTCGACCAGCAGCGCTTGCTGGACGGCAGCGCCCTCGCCTTCCGACTTCTTCAGGATGTTGCCGATGCGTTTGTTGGCGGCGGCGAGTGCGGGAGCTTCGGGGAGCGCGGCGAAGGCGCGCACGGCGGCGAGGCGCTTGGGCACGTCGCTCAGGCGCTGGGGCTTCAAGGCGAGCACGGCGTCGACTTCCTGCGCGGTACCACCCTGCTCGCGCAGGCTGCCGGCCAGGCGGTCGTAGATGAAGCTGGCGAGGGCTTCGACAGGCTCGGTCCGAACGGCTGGGAGTTTGTCGCCAAACGCGCCGTAACACGCATCGAGCAACCTGGGCAGCTCCAGCGACAGGTCCTTCTCGATCAACATGCGAATCACGCCCAAGGCATGCCGCCGCAACGCAAACGGGTCCTTGTCTCCGGTGGGCACGTTGCCGATACCGAACATGCCGACCAGCGTCTCCAGCTTGTCGGCCAGCGCGACCACCACACCCGCCATGCTGCGCGGCAGCTCGTCGCCGGCAAAACGCGGGCGGTAGTGGTCCTCGATCGCAAACGCGATGTCGTCGGTCAGGCCGTCGTGGCGCGCGTAGTAGCCGCCCATGATGCCTTGCAGCTCGGGGAACTCACCCACCATGTCGGTGAGCAGGTCGGTCTTGGCGAGTTGGGCTGCGGTGTCGGCGCTCTTGGCGAGCACATCACCACCAAGCTGCTGGCCAATCGCACGCGCAATTGCGCGCACCCGCTCCGTACGCTCACCCTGCGTGCCCAGCTTGTTGTGATAGACCACCTTGCCCAGGCCTTCAACGCGCGAGGCCAGCGTCTTTTTGCGGTCCTGGTCGAAAAAGAACTTCGCATCGGCCAGGCGCGGACGCACCACGCGCTCGTTGCCGCCGATCACCGCGCTCGCATCGGCGGGGCTGATGTTGCTGACCACCAGGAACTGGTTCGTCAGCTTGCCGGCCGCGTCGAGCAGCGGAAAGTATTTCTGGTTGGCCTTCATCGTGAGGATCAGGCATTCCTGCGGCACGCCGAGGAACTGCTTTTCAAACTCACAGATCAGCACATTGGGCCGCTCGACCAGCGCGGTCACTTCGTCGAGCAGCGCATCGTCTTCAATGGGCTGGCAGCCCCCACCCACCTTCGCGGCGGCTGCTGCGAGTTGACGCGCGATCTCGGCTTTGCGCTCGGCGAACGAGGCGATCACGGCGCCGTCTTTCACCAGCGTGGCGGCGTAGCTGTCGGCGTCCTTCAGAACCACGGGCGATACCGCCGCTTCAAAACGGTGGCCTTGTGTGCTGTTGCCCGAGCTCAGCCCCAGCGCCTTCACCGGCACGACGCTGCTGCCGTGCAAAGCCACGAGCCCGTGCGCCGGCCGCACGAAATGCACGCTGCTCCAGCCGGGCAGTTCGCAATCGGTCTCTAGCTGGTAGCTCATGACCTTGGGGATGGGCAACTTGGCCAGGGCCTCGTCCAGCGCTTTCTGCAGGCCTGCGGCCAAAGCTGCGCCGGGCGCCACGCTTTCAAAAAACAGCGCCTCGGCCTTGCCGTCGGGCGCACGCTTGAGGCCGGCCACCGCTGACGCATCGGCGCCGAGCGCGCCCAGGCGCTTGAGCAGCGCGGGAGTGGGCTGGCCGCTGGCGTCCAGACCCACATTCACCGGCATGAGTTTTTGCGACACGGCCTTGTCGGCCGCGCGCGCCAGCACACCACTGACGTGCGCGGCGAGCCGGCGCGGCGAGGCAAAGGCGGTCACCACCGCGTCCGTCGGCGCCAGGCCCTGGGCCTTGAGCTGGTCGGCCAGCACGGTGGCGAAGGCGTCGCCGAGTTTCTTCAATGCCTTGGGGGGCAGTTCTTCAACAAACAGTTCAACGAGCAGGTTCTGTGCGGTCATTCTTGTTCTTTCTCCGGGCGCTCACGCGGCCTTCTTCACCATCTGGTCCACCCACTCGCGCGGCGCCATGGGGAAGCCCAGGCGCTCGCGGCTCTCGTAGTAGCTCTGGGCCACGCCGCGCGCGAGGTTGCGGATGCGGCCGATGTAGGCGGCACGCTCGGTCACGCTGATGGCGCCGCGCGCGTCCAGCAGGTTGAAGCTGTGCGCGCACTTCAAGACCTGCTCATAGGCGGGCAGCGCGAGCTGCTGCTCCATCAGGTGTTTGGCCTGTTTCTCGTGCGCGGCGAAGGCGGTGAACAGGAAGTCGGCGTCCGAGTGCTCGAAGTTGTAGGCCGACTGTTCCTTCTCGTTCTGCAAGTAGACATCACCGTAGCTCAGCGTGTCGGTCCATTTGAGGTTGTAGACGTTGTCCACGCCCTGCAGGTACATGGCCAGGCGCTCCAGGCCGTAGGTGATCTCGCCGGTGATGGGCTTGCAGTCGATGCCGCCGACCTGCTGGAAATAGGTGAACTGCGTCACTTCCATGCCGTTGAGCCACACCTCCCAGCCCAGGCCCCAGGCGCCCAGCGTGGGGTTCTCCCAGTCGTCTTCCACAAAGCGGATGTCGTTCTTCTTCAGGTCGAAGCCCAGGGCTTCCAGGCTGCCGAGGTAGAGCTCCAGGATGTTGCTGGGTGCGGGCTTCAAGACCACCTGGTATTGGTAGTAGTGCTGCAGGCGGTTGGGGTTCTCGCCGTAGCGGCCATCTTTGGGGCGGCGGCTGGGCTGCACGTAGGCGGCCTTCCAGGGCTCTGGGCCGAGCGCGCGCAGGAAGGTGGCGGTGTGGCTGGTGCCAGCACCCACTTCCATGTCGTAGGGCTGGAGCAGGGCGCAGCCTTGCTTGTCCCAATAGGACTGCAAGGTCAGGATGATTTGCTGGAAGGTCAACATGGAGCTGGCGCGGGGGTCGCGCAGAAGGAAGAGGGAGCGCGCCGACCACGGCTGCGCAAACCCCGGATTTTACGGGCGCGCCCCACCTGGCCGGGCGCGCCCGGTCACTTCCCCGGCGCGTTTTTGGCGGCGGCCGGTTCACCCTTGGTTTTGGCCATGGCGAAGTACTTGTCGAGCCACAAGCGGGCGATGTGGGCCTTGGAGATCTTCTTGAAGAAGAAGCTGATCGGAATGCCCACCGATTTGTCGCTTGAGGCCTGGGTGATGTAGTTGTCGAAGGCGTTCATCAAGGTGTTGAGGTCAACGATCTTGTTGCTGCCGTGGTCGATAGCGCCCAGGCCCTGGATGACGCTTTGCGTCAGGCCACTCTGCATGGCCGCCTGCTGGCCGCCCTTGAGCGACTTCTCGGCCAGGGAGCTCGACGTCTGGCGCGATTCGTGCGGCTGGCCCTGAACGCTGGCGCCCGCGCGTTGCGGGTCGTCGAGCAAGGTCGCCACGCCCATGCGCAGCTGGGACGACACCAGCGACGGCACGCTGCCGAGCACGATGAGGTTGACGTGGCTGGAGACGTTTTGCGTGCTGAGCAGCTTGCGCACGTTGTCGAGCACCGATTCGTCCACACCGAAGCCGCCCGTGGCCGCCTTGAGCCAGCCGCCCATGCGCAGCTGTTCCTGCATCGCATCTTCCTGATCGGCGTCCAGGCCGGTGCCGGTCACTTCGTTGTTGACCATGTGCACCATGCCGATGAAGCTGGAGCCATAGTTCGCGCCCGTGAGCAAGGTGAGGTTGTTGGCATCTACGTCGGTGCCCTGCGCTTCCGAGATCTTGATCATCGAGGCCAGATCGGTGGTGTTGATGCCTTCGCCCGCTGCGCTGTGCACGTTGTTCCACACGTCCACCGCCTTGTCCACGTCGAGCGTGAGCGGCTGCAGCATGGCCGAGGAGCGGTGGGTCGCACTGGCGGTGATCACGATCGTGCCGACGAGGCTGTGGCTCTTGAGCTGTTGATGCACCTGCGCCGCAGCGGCTTTGGGCACATCCCGCGCTGCGGAGCCCAGCGCCGCCGTCGACTCCCGGATCGCGCTCTCGATGTTGGAGATCGCCGTCGCGCTGCTGTCGTCGTTGCTGCCATACGAAAAGTACTGCAGATCAATCTTGATCGAGTCTGAAGCCAGCGGCAGCCGCTCGACCGTCACACCCGTGAAGTCCAGCGGACTTTCCAGTCCCGTCACGTTTTCGATGGCCGCCACCTCTTCGCGCAACTGCTGCACGCCGGTGTCGTTGGTGATGCGCGTCGTCATGTAGTCGCGCGCGGCGTCGCTCACGTGTGTGTTCAGCTCCACGATCCGGGCCTTGAGGTCGGTGATGTCCACACCCAGGCTGACCAGCTCGTTGATCGTCATGCTCAGCCCGCGCCGCATGGCAATGAACGAGTTCATGCGCTCGAATGCGGCATCGGTTTTGGCCTGCAGGCCTGCGATCTTCTCCAGCCGGCTGAGCAGCTCGGTGTTGACGACGTGCCCCAGCACCAGCGAGGGATGGTCGAACGGAATGGATGACGCCATGGAGAGCTCCCTCAAGGATTCCCCGCCAACATGCTGGGGGGCCTTGAGTTGTACCAAGGCATCCGGCGCGGCGTTTGATGGACTGGTGAGCGATTCCTGTCGAATGGCTGATGCACCCCGCGTGCGCTCAGCGCCGGCGGGTGCGTCCGCCGCGGCGGCCCAGGCTGCGCAGCGAGGCGATGACCAGCACCAGCATGAGGCAACCGATCCACAGCGGCATCAGGCCCCAGCGCGCGGTCCACTGAGCGTAGGGCGTGATGCCGCTGCGCCCTTGCACGGTGGCTTCCAGCCGGCCGCGCGTGAGCCGCTCCAGCAGGTGCGTCACCACGCCCGTGTGGTCGATCACGGCCGTGGCCCCGGTGTTGGTCGCCCGCAGCATGGGGCGGCCCAGCTCCATGGCGCGCAGCCGGGAAATCTGCAGGTGCTGGTCGATGGCCACCGAATTGCCAAACCAGGCGATGTTGCTCAGGTTGATCAACACGGTGGGGGCGGTGACGTCACTGCCGAACGACGCCGCCAGCTCTTCACCAAACAGGTCTTCAAAACAGATGTTGGGCGCAATGCGCTGTCCGGCAACCGCCCACGAAGGCTGGGCCAGGCCACCTCGATTGAAGTCACCCAGGGGGATGTTCATCAGATCGGTGAACCAGCGAAACAGCGGCGGAATGAATTCGCCGAACGGCACCAGGTGGTTCTTGTCGTAGCGGTAGATGCCCGCGCCCAGTGCGCCGGGCAGCTCGAGCCTGTCGCGGGCTCGCGCCGCTGCGCCCGGGCTCAAGCCCCAGACCGAGTTGGTGTAGCCCTGCTCCATGCTGCCCAGCGGCAGGCCGATCAACGCACTGGTGCCACCGGCCGCTTGCCCAGCCAGCCCTCCCAGCAACGGCTTCCAGAACTCGGCGCCCAACTGGCTGGGCAGCAGCGGAATGGCGGTTTCGGGCGCCACCACCAGTTGCGGCCCGGTGGTCGGGTTGGTGCGCGCGGCCTCCACCGCCAGACCGATCTGTTGTGGGTACCAGGACAAGGCCTGGGCGATGCCGGTACCGGGTTCGAATTTCTGATCCTGGGGGATGTTGCCTTGCAGCAGCCACACCCGCAGCTCACCGGCGCTGGCGGTCCCGCGCTGGCCCAGGTTTCGCCAGGCCTGACCACCGCCCACCATGCTCAGGAGCAGGCCCCCCACCGCCAGCAGCAGGAGACCTGTGCGCACCAACCCCCACCAGCCGTCCCTGAGCCCGGGCACCACGCGCGCCTGCACGCGTGTGCCGGGCGCACCGCTGCGCGCGCCTGTGGCGGGGCGCGCGACCGGAAGGCTCACCGGCGACACCATCCAGGTGCTCAGGCGCCGCCACAAACCCGAAATCAGCGAGGCCAGCGCGTAGGCCAGGACCGCAGCCAGAAAACCCATGCCATAGACACCCACCAGCGGCGCCCAGGGCGCCATCAGGTCCACCTGCGCGTACCCACCGGCACCCCACGGAAAACCGGTGAACCAGTGGCCACGCGCCAGCTCGGCCAAGGTCCAGAGCGATGCAAACAACAGCGCCTGTGCCGTGCGCGAGACCGGGGCCCAACTGCACAACAAGCCCACGGCAACGGCGTAGTAAACGGAGAGCAAGCCCGCCAGCGTCACCACCGCCAGCACCGCCAGCCAGGCGGGCAGCCCCCCGTAGGTGTGCAGCGAAATGAACAACCACCAGAATGTGCCGGACAGCCAGGCGGTGGAGAACACCCAGCCCCGCCAAGCCGCTTGCCCCACGCGCGTGGCGTACTGCAAGGCGAGCACCAACATGGACAGCGAGACGATCTGCCAGAAACCACTGGGCTGGCCAGCGCTCATGCCCGGCAAGCTCCAGTCGGAGAACGGCCATGCCACGGAGGCCGCCTGCAACACACCACCCGCCAGGCAGATCCACCACCAGAAATACCCGCTGCCTCGGGCACTGCGCCCCGGAGGGCGGCGGCTCATCGGGTTGAAGCTCGACGGCGTGTGAAGCGATCCGAACAGGCTGCGCATAGACCGGGCGGCTTCAGGGCTCGGCCGGAATGGGCGCGACCTTGAACCACTTCACCGCTCCACCCTTGGTGTGCAGCACCGTGAAGCGAAGGCCTTCGAGCTCGTGGACTTCGCCGCGCTTGGGCACGTGGCCCATGGCGTGGGCGATCATGCCGCCGATGGTGTCGAAGTCGTCTTCCGGGAGCTTCAGGCCAAAGGATTCGTTGATGCGTTCGATCGGCGTGTCGCCGCTCACGCGCCAGGTGCTGTCGGCCAGACCGAAGATGTCGCCTTCGTCTTCGGCCACGTCGAATTCGTCTTCGATCTCGCCGACGATTTCTTCCAGCACGTCTTCGATGGTGATGAGGCCAGCCACGCGGCCGAACTCGTCGATCACGATGGCCAGGTGGTTGCGGTTGCCGCGGAACTCGCGCAAGAGGTCGTTGAGCCCCTTGGTCTCGGGAACAAAGGTGGCGGGGCGAAGCAGGGCTCGGATGTTGAGCTCGGGTGCACGCTGCAGCTTGAGCAGGTCCTTGGCCAGCAAGATGCCGATGATGTTTTCGCGCTCACCTTCAAAGACCGGGAAACGCGAGTGCGCGGTGTCGATGACCAGATGAAGCAACTGGTCAAAGGGCGCATCGATGTCCAGCACATCCATGCGCGGTGTGGCCACCATCACGTCGCCAGCGGTCATGTCGGCGATGCGGATCACGCCTTCGAGCATCACCCGCGACTCGGCGTTGATGATGTCGTTGTCCTCGGCATCGGCGAGGGTCTCGATCAGTTCGTCCTTGGAATCCGGCCCGGGGTGAATGAACTCCGCGAGCTTTTGCAGGAAACCACGTTTGTCGGCATGCCGCAGGCTGCGCTGCGGCCCACTACTGGGAGGGGATTCGGCCACTGAAGGTTGGGGGGGTTGTAACGGTGCGAAAGGATACCCCAAGCGGGTGATCCAAAGCAAAAATGCGGCCAAGCCGCCAAGCCGCCAAGGCACCACCGTGCGTGTCAGCCGCGGACCCGTTCGCGAGCTTCGCGCACGCCTTGGCGAATGTCTTGCAACATGGCCAGCACACTCCAGAACTGTTTGGCCTGGGCCTTGAGGTGGTAGTCGGTGAGGGCCACCTGCTGGTTGACCATCTCGGTCACGCGCGAGTCAAAATCGGCCGGCGGCAGACGCAGGTGGGCTTCCGACTCGGAGCCGTCGCGCTCGATGATCGCGCCGGCATGGCGCGCTATCTTGAGCATGGCGGTGTTCTCCGACAAGGCATGGATGAACAGCTGCGTCACGCCTTCGTTGCGCGCGTGCATGACCGCGCGCTCGAACAACCGACTTCCATAGCCGCGTCCGCGTGCGCTCTTGGCCACCGACACGCCGAATTCGGCACAGCTGGTGTACTGCGGATCGATCGAGAAGGCCAGGTGGGCCATGGCGATCAGGTCGAGATTGCGGTTGAAGATGCCGAAGAGTTCGTCTCGCTCGAAATTGAGCTGATCTACATAGCGGGTGATCTGCTCTTCGTTGGCGGCGTAACCAAAACGCAGGTACCGATCGTGCGGCTCCAGCGCCAGCAGGTGGCCCAGGATGCGGTCGCGTTGGCCCGGGCCGATTGAGCGGATGGGCACCACGACACTGGTGGACGGGAACGCACGGTCATCGGCTACACGCGCGGCACCTGCCGGCGCGGGCACGGCTGGGCTGGCCGCACCTTGAGCGGGCGGCGTTGCAGACTTGAACCAGCGAGCGGAATCGACCATGGCTGAACTGTACGGGTTATCCCTATATCGACAAGGACTGACATCCCTAAACCCGCAGAATCCCGATGGGCGGGCGGCGAGCGACCGCCGGTCGCCCCGGGCCGAGATCTAAAGCGGCAAGGCGGTCGTGCTTTTCACTCTGTCCATCACGAAACTGGTCTTGCAGTCCTGCACGCTGGGGTGTTTGAGCAAGGTCTCCATGATGAAGCGCGAGTAGGCGGCCATGTCGGCCACCACCAACCGCAACTGAAAGTCCATCTCCCCGGTGAGTGCCGCGCATTCCACCACTTCGGGCCAGGCCAGCACGCTGGCGCGAAACAGGTCCATCGGGTTGCGCTTGGCGCTTCCGGTGTGTTTTTCCAGGCGCACGCTCACGTAGGCTGTGAGACCCAACCCCACGGCTTCCGGACGCACCAGGGCCACATAGCGGTCGATCACGTGCGCCTCTTCGAGCCGTCGCACGCGCCTCAGCACAGCGCTGGGCGACAGGCCCACCGCCTCGGCGATCTGGTCGTAGGTGGCGCGGCCATCGGCCTGCAGGCTGCGCAAAATGTGCCGATCAAGCTTGTCCAGTGCTTCCATACGGCGAATTATGCAGGTTTCCTGCAATGAGGACAAGAGAAGCGCCCTAAAACGCCGGATTCGTGACACGCTGCACCGATACAGTGGCGCATCCCCCCACGCCACCGGAGACCGCCATGAACTCAGCCCTGCCCACCGCCGTCCAGACCGCCGCGACCGAATGGGAGAACCCCATGGGCACCGACGGTTTCGAGTTCATCGAATACGCCGCGCCCGACCCGGTGGCCATGGGTGCGCTGTTCGAGCGCATGGGCTTCAAGCCGATCGCGAAGCACCGGCACAAGGCCGTGACGCTGTACCGCCAGGGCGAGATCAACTTCATCATCAATGCCGAGCCCGACAGCTTCGCGCAGCGCTTCGCGCGTTTGCATGGCCCCAGCGTGTGCGCGATCGCCTTCCGCGTGCGCGACGCCAAGGCCGCTTACGAGCGTGCGATTGCGCTCGGCGCCTGGGGCTACGCGCAGTCGGCCGGCCCGGGCGAACTGAACATCCCGGCCATCAAGGGCATCGGCGACTCCATCATCTATTTCATCGACCGCTGGCGCGGCAAAAACGGCACCAAAGAGGGCGACATCGGCAACATCGGCTTCTTCGACGTGGACTTCGAGCCGCTGCCCGGTGCCGAGCTCAACCCCGCAGGCCATGGCCTGACCTACATCGACCACCTCACGCACAACGTGCACCGCGGCCGCATGGACGAGTGGGCAGGCTTCTACGAGCGCCTGTTCAACTTCCGCGAGGTGCGCTACTTCGACATCGAGGGCCAGGCCACCGGCGTGAAGAGCAAGGCCATGACCAGTCCTTGCGGCAAGATCCGCATCCCGATCAACGAAGAAGGCAACGAGAAGGCGGGACAGATCCAGGAGTACCTGGACCGGTACCACGGCGAGGGGATCCAGCACATCGCCATGGGCTCGACCAACCTGTACGACACGGTGGACGCGCTGGAGCTCAGCGGCGTGAAGCTGCTCAACACCAGCGAGACCTACTACGAGCTGCTGCCCAAGCGCATCCCCAACCACAGTGAAAATGTGGAGGCGCTGAAGCAGCGCAACATCCTGGTGGATGGCGCGCCTGGTGAACTGCTGCTGCAGATCTTCAGCGAGAACCAGCTGGGCCCGATCTTCTTCGAGTTCATCCAGCGCAAGGGCAACCAGGGCTTCGGTGAGGGCAACTTCAAGGCGCTCTTCGAGACCATGGAACTCGACCAGGTGCGCCGCGGCGTGCTCAAGGCCTGAGGGCGCACGCCATGGCCGTTGAACCCGTTGTGTATGGTGCCAGCGAGCGTCCACCGCGCGGTGACTACTCGCGCGCGCTGGCCGACTACACCTGCCCGCAAAACTGGGCCTCGTACACCGCGGCCGACCACGACACCTATCGCCGCCTCTACGAGCGCCAGACCGCGCTGTTGCCCGGCCTGGCATGCGACGCCTTCATCGAAGCCCTCCCCTCGCTGGGCATCAAGGATCACATTCCCCGCTTCGAGGAAATCAACGTTCGACTTCGGTCCGCGACCGGCTGGGAGTTGGTGGCGGTGCCTGGCCTCATTCCGGAGCGCCCCTTTTTCGATCTTCTCGCCCACCGGCGCTTCCCCGTCACCGACTGGATTCGCAATCCGGAAGAGTTCGACTACATCGTTGAGCCCGACGTGTTTCACGACCTGTTCGGCCACGTGCCGCTGCTGTTCAATCCGGTGTTCGCCGACTACGTGCAGCGCTACGGCGTCGGGGGCCTGAAGGCGCACGACCTGGGCGCGGGCGAACTGCTTTCGCGGCTGTATTGGTACACCATCGAATTCGGCCTGATCCGCCAGGCCAACGGGCTGCGGGCTTATGGCGCTGGCATCCTGAGTTCGTCAGGCGAGCTGCGCCACAGCGTCACCAGCCCCAAGCCACGGCGCATCGCGCTGGACCTGCTGCGCTGCATGCGCACGCGCTACAAGATCGACGACTACCAGGCCACCTACTTCGTCATCGACAGCTTCGAACAGCTGTTCGATATGACCGCGCCCGACTTCGCACCGCTCTACGAGACGGTGCGCTCGCTTGGTGAACTCGGGGCCGACGCGACCATCGCAAGCGACTCGTTCATCACCCTGGGGTGAAACGCCAGCGCGACGTGCGCTGCGCCGGGCACGAGGCGGTTGTCAGCGCCGGGCAAAGTAGCAGTGGACGCCGGGAAGACGATGTTGTCGGTGTTGCTGTACCAACAGACGAAGCGCCCCGTGTTGCGCTGCGGGTGCAAAAGCAGTTCGCGCGCCAGCAACGCCTGCTGCCAGTCGCCGTCGTGGCGCATCTGACGCCCGTTGTTCAAATGGCTGAACCGCGCCAGCCACGTGCCGCGGTGAGGTGATCCGATGGTGATGACCTTGTCGATGCGAGCACTGGCGTCTGCGGCGCTGGCCAACCACGCCCGCGCCGCCAGCCCGCCCATGCTGTGACAGATGAGCGTAGGCGCCCGGCCTGTCAGCGCCGTCGCGCGGTTCACGGCAGCATCGACGAGCGGCACGTACTCGTCAATCGAGCCGAAGATCGGCTCCAGGTTGACCGACACGTAGGGCACCTGGAGTTCGCGCAGCCGCCTCATCCAGGGCAACCAGAATCCGCGGTTGCAAACAAATCCGTGAATCAAGACCACCGCGGGACGGGAGGTGTCTGAAGCGGCAACGGTGTCGGGCATGTGCCGCCAGCAGAAGGGCTGCCGCCAGCCAAACACCTGCGGAGCCACCCTCACCTCTTGCCACCAGGCGGCGATCCATTGAGACACCTGGGCCCGGGTGCTTGCGTCCCCCCGGTTGACCACCGCTGCAGCCACCATTTCAATCGCAAGGACCGCCGCGTACCCCAGGAACACAAAGACGACACCTGCAACAGCCCAGACCGCAGAGCGTGGCCCCATCGCCCATAGCCATAGACTGGCCGCCGCCAATGCGCCCAGCACGATCGCCTGTTGCAGTCGGGCCAACGTCGACGGTGACTCGTGGGTCCGCACCAAGAGATTGGGTGTGTTCAAGGGTTCCATCACCAAACTATCGCATGGCCGCCATGCAATCCGCCTTGCGCACGCACAAAGCGATCACGCGCGACACTCATAGGGCAGCGACAGGGCTAGACTCTTCGCAAGTCGCCCGCCTAACCATGAGCCAGAACACCAGTGCCGCAGACCTCATCCGGACGCATCTTGCGCGTGTGGATCAGTTGCGCCGGCAGGCACACACTGAAGGCTGGCAGTCGGCTGTCGACGAAGTCAAGTTGCTGCAAGCCCATCGATTTCGAGCGACCTATTCCGACTTCTTGCAGCATCCGCGGTACGCACCGGCCACCCGATTCTTTCTGGACGAGCTTTATGGCGTACACGATTTCGTCCAACGTGACGCCCAGTTCTCGCGAATCGCTGGAGCCCTTGAGCGTTTGTTTCCAGAGGCGGTGGCCCAACTCGCAGTGGATCTCGCCGAGACCCACGCGCTGACTGAAGTGCTTGACCAGAAGCTGGCCACCCACTGGCAGACGCTTGATCCTGGCTTACCTGCAGCGACCCGCTATATCTTGAGCTGGCGCCTGACCAACTCCAGAGAGTCCCGCGAGCGGCAGCTGACGGTCATTCAACACATGGGACTTGAATTGCAGCGGCTCACGCGCATGAAGAGCCTGCGCCTTGGCCTTCGCATGATGCGCAATCCAGCGCGTGTGGCCGGTCTTGACGTCCTTCAGCACTTTCTGGAAAGCGGTTTCGATGCGTTCTCAAGCCTGGGCGATGCACGACCGTTCCTGAACGCGATCAATGAACGCGAGTCCCGCTGGGTGCAGGCCTTCTTCGAGCAACCCATGGACGCTTGCAGCGAAGCACTAACCCGTGAGTTGACCAGCAGCAACTGAGTCAAACGGCGCAGCGCCCAGCCCAACTGAACTCCCTCAGAACGAGATCCGCCAGCATGATCGCCTCGCACGACAAGAGCACGGTAGCAGCCAGCCTGGCCGCCCAGGGAATCACGGTCTTCGAGCGCGGCTGGCTTTCGTCAAACAACGTGCTGCTCATGGGCGACGGTCCGAGCTCACTCGTTGACTCCGGGTATTGCATTCATTCCCGTCAAACTGTCTCGCTTGTGCAAGGGGCGCTGAAAGGCCGCCCGCTGGACCTTCTACTGAACACGCACCTGCACAGCGATCATTGCGGGGGAAATGCCTCTCTGCAGGACGCGTTTCCTCAACTGCAAACACTGATTCCTCCGGGACAAGCGGGCTCGGTTGCAGATTGGGACCCTGTCGCGTTGACTTACGAACCCACAGGCCAATCATGCCCAGCGTTCAAGCACCAAGGAACCTTGAGGCCTGGCAAGAGCATTCAGTTGGGACGTGACGGTTGGGAAATTCACGCCGCGAAAGGGCACGATCCCCATTCGGTGATCCTGTTTCAGCGCGAGTCTGGAATCCTCATCTCGGCAGATGCCTTGTGGGGGAACGGATTTGGCATCGTTTTCCCGGAACTTGAAGGCACCGATGCCTTCGACGACGTATCCGCCACGTTGGATCTGATAGCAAGCTTGGCTCCCAGCGTCGTCATCCCCGGCCATGGAGCTGTCTTTTTCGATATCAGGGGAGCCCTGCAGCGAGCCCGTAGTCGCCTTGATCAGTTCGTGCGCCATCCGGCCAAGCACCGACGGCACGCGCTGAAGGTGCTGATCAAGTTCAAGCTTCTGGAATGGCAGTCCGTGTCCTTTGAAGACTTGCTTCATTGGTACAAGACCACGCCTTACATCTCGATCATTGAACAACGCACCACTTTCGCCAACGAACCATCTCTTGAAGACTCGCTCCAGACCTTGCTAGACGAACTGAACTCCAGTCGTGCACTGCGTCTGGAATCGGGTCACATCTACAACGCCTGAATGCGGAGAATGCGATCGAAGGACCACAGAACATTTGCCGCCATAAAGCCCAAACCCCCAGGCACCTGGAGGCACGAGGGGGTTTGGGGGGCTGGGTAAGAGCCTGACGATGACCTACTTTCACACGGGAACCCGCACTATCATCGGCGCAAAGGCGTTTCACTGTCCTGTTCGGGATGGGAAGGAGTGGTACCACCTCGCTATGGTCGTCAGGCATAACTTGTTGTCCTGACTGTGCACGCGCACAGCCCGAACGAATTCATAGAGCTTCGAATCAGCTGATTTTTTGATTGCTGCCAACGAGCTGAATCGACGTATCGATTCAAATCGGCATACACATGACATTTCTGTCGTATGACATTTGACTTTGAGATTTTATCAAAGTTATAGGGTCAAGCCTCACGAGCAATTAGTATCAGTTAGCTTAACGCATTACTGCGCTTCCACACCTGACCTATCAACGTCCTGGTCTTGAACGACTCTTTAGGGGGCTCAAGGCCCCGGCAGATCTCATCTTGGAACGAGTTTCCCGCTTAGATGCTTTCAGCGGTTATCTCTTCCGCACTTAGCTACCCGGCAATGCCACTGGCGTGACAACCGGTACACCAGAGGTGCGTCCACTCCGGTCCTCTCGTACTAGGAGCAGGCTTCCTCAAATCTGCAGCGCCCACGGAAGATAGGGACCAAACTGTCTCACGACGTTTTAAACCCAGCTCACGTACCTCTTTAAATGGCGAACAGCCATACCCTTGGGACCGGCTACAGCCCCAGGATGAGATGAGCCGACATCGAGGTGCCAAACACCGCCGTCGATATGAACTCTTGGGCGGTATCAGCCTGTTATCCCCAGAGTACCTTTTATCCGTTGAGCGATGGCCCTTCCATACAGAACCACCGGATCACTATGTCCTGCTTTCGCATCTGCTCGACTTGTCAGTCTCGCAGTTAAGCACGCTTATGCCATTGCACTATTAGCACGATGTCCGACCGTACCTAGCGTACCTTCGAACTCCTCCGTTACACTTTGGGAGGAGACCGCCCCAGTCAAACTGCCTACCATGCACTGTCCCCGATCCAGATAATGGACCTAGGTTAGAACCTCAAACACACCAGGGTGGTATTTCAACGTTGGCTCCACAAGATCTAGCGACCCTGCTTCAAAGCCTCCCACCTATCCTACACAGATCTGTTCAAAGTCCAATACAAAGCTACAGTAAAGGTTCATGGGGTCTTTCCGTCTTTCCGCGGGGAGATTGCATCATCACAAACATTTCAACTTCGCTGAGTCTCAGGAGGAGACAGTGTGGCCATCGTTACGCCATTCGTGCAGGTCGGAACTTACCCGACAAGGAATTTCGCTACCTTAGGACCGTTATAGTTACGGCCGCCGTTTACTGGGACTTCGATCAAGAGCTTGCACCCCATCAATTAATCTTCCAGCACCGGGCAGGCGTCACACCCTATACGTCCACTTTCGTGTTTGCAGAGTGCTGTGTTTTTAATAAACAGTCGCAGCCACCAATTTTTTGCAACCCATTCGTGCTCAGATGTTCTCATCACACTACTAGGGCACACCTTCTTCCGAAGTTACGGTGTCAATTTGCCGAGTTCCTTCTCCTGAGTTCTCTCAAGCGCCTTAGAATACTCATCTCGCGCACCAGTGTCGGTTTGCGGTACGGTCAATTACAAGCTGAAGCTTAGTGGCTTTTCCTGGGACCTCGTTCAGTTACTTCGCGAGCAAGCTCGCTCGATCAACAGCCTCGGTATATGACACGCGGATTTGCCTACGTGTCGCCTACATCTGTCTAAACCGGCACATCCAACAGCCGGATAACCTATTAAGATCCGTCCCCACATCGCACTTGTAATCGGTACAGGAATATTGACCTGTTTCCCATCAGCTACGCATCTCTGCCTCGCCTTAGGGGCCGACTCACCCTACGCCGATGAACGTTGCGTAGGAAACCTTGCGCTTACGGCGAGGGGGCTTTTCACCCCCTTTAACGCTACTCATGTCAGCATTCGCACTTCTGATACCTCCA